>JAURZS010000116.1 GCA_030653255.1 Burkholderiaceae bacterium | reverse complement strand
TGAAATCGAAAGCGACACTGCGTGCAAGCCCCAGCCGACCTGCAACTGATCACCCCCATTCGACCTGACGAAATCGAGGCAACGCGCGAAATATTTCGCGAGTACGCGGACCAGTTGGGTGTGGACTTGTGCTTTCAGGCGTTCGATGCCGAACTGGCGGGCCTGCCGGGAGACTATGCGGAGCCGCGCGGCAGCCTGCTGCTGGCCCTTGTCGATGGCGCTGTGGCTGGCTGTTGTGCGCTGCGGCCTCTGGACACGGTGGACTACCCCAATGCGAGCGAAATGAAGCGCCTCTACGTCCGCAAGGCATTCCGGGGTTTCGGGCTCGGCCGCCAACTTGCAGAAGCCACACTGGACGCCGCGCGCCGTGCCGGCTATGGCTGCGTGCTACTCGACACCCTGGACGACATGGAAGCCGCCCGCGCCCTCTACGAAGACCTCGGCTTCCAAGAAATAGCCCCCTACTACCACTCCCCCATAGCCGGCGCTCACTACCTGATGGTCAACCTGGAGCGGTAATTCAATCCCAGAAACACCGCGGAACCGGCTCCGCCGGGCCGCTGGTGTTGCCCCCTGCAAGGGGGGAGGCGGAGTGCGCAACGCGCACGTAGCCTGGGGGTGTTCCTACTTCTTGACTTGCGCCAGCATGGTGTCGACGTCGCTGACCTCGAACTTGCCCGCAGCCTCGACATTCAGCGTGGCAACCTTGCCGTTCTTGACCAGCATGGAGTAACGGTTGCTGCGCAGACCCATTCCTCGTGCAGTCAGGTCCAGCGTCAGGCCCAGCGCCTTGGAGAAGTCAGCGCTGCCGTCGGCCAACATGCGCACTTTGCCGGTGGCCTTCTGGTCGCGCGCCCAGGCGCCCATCACGAAAGCGTCGTTGACGCTGACGCACCAGATTTCATCGACGCCCGCAGCCTTGAGCTCAGCGGCCTTGGTCACATAGCCGGGCGCGTGCTTGGCCGAGCAGGTCGGCGTGAATGCGCCAGGCAGAGCAAAGATGGCAATCGTCTTGCCGGCGCTGGCCTTGGCCACATCCACCGGATTGGGGCCGATACTGCAGCCTTCTCCTTCGACCTCGGAATACTCCATCAGGGTTGCTGCGGGGAGGGTATCGCCTACTTTGATCATGAGTTCTCCTAATAAAAAAACAAAACGACCCACATTGTGGGCCGTTTTTGATATTGTCGCAGGACCGGGGGCTGAGGGTCAGACCGTTTCCGCCTTTTGAACCAGGCGCGTGGCGACCCAGTTCTTGGTTTTGGAAATCGGCCGGCTCTCCGTGATCTCGATCACGTCGCCCAGCTTGTACTCGCCCTTTTCGTCATGGGCGTGGTATTTGCTCGACTTGCCGACAATCTTGTCATACAGCTCGTGCTTCACGCGGCGTTCGATCAGAACGGTCACGGTCTTTGTGCGCTTGTCGCTGACCACCTTGCCAATCAAGGTGCGCTTGAGGGATTTTTTAGCTTCCGTCATGGGGGCTCCTTACTTGGCGGCTTGCTTTTCAGCAAGAATGGTCTTGGCCCGCGCAATGTCGCGGCGCGTACTGCGCAGCGTGGCGGTGTTGTTCAGTTGTTGCGTTGCCTTTTGCATGCGCAGGCCGAAATGGGCCTTTTGCAGCTCCTTGACTTCGGTCTGGAGTCCGGCAACGTCTTTTTGGCGTAGTTCAGCAGCTTTCATTTCTTCATTCTCCTGAATTAGGCGCCGATCATGCGGCTGACGAACGTGGTGCGCAGCGGCAGCTTGGCAGCAGCCAGGCGGAACGCTTCACGAGCCAGGTCTTCAGGCACGCCGACGATCTCGTACAACACCTTGCCGGGCTGGATTTCGGCGACGTAGTACTCGGGGTTGCCCTTGCCGTTACCCATGCGCACTTCTGCGGGCTTGTGGGAAATCGGCTTGTCGGGAAACACGCGGATCCAGATGCGGCCGCCACGCTTCACGTGACGGGAAATCGCGCGACGCGCGGCTTCGATCTGGCGCGCCGTCAGGCGGCCGCGGTCGGTGGACTTGAGACCGAAATCACCGAAGGCCACCGTGTTGCCACGGGTAGCGATACCGGTGTTACGGCCTTTTTGCTCTTTGCGGAATTTGCGGCGAGCGGGTTGCAGCATGGTTATTCTCCTTTACCGTCAGCAGCCGGCGTTGCAGCTGCAGGCGCGCCTACCTTGCGGACGCGCTTAACGGTAGTTTTCGGTGCATCAGCACCTGGTGCAGCCGAAGCTGTAGTGGCTTCGGCGGGCTTGTCGCTGCCATCGGCAGGGGCCACGTTGCCGCCCACGGGGCGGCGCGGGCCGCGCGCTGGGGGGCGGTCGCCAGGACGGGCATCGCGACGCGGACCGCGCGGACGACGCTCTTCCTCGGCACGGGGCTCGACGGCGGCGGGCGCATCGTTGCGGCCCAGCGTGTCGCCCTTGTAGACCCAGACCTTCACGCCGATGACGCCGTAGGTGGTCTTGGCTTCAGAGGTTCCGTAGTCAATGTCGGCGCGCAGGGTGTGCAGCGGCACGCGGCCTTCGCGGTACCACTCGGTGCGGGCGATTTCGATGCCGTTGAGGCGGCCGGCGGACATGATCTTGATGCCCTGGGCGCCCAGGCGCATCGCGTTCTGCATGGCGCGCTTCATCGCGCGGCGGAACATGATGCGCTTTTCGAGCTGTTGCGTGATGCTGTCGGCGATCAGCTTGGCATCGATTTCGGGCTTGCGCACTTCCTCGATGTTGACCGCGACGGGCACGCCAAGTTGACGGCCGAGTTCGCGCTTGAGGTTTTCGATGTCCTCACCCTTCTTGCCGATCACGACGCCCGGACGTGCCGAGAAGATCGTGATGCGGGCGTTCTTGGCGGGACGCTCGATCAGGACGCGAGACACCGATGCGTTCTTGAGCTTGACTTTCAGGTACTCGCGCACCTTGATGTCTTCGGCCAGCATGCCGGCGAAATCGCGGTTGTTCGCGTACCAGCGGCTGGCCCAGTTGCGGCTGACCGAAAGGCGAAAGCCGGTTGGGTGGATTTTTTGTCCCATATGTTCCGGACCTCTTAGTTGCCGACCGTCACGTACACATGGCACGTGGGCTTGCTGATACGGTTACCACGACCCTTGGCGCGGGCAGTGAAGCGCTTGAGAGTGGCGCCTTGTTCGACGTGAATGGTTTTCACCTTCAGCTCGTCGATGTCGGCGCCGTCGTTGTGTTCGGCGTTGGCAATGGCCGATTCCAGAACCTTCTTGATGATCACGGCAGCTTTTTTCTGCGTGAATTCAAGAGTGTTCAGGGCTTGGTCGACTTTCTTGCCGCGAATCAGGTCAGCGACCAGGCGGCCTTTGTCCACCGACAGGCGGACGCCGCGAAGGACTGCACGTGTTTCCATGGTGATTCCTTATTTCTTCTGGACTTTTTTGTCCGCGGGGTGACCCTTGAACGTCCGGGTGAGCGCAAACTCACCGAGCTTGTGGCCCACCATCTGGTCGGTGATGTAGACCGGCACGTGCTGCTTGCCGTTGTGCACTGCAATGGTCAAGCCGATGAACTCGGGCAGGATCATGGAGCGACGCGACCAGGTCTTGATCGGCTTCTTGTCCTTGGTCGTGACAGCCTTGTCGGCCTTGGCCACAAGGTGATGGTCGGCGAAGGGGCCTTTTTTGAGAGAGCGAGTCATTTTGCGTACTCCCTTTACTTCTTGCGACGCGACACGATCATGACCTGCGTGCGCTTGTTGTTGCGGGTGCGGTAACCCTTGGTCAGGTTGCCCCATGGATCGACAGGAACGCGGCCTTCGCCGGTCTTGCCTTCGCCGCCACCGTGCGGGTGATCGACAGGGTTCATCACCACGCCGCGAACGGTCGGGCGAATACCCATCCAGCGCTTCACGCCGGCCTTGCCGAGTTGGCGCAGGCTGTGCTCTTCGTTGGCGACTTCACCGATGGTCGCGCGGCATTCGATGTGGATCTTGCGAACCTCACCGGAGCGCATGCGGACCTGGGCGTAGGTGCCTTCGCGGGCCAGCAACGTCGCGGAGGTGCCGGCAGAGCGGGCGATCTGCGCGCCACGGCCAGGTTGCAGCTCGATGCAGTGAATGGTCGAGCCCACCGGGATGTTGCGGATCGGCAGTGTGTTGCCGGCGCGGATCGGCGCCTCGGAGCCGCTCATCAGCGATGCGCCGACTTCGAGGCCGCGCGGCGCGATGATGTAACGGCGTTCGCCGTCGGCGTAACACACCAGTGCGATGTGGGCCGTACGGTTCGGGTCGTACTCGACGCGCTCGACCTTGGCCGGAATCCCGTCCTTGTCGCGACGGAAATCCACCACACGATAGTGGTGCTTGTGGCCGCCACCCTTGTGACGAACCGTGATGTGGCCGTTGTTGTTGCGACCCGAGCGCTGGAATTGCGGCTCGAGCAGCGGGGCGTACGGCTCACCCTTGTGCAGGTGTTCGCGCGTGACCTTCACCACGGCGCGCTGGCCGGGCGAGGTGGGTTTCATTTTGATGACAGCCATGATTACGCGGCCTCCCCGGCAAGATTGAGCTCCTGACCCGGCTTGAGCATGACGTAGGCCTTGCGAACGTTGTCGCGGCGGCCCGTCGATTTGCCAAAGCGCTTGGTCTTGCCCTTGGTGTTCACCACGGAGACGCCCTTGACCTCGACCTTGAACATCAGTTCGACGGCGGCCTTGATCTCGAATTTGGTGGCGTCTTGCAGTACCTTGAAGGTCACGGCATTGCTCTTCTCGGCAACCATGGTGGCTTTTTCAGACACGATGGGAGCGACCAGAACCTGCATCAGGCGACCTTCGTCAAACCCTTGTTGTTTGTCCTGCTTGCTCATGCGAACATCTCCTTGAGCTTGTCGATCGCGCCCTTGGTCACGAGCACTTTCTTGTAGTGCACCAGCGACACCGGATCGGCGTAACGGGGTTCGACGACCAGCACATTGGCAAGGTTGCGCGATGCCAGGTACAGGTTCTCGTCGATCTCTTCGGCGATCACCATGACCGACTGCAGGTTCATCGCCTTGAAGCGGGCTGCCAGCGGCTTGGTCTTGGGTGAGTCCACGGTCAGCGAGTCCACCACCGCCAGACGGCCTTCACGGGCCAGCTGCGACAGGATGGACGCCATGCCGGCGCGGTACATCTTCTTGTTGATCTTCTGGGTGAAGTTTTCGTCGGGCATGTTGGGGAAGGTCCGACCGCCGCCGCGCCACAGGGGCGAGGAGGTCATGCCGGCGCGTGCGCGACCGGTTCCCTTTTGCTTGAACGGCTTCTTGGTGGAGTGCTTGACCTGTTCACGGTCCTTCTGGGCACGGGTGCCCTGGCGCGCATTGGCCTGGAAGGCGACAACGATCTGGTGAACCAGGTCTTCGTTGTACTCGCGGCCGAACACGGTCTCGGGCGCGTCGAACTTCGACGCGGCCTGGCCTTGGTCATTCAGGAGTTCGAGCTGCATCAGTTCGCTCCTTTGGCGTTGGCGGGCTTGGCCTTGACGGCGGGACGCACGGTCACGAAGCCACCGGCAGAGCCGGGCACGGCGCCGCGGATCAGCAGCAGGCCGCGCGCTTCGTCGATGCGAAAGACGTCGAGGTTCTGGGTGGTCACGGTGTCGTCGCCGAGGTGGCCCGACATGCGCTTGCCCGGAAACACACGACCCGGATCCTGGGCCATGGAGATGGAGCCAGGAACGTTGTGCGAGCGGCTGTTGCCGTGCGAGGCGCGCTGCGACTTGAAGTGGTGGCGCTTGATGGTGCCGGTGAAGCCCTTGCCGATGGTCGTGCCCTGCACGTCCACCTTCTGGCCCACGGTGAACACGTCGCTGACCGCAATGACGGCGCCAGTCTTGTACTGGGCGGCGGCATCGGCCGTGACGCGGAATTCCTGGATGATTTCCCCGGCTTCGACACCTGCCTTGGCAAGGTGGCCGGCTTCGGGCTTGGTCACGCGGGAGGCCTTGCGCGAACCGAACGTGACCTGCAGGGCCACGTAGCCGTCGTTCTCTTGGGTTTTGACCTGGGTCACTCGGTTGTTGGATACATCCACCACCGTGACAGGCACTGCGTCCCCGTCGTCGGTGAATAGGCGCATCATGCCCACCTTGCGGCCCAGCAACCCTTGGGAGTTGCTCTGACTCATGTTTTTCTCCGTAACTTTCACCGGTGCAGCTGCAATTGGCGGCAACGTTTTGGCGTGAAAGACTGTTGATGAAACTCCGGCAACCGCCATTGGCAAATCGCGCAGAGCCTTAAATTATAACGCGAACTGCCCCGAGAGGCAAGTTCGCGTTAAAAAGACCGAGAATGGCCTTGTCGCAGGCCACCAACTACCTCTGCCAGAACCACCGCGGAACCGGCTTCGCCGGGCTGCAGGCGGTGCCCCCTCCTGCAAGGGGGGAGCGGCAAAGCCGCTCGGGGGGTTATTGCAGTTTTATCTCGACGTCCACACCGGCCGGCAGGTCGAGCTTCATCAGCGCGTCCACGGTCTTGTCGGTCGGGTCGACGATGTCCATCAGGCGCTGATGGGTGCGGATTTCGAACTGGTCGCGGCTGGTCTTGTTGACGTGCGGTGAGCGCAGGATGTCGAAGCGCTTCATGCGCGTCGGCAGGGGCACGGGGCCCTTGACGATGGCGCCGGTGCGCTTGGCGGTGTCAACGATCTCGGCGGCGGACTGGTCGATCAGCTTGTAATCGAAAGCCTTGAGGCGGATGCGGATTTTTTGCTTGGTGGTGGACATGGTCGTTTACTCCAGAATCTTTGCAACGACGCCGGCGCCCACGGTCTTGCCGCCTTCGCGGATGGCGAAGCGCAAGCCTTCTTCCATGGCGATCGGGTTGATCAGCTTGACCGTGATGGACACGTTGTCACCCGGCATCACCATTT
>JAURZS010000115.1 GCA_030653255.1 Burkholderiaceae bacterium | reverse complement strand
GGTTTTCGGCCAGTTCGCCCACGCACCGCACACGCCGGTTGCCCAGGTGGTCGATGTCATCGACTTCGCCGCGGCCATTGCGCAAATCGACCAGGGTCTTGACCACGGCCAGGATGTCCTCGTTGGTCAGCACCATGGGGCCGGTGGATTCGTCGCGGCCGACCTTGGCGTTGAACTTCATGCGGCCCACGCGCGACAGGTCGTAAGTGTCCGGGTTGTAGAACAGGCGCTGGAACAGAGCCTGCACCGCGTCTTCGGTCGGCGGCTCGCCGGGGCGCATCATGCGGTAGATGGCAACGCGGGCGGCAAACTCGTCCACGGTTTCGTCGATGCGCAGTGTCTGCGACATGTACGGGCCCTGGTCCAGTTCGTTGGTGTAGATGCACTGGAGATCCTGCACGCCGGCGGTGCGCAGCTTCTTGAGCAGGGCTTCGGTCAGCTCGTCATTGGCCTTGGCGATGATCTCGCCGGTGTCGGCATCGACGATGTTGCGGGCCACGATGCGGCCCACCAGGAAGTCCTCGGGAACGCTGATGTGCGTGGTGCCCGACTGTTCCAGTTCGCGGGTATGGCGCACGGTGACGCGCTTGTCCTTGGCCACCACGACCTTGCCCGACTTGTCGGTGATGTCGAAACGGGCGACTTCGCCGCGCAGTCGCTCGGCGACGAACTCCATCTGCGCGCCGCTGTCCATCAGGCGGAAGTTGTCGTTGACGAAGAAGTTCGCCAGGATGGATTCGGGGTTCAGGCCAATGGCCTTGAGCAGGATCGTGACCGGCATCTTGCGGCGGCGGTCGACGCGGAAGTACAGCACGTCCTTGGGGTCGAACTCGAAGTCGAGCCAGGAGCCGCGGTAGGGAATGATGCGAGCGGAGAACAACAGCTTACCCGAGCTGTGGGTCTTGCCCTTGTCGTGTTCGAAGAACACGCCCGGCGAGCGGTGCAGCTGAGACACGATCACGCGCTCGGTGCCGTTGATGATGAACGAGCCTTTGTCCGTCATGAGCGGCACTTCGCCCATGTAGACCTCCTGCTCCTTGACTTCCTTCACAACCTTGGATTGCGAGGTGGAGGATTCGCGGTCATAGATGATGAGCTGCACCTTGGCGCGCACGGCCGAGGCGAAGGTCAGTCCGCGCGTCTGGCACTCGCGCACATCGAATGCGGGTTTGGCCAGGTTGTATTCGATGAACTTCATCTCGACAAAACCATTGTGCGAGACGATCGGGAAGGCCGCATCGAAAGCAGCTTGCAAGCCCTCGATGGTTCGCTTCTGCGGCGCTATGCCGGCTTGCAGGAACGCCGTGTAGGCGTCCTTCTGCATCTGAAGCAGGTAGGGAATTTCCAGCACGCTGTCGCGGCTGCCGAAACTCTTGCGGATGCGCTTGCGTTCGGTATAAGAATAGGCCATGAGATCTCCGGGCTATGAGGTCCTAGGCGACTGACGGTTGAGCATTTCCATTTCTCACCATTCTTGGCGGTTGGCCACTACCAACCATTGGCGGACGGCGATGCATTGCACATCGCCCGAACCAAGGCATCTTCTGCAGTCGGGGCCAGAAGACACTAGAAAACAGGCAAAAAAACCTGCTTTCTAATGCGCTCTACGCACAAAAGGGGTTGGCTCCGAATGCCAACCCGCGTAAATCGGAATTCGGGCGTAGCGAGCGGTGCGAGATTGACGGGAGAAGCGCAGCCGTACTTCCGTACGGCGAGCATCGCAGCGTCAATATCGCATCGCGCAGTAGCCCGAAACCGATTTACTTGAGCTCGACTTTGGCGCCGGCGTCTTCCAGCTTCTTCTTGGCAGCTTCGGCGTCGGCCTTGGCAATGCCTTCCTTGACGGCCTTGGGAGCGCCGTCGACCAGGTCCTTGGCTTCCTTCAGACCCAGGCCGGTGATTTCGCGCACGGCCTTGATGACGGAGACCTTGTTCGCGCCGGCTTCGAGCAGCATGACGTTGAATTCGGTCTTTTCTTCGGCAACTGCAGCAGCAGCACCGCCGCCAGCACCAGCGGGTGCTGCCATGGCGGCCGCGCTCACGCCAAACTTCTCTTCGATGGCTTTCACCAGGTCGTTGAGTTCGAGGACCGTCATGCTGTCAAGCGCGGTCAAAAATGCGTCTTTATCGAATGCCATTTTGATTTCCTATTCCTGAAACTTTTAAAAAACACAAGCCGCTCAAGCGGCTGCTGCCTCGGTTGCGCCCTCGCCCCGCTTTTCCGCCAGTGCGGCCAACACGCGGGCCGTACGGGAAATCGGGGATTGCATCAAGCCCAGCAATTGCGACAACAGAACTTCCTTGGAAGGAATGTTGGCCAGTTGCTTCACGCCATTGACGTCCAGGACCTTGCCACTCAGCGCGCCGGCGCGAATCACCAACTTGTCGTTGGTCTTCGCGAAGTCGGCCACCACCTTGGCGGCGGCAACTGCGTCTGTGGAAAAGCCGTAGATCAGCGGACCGGTCATCTGGTCGGCGACGACTTCGAATGCGCTTCCGGCCACGGCACGGCGGGCCAGCGTGTTTTTCAACACGCTCAGGCTCACACCTTGTGCACGGGCTGTAGAGCGCAGTCGGGTCATGTCGGCGACCGTGATGCCACGGTACTCTGCCATCACGAGCGATTGAGCTTTTGCCGCGAGGCCGGTCACCTCATCGATGACCGCTTGTTTCTCACTGCGATTAAGACTCAAGGTCTACTCCTTTAAATGCGCCTCGGGGCTGACGCCCTTTGGCACGCTTGCTTGCAGCGACCAACCGTTTCAGGAAACCAGTTTCCCTGATGCGGCGGGATCGCCATCTGCGTTGGCTTGACTCACTATTAAGCGCACCACCGGGATGCGCGCCAACGGTCCTGGATGGCCTGTCGAAATGTCCGAAGACATCTCGCCAGCCCACCACACCGGGCCACCTTTTGACGGGTGGCCCGAATTCAAATGTCTCAGGCCGAAATGGACTGCGTGTCCACGCGGACACCCACACCCATGGTCGACGAGACGGCGACTTTCCTCAAGAACACACCCTTGCTCGAGGCCGGCTTGGCCTTGGTCAGAGCATCGAGCAGCGCAGCCAGATTGCCTTGCAGCTTGTCGGTGTCGAACGAACGACGGCCGATGGTCGAGTGCACGATACCGGCCTTGTCGACACGGAACTGCACCTGGCCGGCCTTGGCGTTCTTGACCGCCGTGGCGACGTCCGGCGTGACCGTGCCCACCTTGGGGTTGGGCATCAGGCCGCGCGGGCCGAGGATCTGGCCCAGCGTGCCGACCACGCGCATGGCGTCGGGTGCTGCGATCACAACGTCGAAAGGCATGTCGCCGGCCTTGACCATCGCGGCCAGGTCGTCCATGCCAACGATGTCGGCGCCGGCAGCCTTGGCTTCCTCGGCCTTGGCGCCTTGTGCGAACACAGCGACGCGCTTGGTCTTGCCGGTGCCGTTGGGCAGCACGACGGCGCCGCGAACGACTTGATCGGACTTCTTGGCGTCGATACCGAGCTGGACCGCCACGTCGATGGACTCATCGAACTTGGCCGTTGCACATTCCTTGACGATGCCCAGCGCTTCGGCCAGGGGGTACAGCTTGTTGCTGTCGACCTTGCCCTGCAGGGCTTTTTGCTTTTTGGTGGCCATTTACACACCCTCCACGGTAACGCCCATCGAACGGGCGGTGCCGGCGATGGTCTTGATCGCCGCATTGATGTCAGCGGCGTTCATGTCCTTGATCTTGGTCTTGGCGATTTCTTCGAGCTGAGCGCGCGTGATCTTGCCAACCTTGTTGCTGTGCGGCGTGGCCGAACCTTGCGTCAGGCCAATCGCCTTCTTGATCAGGATCGTCGCAGGCGGCGTCTTGATGATGAAGGTGAAGCTCTTGTCAGCGAAGGCCGTGATGACCACGGGCAGAGGCAGACCAGGCTCGACACCCTGGGTCTGGGCGTTGAAGGCCTTGCAGAACTCCATGATGTTGAGGCCGCGCTGGCCCAGAGCCGGACCGATGGGCGGCGACGGATTGGCCTTGCCGGCCGGTACTTGCAGCTTGATGAAACCGACGATTTTTTTCGCCATGCTTTTCTCCTTGCGGGTGATAACGCCTGGGTCGGACCGCTTTTTTCGGTCAGGCCTCGGCTCCCCGGGGTTGACGACTCTCTACCAACTTCATTCGTGCCGAGTCGGGAGGCACGAACACCTTGCGTCAGGTCTTTTCGATCTGACTGAATTCGAGTTCGACCGGTGTGGCGCGACCAAAGATGGTGACGGACACGCGGACTTTGCTCTTTTCGTAATTGACTTCTTCGACCGAGCCGTTGAAATCGGTGAACGGGCCGTCCTTGACGCGCACGTATTCGCCGACCTCGAACTCCACCTTGTGGCGGGGCTTCTCGGTGCCTTCCTGCATCTGGCTGACGATCTTCTGGACTTCTTCCTCGGAGATCGGGGCCGGCCGGTTCTTGGCGCCGCCGACAAAGCCCGTGACCTTGTTGGTGTGCTTGACCAGGTGCCAGGTTTCGTCGTCCATGATCATTTCGACAAACACGTAGCCGGGGAACAGGCGGCGCTCGGTCGTCTTGCGCTGGCCGTTCTTGATCTCGACGACTTCTTCGGTAGGCACCAGGATGCGACCGAACTTGGACTGCATGCCGGCGCGGTTGATGCGCTCGGTGATGTTGCGTTCGACCGCTTTTTCCATGCCGGAATAGGCGTGCACGATGTACCAGCGCAGATCCGGATTGACGGGCGCTGCGGGCGCCTCGGAGGCGGTTGTTTCTACAGCGTCGGTCATTTTTTCCACCCCAGGATCAGGTCATAGAACAGCCACTCGAGGGTCTTGTCGGTCAGCCACAAAAACAGTGCCATGACGACCACGAAAGCAAAGACATAGGCCGTCATCTGGATGGCCTCTTTGCGCGTTGGCCAGACAACTTTGCGCACTTCGCGCCAGGCGTCGCGACCGAAGGCCACAAACTGCTTGCCAGGCTCAGAGGTCACGAACATCACCACGGCCGCGCCCAGGCACACCAGCAAGGCGCCCCATTGGACAATCTGCCCCTGCTTGGCGAGCATGTAGAAAGCCACCAGGGCGGCCAGCACCAGCGCGACGGCCAGGGCCAGCTTGGCCTTGTCGCCTCCGGAACTAACGGTTTCAACTTGAGAAGTGGCCATTTTTGGCTTGTTCCTGCTTAAATTTCACGTGTGCCCTGAGACACCGAAGCCCGTCAGGTCATGACGGGCTTGTTTGCCACCTACGTCGGGTCAGGTGGCAGGGGCGGAAGGAATCGAACCATCAACCTTCGGTTTTGGAGACCGACGCTCTGCCAATTGAGCTACGCCCCTATCGCATTCAGCCTGTGGGCGGGCCGGGCGTCCGGCCTGCCCTCACGGTACTTGACCTTTACTCCAGAATCTTTGCAACGACGCCGGCGCCCACGGTCTTGCCGCCTTCGCGGATGGCGAAGCGCAAGCCTTCTTCCATGGCGATCGGGTTGATCAGCTTGACCGTGATGGACACGTTGTCACCCGGCATCACCATTT
>JAURZS010000109.1 GCA_030653255.1 Burkholderiaceae bacterium | reverse complement strand
AAGCGGGCCCCTTCGACGCAGACACCCTGATGCTGCTCAACCACAAGAACGCCATCGAGTTCATGGTCGACGCTGTGCCGACGGAGGGGATAACGGTCAACGTCGTCGTTGACTTGCAGGCCAAGTTGATGAAGGACCTTTTGAAAGACTCGCGGGACATTGGCAGCATCCGCCGGCGCGTGGTGAACATCGACGGCTCTGTCTACTCCCCGAGCAACATCCCCTCGGTGCTGGAAGGTGCGCTGAAGTCCATCATCGACAAGGCACGCCACATCCAAAACCCGGTGGAGGCCGCGTTCTTCCTGTGGGTCAACGTCGCCTACCTGCAGCCTTTTGCAGATGGCAACAAGCGCACGAGCCGCCTGAGCGCCAACATGCCGCTCCTGCTGTACAACTGCGCACCCCTGTCCTTCCTGGACGTGGAGCGGACGGACTATGCGACAGCGATGCTCGGCGTCTATGAACAGCGCAACGTCGCTGCGGCCGTGGAACTGTTTGAATACATCTACCGTCGCTCAATTCAGAAGTACAGCGTGCTGCGCGCTTCCCTGGCCGTGCCCGACCCGGTCCGAGCCCGTT
Organism: Burkholderiaceae bacterium; assembly: GCA_030653255.1. Lineage (GTDB taxonomy): Bacteria > Pseudomonadota > Gammaproteobacteria > Burkholderiales > Burkholderiaceae_C > JAURZS01. Next base: position 1,207 of record JAURZS010000109.1, on the reverse strand, counting down.
ACCGACAGGCCCTCAATGAGCTCATGCAGTTCGTCGTCTTCTACGGCCGAAAGCTGGAAGACGCATTTTCGCAAGTGTCCGTGGCCGCCGCTGACCTGGCGGCGTTGCACGTCATCGCGAACACCGAACTGGACCACCTGGAGCAATACAACTGCGCCCGCTACAACCTCGCGCGAAACATGACGCAGAGATGGATTGACGCCGGGCGGCCCAGGTGACTGGTTAGTGCTGCTGGCGGTCCACACTAAATCCCCGCCGGCTTCATCATCGTCGACATCCGGTCCACCGCCTTGATCGTGATGTTCTTCAAATCCGCCCCCTGCAGCACCGTCAGCTTGATCTCATCGTCGGGGTTGGCGTGTTCCCAGACCTTCTTGTAGAACTCTTCCAGCGTCGCCACCCGGATCCCGTCCACAGCCAGCACCACATCGCCCGGCTGCAGCCCGCCCGAAGCAGCCGGGCTGTCCTTGTTGACGCGCACGATCTGCACGCGCCCACCCTGCTCGCTGGAGGTCAGGCCCAGCCAGGGGCGGCGGCTTTGCTTGCTGGCGCCGGTCTGCTGCATCTCGGCCATGATGGGTTTGAGCAGGTCCACCGGCACGAACATGTTGCCCGGCAGGCGCCGGTTCTCGCCGATCGCATCGCCTACAAACAGGCTGCCGATCCCCATCAGTTCACCCTTCTGGTTGAATACGGGCGCGCCACTGTGGTTGCCCACCGGAGGACTGGTGAACAGGGCCGATTCGATGTGATATTCCCAATAGCCGGAAAACGGCCGCTTGCTCACCAGCTGCGTCATGGCCACCCCGCCATCGTCGCCGCCGGTGGACACCATCATGGCGTCGCCGTCCTTGAGATCGGACAGGCTGCCCAGCGGCACCGGCGCGATGCCGCGCATCGGCAGCAGTGGCCGCACCATGCCGAACCCGGTGGCCAGGTCATAGGCCACCACGCGGGCGGGCAGGGTCTTGTTGTCCTGGGTCATGACCTGCACGGTTTCAGCCTCTATCAGCAGATAGCCGATGGTCAGGATCAGGCCGTCCGCGCCGATCACCACGCCCGACCCGCTGCGCTGGCGGCCCAGCGTTTCGGCGGAGCGGGAACCGGCAGATGCGTTGACCTGGATGCCCACCACGGCGGCATTGGCGCGGGTGAGGGCGTCGATGACGGATTGGGCGCTGGGGGTGGGGGCGGTGGCGGCGTGGGC
>JAURZS010000108.1 GCA_030653255.1 Burkholderiaceae bacterium | reverse complement strand
AGATCACCACCGGCTATCCGGAGTTCGACCATGTGCTGATGAAAAAGCTCGGCTGGTGGGACGATCTCACCGACGCCGAGAAGACCGCCGCCGAAGGCAAGAACTGGAAGACCGATCCCTCAGGCGGTATCATCCGCGTTGTCATGCAGGGCCATGGCTGCCATGTGTTCGGCAACGCCAAGGCGCGTGCCGTGGTCTGGAATTTCCCCGACGCCATTCCGCAGCACCGCGAGCCGATCTACGGCATCCGCCCCGATCTGGTGGCCAAGTACCCCTCGCACAATGACATCAAGACCTTCTGGCGGCTGCCCACCATGTTCAAGTCGGCGCAGGCCAAGGCCGTCGAAGACAAGGTCCACGAGAAGTTCCCCCTGATCATGACCTCCGGGCGCCTGGTGGAATACGAGGGCGGCGGCGAGGAAACCCGATCCAACCCCTGGCTGGCCGAACTGCAGCAGGAAATGTTCATTGAGATCAACCCCAAGGTGGCCTCCGCCAAGGGCATACGCAACGGCGACCGCGCCTGGGTCAGCACACCGACCGGCGCGCGCCTCAATGTGCAGGCCATGGTCACGGAGCGGGTCGGCCCGGACACAGTGTTCATGCCCTTCCACTTTTCCGGGCGCTGGCAGGGCGCGGACATGCTGGCCTATTACCCCAACGGCGCGGCGCCAGTAGTGCGCGGGGAGGCCATCAATACCGCTACAACTTACGGCTACGACAGCGTGACGATGATGCAGGAAACCAAGACCACGGTCTGTAATGTGGAGAGGGCATAGTTATGGCACGAATGAAATTTGTCTGCGATGCGGAGCGTTGCATCGAGTGCAATGGCTGCGTCACCGCCTGCAAGAATGAACACGAAGTCCCCTGGGGCGTGAACCGCCGCCGCGTGGTCACGCTCAATGACGGCGTGCCGGGCGAGAAGTCGATCTCGGTGGCCTGCATGCACTGCAGCGATGCGCCGTGCATGGCCGTGTGTCCGGTCAATTGCTTCTACCGCACCGACGAAGGCGTGGTGCTGCACGACAAGGACGTGTGCATCGGCTGCGGCAATTGCTCCTACGCCTGTCCTTTTGGGGCGCCGCAGTTCCCCTCCTCGGGCGCCTTCGGCGTGCGCGGCAAGATGGACAAGTGCACCTTCTGCGCCGGCGGGCCTGAAGCCAATGGCAGCGAGGCCGAGTTCGAAAAATACGGTCGCAACCGCCTGGCCGAAGGCAAGCTTCCGGCCTGCGCCGAGATGTGCTCGACCAAGGCCTTGCTCGCCGGCGACGGCGATGTGGTGGCCGATATCTTCCGCAACCGCGTGGTGATGCGCGGCAAGGGCGCCGAAGTCTGGGGCTGGGGCACAGCCTATGGCTCCAAGCAGGCCGGTCAACCCCCGGGAGGAAAATCATGATGCGCGCGGTACTGGCTTTCGCTACCCTCGCGGCCCTGTCCGCCTGCGGCGACAAGCCGCAGACTGCGGGCGGCACAAAGCAGGATGCTGCCGCCTACAGCGGAACGGTCGGCTCCTATGCGGCGCCAGGCTGGAAGGCGGGCGACAAGACCAGCTGGGAGCAGCAACTGAAGACGCGCACCCAGAGCGGGCAGAACGACTATCTCAAGGTCAACTGAGAGGCGGCGGCCATGACACGACACCTCATTGCTGTCTTCGTGCTGAGCCTGGGCTTGTGCGGCGGCGTGTTCGCGCAGGCCAAGCCGCAGGCCGCGGGCGCTGCACCGGCCGAGGCGCCGGCGGCAGCCGCTGTCGCGCCCGCTGCCGCAGGCGGTGTGCAGGGGCAGAACATCTTCGAGGTCAAGCCCGATGCGTCGGCCGATCCGAAGTACGCCGACCAGACCAATGCCGAACGCGCCAAGGTCCAGCCGGGCAACAACGCGCCCATGTGGCGTCAGGTCGGCTCCGGTGCGGAGGGCTACAGCAGCCTGCCCAAGAGCGAAGCCCCCGAGGCCGGTACGCTGATCCAGCCTTTCGTGCAGTACCCGGGCTCGCGCCTGACCAATGCCGGCGAGGCCTGGCGCCAGGTGCGCAACAACTTCATCATTCCCTATGGCGGCTCGCTGGTGCTGATCGTGCTGGGGGCGCTGGCCCTGTTCTATTTCGGCAAGGGGCCGCTGGGACACCATGCCAATGACGGGCGCGGGTCGATCCAGCGCTTCACTGCCTTCGAGCGCTCGGCGCACTGGACCAACGCCATAGCCTTTTGCGTGCTCGCCATCTCCGGCGTCGTCATGGCGTTCGGCAAGTTCTTTCTGCTGCCGGTCATCGGCGGCACCTTGTTCGGCTGGCTGACCTGGACCCTCAAGACCGCCCACAACTTTGCCGGGCCGTTGTTCGCCGTGTCGCTGGTCGTGGTGTTTCTGACTTTTGTGCGTGACAACCTGCCCGGGCGGGGTGACCTGCGCTGGTTGCTCAAGGGCGGCGGCCTGCTGTCGGGCAAGGAAGTGCCCTCGCACCGGTTCAACGCAGGCGAGAAGCTGGTGTTCTGGGGCGGCGTCTTCCTGCTGGGCTTGTTCGTCGTATCTTCCGGACTGGTATTGGACAAGCTGCTGCCCAACCTGGTCTATGTGCGCGAGACCATGCAGATTGCGCACATGGTCCACGCCACTTCAGCCGTTCTGATGATCGTCCTCTTCATGGGGCACATCTACATCGGCACCATCGGCATGAAAGGCGCCTACCGCGCCATGCGCGAAGGCAATGTGGACGAAGCCTGGGCCCGCGAGCATCACGAGCTCTGGTATGACGATATCAAGTCAGGAAAAATCCCGGCGCAGCGCGACGGCCAGGCGCCGGCGGGTCGGGCCGTTCAGGTGTAGACGAGGAACCCCCATGAATAAGCTCATGATCGCCCTGATCCTTGCTGCCGCATCGGCGGCGGCAGTGGCCAAGTTGCCGGCGCCGGTGCTCAGCGACGAAGCCAAGGCCAAGGCCGCCGAAGCCGCCGCCAGAACCGCCTGGAGCGGCAAGGTGGACGCCTTCCTCTTGTGCAAATCGCAGGACAAAGTGGCCGCCAGCTACTACAAGACGGCCAAGGCCTCGGGCACGCCGACCAAGCCGGCTGCGGCCTTGCCTGCCTGCGCCGACCCCGGCCCCTTTGTCTACAACCCGGGCGGGACGGCCGCGCCTGCGACAGCGGCCATGACAGGCGCTGCCAAGCCCGCGCCTGCCGCACCGGCGGCGGTCAAGTCTGCCAAGAAGGGCTGAGCCGCTGGGGCTTGCCCCTTGCCGCGCCGCGCTGGCGGAATTGCTGTAGGCTAGCGCGATGCCCCGGCCCGACCGTATTCCCCATCTGACGCAGGCCCGCGCGCCCCTGACGCGCGACATCGAAGTCCTCAACGAACACGGACGCCGCGAAACCATCGCCATCCCCGCCGAGCGCGCGCTG
>JAURZS010000106.1 GCA_030653255.1 Burkholderiaceae bacterium | reverse complement strand
CGGCCCGCGCAGGTTCTTGATGTTCTCCAGCGTGGGAATCAGCGATTCGAGAACGTGGCCATCGATGGGGCCGATGTAGGTGAATCCGAATTTCTCGAACAGCGAGGCCGGCACCACCATGCCCTTGGCATGCTCCTCCAGCCGCTTGGCCAGTTCGAACAGCGGCGGCGCCGCCTTGAGCACGGTCTTGCCCACGTTCTTGGCCGCGGCATAGAACTGGCCGCTCATCAGCTGCGCGAGGTAGCGGTTCAGCGCGCCCACCGGCGGGCTGATCGACATGTCGTTGTCGTTGAGGATGACGAGCAGATCGCAGTCGGCAACACCGGCATTGTTGAGCGCCTCGAAGGCCATGCCCGCGCTCATGGCGCCGTCGCCGATGATGGCCACGGCACGCCGGCTCTCGCCTTTCTGGCGGGCGGCCAGCGCCATGCCCAAGGCCGCGGAAATCGAGGTCGAGGAATGGGCGGTGCCGAAGGCGTCGTATTCGCTCTCACTGCGAACGGGAAATCCAGACAGACCGCCGAACTGGCGCAGCGAACCCATGCGGTCGCGCCGGCCAGTCAGTATCTTGTGCGGGTAGGTCTGATGACCCACGTCCCAGACCAGGCGATCGTGGGGCGTCTCGAACACATAGTGCAGCGCGACCGTCAGTTCCACAGTGCCCAGATTGGAACTCAGATGCCCCCCGGTGCTTGACACGCTGTCGAGCACAAAGGCGCGCAGTTCGTCGGCCAGGGGGCGCAACTGCGCGCGCGACAGGGCGCGCAGGTCGGCCGGTAGATGGATGGTATCGAGCAATGGGTAAGGCATGGTGTCTAGCTGCTGCGGTTCACGACAGCACCGGCCAGCGCGCGCAGCACGCGCGTGCGTTCTGCGCTCAGGCCGCTGCGGTCAAGCGCTTCAAGGGCCTGCGCCAGGAGCTCGCGGGCATGGGCGCGGGAGCGCTCCAGACCCAGCACCGACACATAGGTCGGCTTGTCGCGCGCCGCATCCTTGCCGGCGGTCTTGCCCAGAGTCTCGGAATCGGCGACCACATCGAGGATGTCGTCAACGACCTGGAACGCCAGCCCCAGGGCGGCGCCGAAATCATTCAAGGCGGCCGTGGTCCTGCTGTCCACGGCCACTGCCGGGTCGGCGCAAGCTGCCCCCATCATGACACTGCATTGCAGCAGGGCGCCGGTCTTCATGCGGTGCATCGCGCGCAATTGCGCTTCGTCGAGACTGTGCCCGACGCTTGCAAGGTCGATCGCCTGGCCGCCGGCCATGCCCTCGAAGCCGGCGGCACGCGCCAGCAGGCGGCACAACTGCGCCTGAGTGGCCGCCGGGATGCCGCTGTACTCCGGAGTAAGCAGATCGAAAGCCAACGCCTGCAGGGCATCGCCGGCCAGCAGGGCGCGGGCTTCGCCATACTGCACATGGACCGTCGGCTTGCCACGACGCAGCACATCGTTGTCCATGCAGGGCATGTCATCGTGAACCAGTGAGTAAGCGTGGATCAACTCGACCGCACAAGCCGCTCGCACAGCGGCGTCCGGGTGTCCGTTCACGGCTTCGCTGGCGGCCAGCACCAGCAAGGGCCGCAAGCGCTTGCCGCCGTCCAGAACGGCGTAGCGCATGGCCTCGCCCAGGCCGGCGGGCGCATCGGCGGCCACCCACGCAGACAAGGCGCGCTCGACCCGCTCGAGCTGGTCCCGGGACCAGGAGCCCAGCTCAAATGGGCACGCCGCCAGAGCGACCGGGCTCACTCCTGCGTCCATGGTTTGAATGCGCCCTCGTCGACGAGCTTGATCTGGCCCTCGACGGCCTCCAGCCTGTCGCGGCAGAACTTGAGCAGTTCCGCGCCGCGCTGGTAACCGCTCAGAAGTTGCTCCAGAGGCATCTGGCCTGATTCGAGGCGCCCGACCAGTTGCTCCAGCTCTTCAAGCGCCGCCTCATAGCTGGCGGGCACGGCGGCGGAAGGGGGGGCCTTGGACATGAATGCTTCGGTGCAGGTGGAAACCCTGGATTTTAATCCCTGCAGCCCTCTGGCGCAGACGACATCGAACCCAAGGGTACAATCCAAATCCCTTCTGCGGGGCCTGTCGGCCCTTCTTTTTTTCCGCGCTCAGGCGCCTACCCTCCCTGTGGGGAGTCTTTAGGTCAGGACACCATGTCTGATTTAAGTCTTCGACTGCAGCAGGCCGCAAGCCAACTACCAGTTTCAAGCTATTTCGACAACGCGCTGTTTGCGCTTGAAAAGCAGGCTCTGTTCGGGTCCGGGCCGCGCTATGTAGGGCACAGCCTTGCCGTGCCGCAACCCGGCGACTACTACGCCCTGCCCCAGGAAGGTGAAGGCCGGGCCCTGACGCGCACATCGCGCGGCGTGGAGCTGATCTCCAACGTCTGCCGCCACCGCCAGGCGGTCATCCTCAAAGGCCGTGGCTCGCTGCTGGGCGCGGCCGGGGGCAACATCGTCTGTCCCTTGCACCGCTGGACCTACGACGCATCCGGCCAGCTGCTCGGCGCACCCCATTTCGCGCAAGACCCCTGCCTGAACCTGCAGAACTATCCCCTTCAGGAATGGAACGGCCTGCTGTTCGAGGCCAACGGCCGCGACGTCGCTGCCGATTTGTCCCATATGGGGCCACGCTCCGCCCTCGATTTCACCGGCTATGTGCTGGACCGCGTCGAAATGCACGAGTGCAACTACAACTGGAAGACCTTCATCGAGGTCTACCTCGAGGACTACCACGTCGGCCCTTTCCACCCTGGCTTGGGCCAGTTCGTCAGCTGCGAAGACCTGCGCTGGGAATTCAAGGACCAGTACTCGGTGCAGACCGTGGGCGTGGCCAACCGCCTCGGCAGAGCCGGCAGCCCGGTCTATGAGCGCTGGCAAAAGGCGCTGCTGGATTACCGCCGCGGTGAGCCACCGCAGTACGGTGCGATCTGGCTCACTTACTACCCCCACATCATGGTCGAGTGGTATCCGCATGTACTGACCGTGTCCACGCTGCACCCTGTCAGCCCGCAGAAGACCCTGAACATGGTCGAGTTCTTTTACCCCGAAGAGATCGCTGCCTTCGAGCGCGAGTTCGTCGAATCGCAGCAGGCCGCCTACATGGAGACCTGCATCGAAGACGACGAGATCGCGCTGCGCATGGACGCCGGTCGCCACGCGCTGATGCAGCGCGGCGATAACGAGACCGGCCCCTACCAAAGCCCGATGGAAGACGGCATGCAGCACTTCCACGAGTGGTACCGCGCAGCCATCGGCGCCGACCGGCTGCGCCCCTGAACGGCCGGTCCGGCGAAATGAACCCGTGAAGCAGGCGCTGTGGATGCTTCTGGCCTCGCTGCTGTTCGCCAGCATGGGGGTGTGCATCAAGCTTTCGAGCGCGTACTTCAATGCCGCCGAACTGCTCTTCTACCGGGGCATCGTGGGAATCATCTTCATGGCGGCGCTGCTGCGCGTGCAAGGGCAGTCGCTGCGCACTCCCGTGCCAGGCTTGCACATCAAACGTTCGCTGCTGGGTGTGGTGTCCCTGGGCGCGTGGTTCTACGCCATCGCGCACCTGCCCCTGGCCACAGCCATGACGCTCAACTACATGAGCAGCATCTGGCTGGCCGTCTTCCTTGTTGCCGGCGTCTGGATGACGCCCAAGCTGCGGGCCACGGGTCCCACCTTGCGGGCCCAGGTTCCTCTGCTGCTGACCGTCATCGCGGGCTTTGCGGGCGTGGTGATGATGCTGCGGCCCACCATTGAACAGAATCAAGGCCTGGCCGGGCTGGTGGGGCTGTTGTCAGGCGTCGGCTCGGCCCTGGCCTACCTGCAGATCCTGGCGCTGACCCGTGCGGGCGAGCCCGAGGGCCGCACAGTCTATATCTTCGCCGTCATCTCCACCGTGAGTGGCGGACTGGCCATGGCCGTGACCGGCCTTTCTGACTGGGATTGGCGTGGGGCGGTCTGGCTGATTCCCATGGGTCTGCTGGCCTCGCTGGGCCAGCTTTGCATGACACGCGCATTCGGCACCGGCGCCAATCAGCGCGCCACCCTGATGGTGGCCAACCTCCAGTATTCCGGCATCGTGTTCTCTGCGGTATACAGCCTGCTGGTCTTTGGCGACGCCATTCCCTGGCTGGGCTGGGCCGGCATGGCGACCATCGTGGTCAGCGGCATCGCCGCCACCGTGTTGCGCGACCGCGCTGTGACCGGCACCCAAGGCCTTGCGCGCGACGCCAGGCCCGCCCAGCGCTGAAGCATCCGCAGTCCTCTACTTTCACAGGAGTTTCCATGTCCTACACACTGTTGGTCAGCCCCGCGCAGTTGCAGTCCCTCATGGCCAGCGGCAGCCCCCTCATGGTGTTCGACGTCAGCTTCGATCTGACCCGACCGGAAGCCGGCGACCAGCAATACCTGCAAGCGCACATCCCCGGCGCGGTGCGCGCCGACCTCGATCGCCACCTGAGCACGTCCGGCGCGAGGCGCGCCAGCGGGGGACGTCATCCGCTGCCGAGCCGCGAAGCGTTCGCGCAGTGGCTTGCAGAGATCGGATTCAGCAACGACATGCAGGCTGTGGTGTACGACCGCCAGGGCGCAAACTACTGCGGCCGCCTGTGGTGGATGCTGAAGTGGGCCGGTCACGAACAGGTCGCTGTGCTCGATGGCGGGCTGCAGGCGTGGCTGGCAGCAGGTGGCGCTGTGACGAGTGGCGACGCGCCACCCTCCAGTCCGGGGCGCTTCGCACTGGGTACGGCGCGGGCAGCGCTTGCAGACACGCAAACCGTGCTCGCCGGACTGGGCGCATCGCAGACCCTGATCGACGCCCGCGCCACGCCCCGTTACAAGGGCGAAGTCGAGCCCCTGGACCCCGTAGCCGGACACATTCCCGGCGCGCTCAACCGCCCTTTCGGCCAGAACCTGGATGCCGATGGAAAGTTCAAACCCGCAGCGCAGCTCAGAAGCGAGTTCGAGGCGCTGCTGCAGGGCCGGGAACCGGGCCATGTGGTTCACCACTGCGGCAGCGGCGTAAGTGCCGTGCCCAACCTCATCGCGATGGAAATTGCCGGGCTGGGCCGCGCGCCGCTGTATGCGGGAAGCTGGAGCGAGTGGTGCACCGACCCGGCGCGCCCGGTGGCCAAAGGCTGAACGCCCCCCCGGCCGCGGGGTTTTGTAGGACAAGACCTCGTGCCGATACATTGCTTCACAAGATTTCGCCTGCGCGCTACAAAGGCTTTACCTTGAGCGCCAATGATGGGGACTCCACAACAGGAGAACCATCATGATCAAAACCAGCCTCATTGCAGCCTGCCTCGCGGTGGCTTCGCTGGCGGCGACCAGCACGCCGGCATCGGCGGAGGTGTCCATCAGTGTGCAGTTCGGGCCACCGCCCCTGCGCATCGAGTACGCTCCGGCGCCTCGCCACGGCCACATCTGGGCGCCAGGTCACTGGCAGTGGAACGGCCGCTCCTACGTCTGGGCGACCGGCGTCTGGATGCAGGCACGCCCCGGCTACAGCTATGTTCAACCGGCCTGGGTACAGCGTGGCAACCGCTGGGAGATGCACCGCGGCGGATGGGAACGTGGCGGACGCGAGCGCGGCGGACGCGAACACGGATACGGAAATGGACACGGGAAAGGCCGCAGCGCGGACCGTGACCGCGATGGCGTTCCGGATCGGTATGACGCGCGCCCCAACAACCCCTATCGCTACTGACGCGACGGCGTCAAGCCTGCGGTGCGGCCTCAGTGCTGGCCGTGGGTCAGCGCGCTGACCACGAGCACCAGACCGATGCCCACCGACAGCCAGGTGATCTGCGCGATCGTCTCGCGTGCACTTAGCCGCCTCTGCAGCTGGGGGATGAGGTCGGCCAATGCCACGTAGACAAAACTGCTGGAGGCAATGACCAGAAAATACGGCAGGCTGCCATGCAGCATGTCCACCAGCCAGGCCCCCACAACGCCACCCAGCGCCGTGACGGAGCCGGCCAGGGACACCTTGATCAGGGCCGCGCGCCGGTTGCCGGTGGTCATGCGCAAGACCATCAGGTCGCCCATGTGATGGGGCACCTCATGCGCGAGAACGGCCAGCGCGGCGATGATGCCCAGCCGCATGTCGGCCATGAAGGCCGAGGCGATCAGGATGCCGTCACCAAAACAATGGATGCTGTCGCCGGCCAGGACCGCCCAGCCACCGGACATCGGCGGCTGGTGCGCATGGGCGCCGCTCCCACGCGCATGCTCGTGGTCGTGGGCAGGGTCGCGCCCCGGGGCCTCATGGTGGTGCTCATGGCCGTGATGCCACAGCTCGGCCTTGTCGAGCAGAAAGAAAAACACCAGGCCGACCAAAAGCGTCGCGAACAGGGTCTCAGGATTCACCTTGCTCTCGAAGGCTTCGGGCAGCAGGTTCAGGAAAGCCGTGGCCAGCAAAGCGCCCGCTGCCATGCTCAGAAGGTGCTGCGTGAAGCGGCCCATCATGGCGAAACTCAGGAGCGCGGCCAGCCAGACACTGCCAATGCCGGCCGCCAGCGTGGCCACAATGATCGCGAAAAAGGTCATATGTCGAGTCTACCCGCCGTCGCGGGCAGCAGCCCGCCCGCTCAGGCCACGCCGTGGCTGCGCAGCCATCCCAGGGCCCGCCGCCAGCCGTCTTCGGCCGGCCCCTGGCGATAGCTCGGCCGGTAGTCGGCATGAAAGGCGTGGGGAGCCTTGGGGTAGACGACGAACTCCGAGGCTCTGGACGCAGCGGTGCCTGCAGCCAGCGCAGTCTTCATCAGGTTCACAGTAGTCAAGGCAATGCCAGCGTCGTCTCCGCCATACAGACCCAGCACAGGCGCTTTCAGGGAGGCCGCGACATCGACCGGATGCCGGGGCGTGATGGCCGTGGGCTCGCCGACCAGCCGGCCGTACCAGGCCACCGAGGCCTTGATCGGCGCGTGGGCCGCATACAGCCATGCGATGCGGCCGCCCCAACAAAAGCCTGTGATGCCGACCTTGGCCGCATTGCCGCCGTTGGCGCCGGCCCATGCCACGGCACCATCCAGGTCCGCCATGACCTGCGCATCTGGCACCTTGGCGACCACCTCGGACATCAGTCTGGCTATTTCGTTGTACGAGCCCGGATCGCCCTGCCGCGCAAAGAGTTCGGGGGCGATCGCAAGGTAGCCCTCTTTGGCGAAGCGGCGTGCCGTGTCGGCGATGTACTCGTGAACCCCGAAGACCTCCTGAATCACAAGAATCACCGGCAGTCGGGTCTTGCCAAGCGGCGCAGCCACGTAGGCTGGCACCTTGAAGCCGTTGACCTGATAGGTGATTTCTTCGGTACGCAACCCTGCGGACGAAGTCTTGATGACCGTCTGCGCCATCAGGCGCCCTGCCGAAGCGGCATAGCCGATGCCCAGCGCCGCCTTGATCGCGGTGCGGCGCGAAGCGCCCTGCTGCGTGCTGCTGCCCGGCAGCAGGGAGTCGAAATCGGCTTGGACATTGTCGTGAAACATATCTACCTCCTGAATGTGTATGCACAGACCTCAGTGTGCCTTGTCCCAGTTCGGCCCCACGCCGACTTCGGCCACCAGCGGCACGCGCAGCGCGGCAACGCCTGCCATGAGGCGCGGAATCTCGACCCGCAGCCAGTCCACCTCGGCCTCGGGCACCTCGAACACCAGTTCGTCGTGCACCTGCATGATCATGCGCGTGGCGCGCTGCTCCTGGTCCAGGACTTCCTGCACGCGAACCATGCTCAGCTTGATGAGGTCGGCCGCCGTACCCTGCATGGGCGCGTTGATGGCGGCGCGCTCGGCGCCGCCGCGGCGCGGACCATTGGGCGAGTTGATCTCCGGCAGATACAGCCGGCGCCCGAACACGGTCTGCACATAGCCAAGACGCTTGGCCTCGAGCCGGGTTTCGTCCATGTAGTTCTTGACGCCGGGATAACGCTGAAAATAGCGCTCGATGTAGTTTTTCGCTGCCGTATTGTCGATGCCAAGCGCCTTTGCCAGGCCGTAGCTGCTCATGCCGTAGATGAGGCCGAAATTGATGACCTTGGCGTAGCGCCGCTGTTCGCTGCTGACTTCGGCGGGCGCCACACCGAAAACCTCTGCGGCCGTGGCGCGGTGCACATCCATGTTCTCGCCGAAGGCCCGCAGCAAAGCCTCGTCCTGGCTGATATGGGCCATGATGCGCAGCTCGATCTGGCTATAGTCGGCGCTGGCGATCATGCTGCCCGGCGGCGCGATGAAGGCCTCGCGCACACGCCGGCCCTCGGCCGTCTTGATCGGGATGTTCTGCAGATTGGGATCGTTGCTGCTGAGCCGTCCTGTCACCGCCACGGCCTGCGCATAATGGGTGTGGACCCGTCCGGTGCGCGGATGGGCCATCTGCGCGAGCTTGTCGGTGTAGGTGCCCTTGAGCTTGAACAGACCGCGATGCTCCAGGATGCGCGCCGGCAAGGGGTAGTCCTCGGCAAGTTTCTCCAGCACCTCCTCGTCGGTGCTGGGTGCACCGGTGGCGGTCTTCTTGACCACGGGCAAACCCAGTTTGACGAAGAAAATCTCGCCGATCTGCTTCGGGCTTCCCAGGTTGAAGGGCTGGCCCGCCAGCGCATGCGCCTCGGATTCCAGCTGCATGATGCGCAGGCCGAGCTCCGCGCTTTGCCGCGCCAGCGTGGGCCCGTCGATCAGCAC
>JAURZS010000104.1 GCA_030653255.1 Burkholderiaceae bacterium | reverse complement strand
GCCCAGAAGTCCACCAGAACGGGGGTGGTCATGGAGGCGGCAATGACCTCGGCTTCGAAATTTTGGACGGTGACATCAATCATTTGGGTGAGCTCGGGGCCAAAAAGTAAAATTCAATGAACGCCGCCAGCGTAACTGGTTACAGCAAAGCGACCTATGACTCAAATTCAGATCGGTGTGGTGATGGGTTCCAGTTCCGACTGGGACACCATGCAGCACGCAGTGCAGATTCTCCAACAGTTCGGCATCGGGCACGAGGCCAGGGTTGTTTCGGCCCACCGCATGCCCGACGAGATGTTCGCCTATGCCGAGGCGGCGGCGGGGCGCGGCCTGCGGGCCATCATTGCCGGCGCGGGCGGCGCAGCCCACCTGCCGGGCATGCTGGCGGCCAAGACCGTGGTGCCGGTGCTGGGCGTGCCGGTGCCCAGCCGGCACCTGCAGGGCGTGGATTCGCTGCACAGCATCGTGCAGATGCCCCGGGGCATTCCGGTGGCCACGTTCGCCATCGGCGCGGCCGGCGCCGCCAACGCAGCCCTGTTTGCCGTGGCCATGCTGGCCAATGAGGACCCGGCCTTGCGCGCGCGCCTGCAGGATTTCCGCACCCAGCAGACCCAGGCCGCGCAGGCCATGACGCTGCCGCCGGCGGCCGCATGACGCAGCCCATTCTTCCCGGCGAGACGCTGGGCGTCATGGGCGGCGGCCAACTGGGCCGCATGTTCGTGCACGCAGCCCAGCGCATGGGCTATTTCACGGCGGTGCTGGACCCGGATGCGGCCAGCCCTGCCGGACTGGTCAGCCATCACCACATCCAGACCGATTACCTGGACCCGGCAGGGCTGGCGCGGCTGATCGGCTGCAGCGCGGCCATCACCACCGAGTTCGAGAACGTGCCCGCGCCCGCACTGGAGGCGCTCGCCGTGCAGCGGCCGGTCGCGCCCGGCGCCGGTGCCGTGGCCGTGGCGCAGGACCGCGCGCAGGAGAAGTCCCATTTCCAGGGCTGTGGCGTTCCCTGTGCACCTTATGCGGTGATCGCTAGCGCGCAGCAGCTCGCGCAGGTGCCCGCAGAACTGTTTCCGGGCATCCTCAAGACCACACGCATGGGCTATGACGGCAAGGGACAGGCGCGCGTCGAGCGCGCGCAGGACCTGGCCGCCGCCTGGCTGGCGCTGGGCGGTGTGAGTTGTGTGCTGGAGAAGATGCTGCCGCTGGCTGCCGAGTGTTCCGTGATCGTCGCACGCGGACGCGATGGACGCACCGTGCATTTCCCGCCGCAGCGCAATCTGCACCGCGAAGGCATCCTCGCGGTGACCGAGGTCCACGAGGGCAATCTGCCCGCCGAAGTGGCCGCGCAGGCGGTGGCCGCCGCCGAATTCATCGCCCAGGGCCTGAATTACGTGGGCGTGCTGTGCATTGAATTTTTCCTGCTGCGCGACGGCAGCCTGATCGTCAACGAGATGGCACCGCGTCCGCACAACAGCGGGCATTACACGATGGATGCCTGCGATTTCTCGCAGTTCGATCTGCAGGTCTACACCCTGGCCGGACTGCCCCTGCCCGCTCCGCGCCAGCACAGTGCGGCCGTGATGCTCAATCTGCTGGGCGATCTCTGGCTGCGCGAGGGCGCTGCCGCCGTCGAGCCGCCCTGGGGTCAGGTGCTGCGCACTCCCGGCGCGCATCTGCATCTGTACGGCAAGACCAGCGCGCGCAAGGGGCGCAAGATGGGCCACCTCACACTCACAGGCACCTCGCCCGAGGCGGTGCGCGCGCATGCCCTGCAGGCGGCGGCGCTGCTGGGCATCGCGCCGTTCTGAGGCCGCGCATGATCGTCGACGGACAGGATCCGCAAGCCATTCGCGCCGCCGCGTGCGCGCTCGCCGCCGGCGCCATCGTGGGCGTGCCCACCGAGACCGTCTATGGCCTGGCAGCCGACGCCCAGAGCGATGCCGCGGTGGCCCGCATCTATGCGGCCAAGGGGCGTCCCAGCGACCATCCGCTGATCGTGCATGTGGCCGATGCCGCAGCCGTTGCGCATTTCGCATCGGCTGTGCCGGACTTCGCGCAGCGGCTGATGCAGGCCTTCTGGCCCGGCCCGCTGACAGTGATCCTGCCGCGCCGCCCCGGTGTGGCGTCTGCTGCGACGGGGCATCAGGACTCCATCGCCCTGCGCTGTCCCTCGCACCCGGTGGCGCTGGCCCTGCTGCGCGCCTGCACCCAGACGCCTGTGCCGGGCGAGGCAACGGATCGCACCGTGCACGGCCTGGCCGCGCCCAGCGCGAACAAGTTCGGCCGCGTGAGCCCGACCACTGCCGCGCACGTGCGCTCGGAGTTCGGCGATGAACTTCTGGTGCTCGACGGCGGCGCCTGCGAGGTGGGCATCGAGTCGGCCATTGTCGACTGCACCCGTGGCGCGCCGGTGTTGCTGCGCCCCGGCGCGCTCACGCGTGCCCAACTGGCGGCGGCCTGCGGCCAGGACGTGCTGCCTGGGCACGCGCTCGACAGCGCCGCGCCGCGCGCTTCCGGCACGCTGCAGGCGCATTACGCGCCCGATGCCAAGGTGCGGCTGATGGATGCCGCCGCGCTGCAGACTGCGCTGGACCTGCTGGGCGCCGATGCGGCCCATATTGCCGTGTACGCGCGCTGCGTGCCGCGCAGCCATTCGCCGCGGGTGGTCCTGCGGCGCATGCCCGATGACGCCGCTGCCGTGGCACAGCAGTTGTTCGCGGTGCTGCGCGAGTTCGACGCCGGCGGCGCCCGGCTGATCTGGATCGAAGTGCCGCCCGATACACCCGAGTGGGACGGCGTGCGCGACCGGCTGCAGCGTGCCTCGGCGGCCTGATCGAGCCCCTGTAAACTACCCGCTCCAACTGGAGATATTCCCATGCCTAGAAACTGGATGCGCCGTGCTGTACTGGCGCTTGCGTGCGCCTCGGCCACACTGCTGGTGGCCTGCGGCGAGGGCACCATCGAATCTGCCCTGGTGCCTTCGCGCTACATCGCATTTGGCGACGGCTTCAGCGATGTCGGGCAGGCCGGCACGCGCTACACCGTCAACGATGGCGGCGTCACGATCTGGTGGGAGCAACTGGCCGCAGGCTTTGGTGCCGGCGTCAAGGCGGCATCCGCCGGCGGCACCGGCTATGCGCAAGGCAATGCGCGCATCCTGCTCAAGCCCGACTTGCTGGGCAGCAACACCACGCCCACGGTCAAGGAACAGGTCGACGCCTTCCTCGCGTCCAATACCATCGGGGCCAACGACCTCTACATCCTGAGCGGCGGCATCAGCGACATCGTCTACCAGATGAACGCCGTCACGGCGGGCACGCTGTCGGGCACCGAGATGGTCGCCAACGCCCAGCAGGCCGGCCGCGACCTTGGCGCTCAGGTGCGCCGCCTGGTGGACGCCGGGGCCAGCTATGTGTCCGTGCCCGGGGTCTACAACCTGGGCGTCACGCCCTTTGCCGCGTCCATCGGCCAAGGCGCGCTGCTGACGGAGGCCAGCTCCAAGTTCAACGAGGCGCTGCTGGTGTCCATCGTGGACCTCGGCGCCAAGGTGCTCTATTACGACGCTGCCTACTACTTCAACCTGTTGTCTGCCCAGCCGGGCACGTACTCGTTCGACTCGTCGACCGTCATGGCCTGCAATTCGGTCGATGCCGGCGTGGGCATCGGCATTGGCCGCGGCCAGGTCAGCTCGCGCCTGTGCACCCCGAGCACCATCATCAGCGGCGCGGACTACAACCGCTATCTGTTCGCCGATGGCCTGTATCTCACACCGCAGGCGCAAAGGCTGTTCGGCGATTTTGCGCACACACGCCTGAAGGCGCGCTGGTAAGCCTGCGGGGCGCGGCTCACTTGTCGCGTGCCACCCAGTCGATCAGGGCATCGATCGCCGGCCGCGCCGCGCTGGCCACGCCTGGCATCGGGTGGTTGGCGATGGCCACCAGCACGTAGCGCTTGCCGCTGCTGCCGTGCACGAATCCGGCCACGCCGCTGACATCACGCAGACTGCCGGTCTTCAGGTGGGCCGCTCCGGCCGCGCGCGCGCGGCTTCGCCGCAGGGTGCCGTCGACGCCCACGACCGGGAGCGATGACAGCAGCTCGGGCATCACAGGCGAGGCCCACGCGATCTGCAGCATCCGTCCCAGCGCCTGGGCACTGATGCGCTCCTGGCGCGACAGCCCCGAACCGTTGTCCAGCACCGGCGTATCGGCCCCGCCGATGCGCTCACGCCACCAGCGGCTCAGGATCTCGCGCGACGCATCCAGCGTTCCTGTGCCTCTTTGCTGCAGGCTCAGCGTCAGGAACAGTTGCTGTGCCATCACGTTGTTGCTGTGCTTGTTGATGTCGCGGACCATTTCGGCCAGCGCGGGCGAGGGGTTGTCGAAGGCGGCCCGCAACTCGGCTGGCACCCGGCCCTCGCGCACCTGCCCGCCGAGCTGGCCGCCCACCGACTGCCACAGCCCCAGCACGGCGCGTGCCGCGTAGCTGCGCGGATCGGCATAGGCCATGGGCCAGACCCGCTCGCCGCAGCTCGCTGGATAGCCGCCTGCAAACCGGATATGGGCCGGATCGGAGAAGTCGGCACGCAGGGCGCCGCGGTAGTCGGCGCAGTCGCCCGGATTCAGGCTGACGCTGGCCTGCATGCGCACGCCGGCCAGTGGCGGCTCGGTGTGAATCTGCGCCAGACCCGTGGCGCGATCGGGCACGAAACTCATGACGACGGCCTTGAAGTTCAGCAGCAGGGCGTCGGGTGCGGCGTTGTAGGGCCGCAGCGGCTCGCCATCGAAGACGGAGGGATCCTGCGCGACGCTCTCGAAGGCGCTGCGGTCCAGCACGATGTCGCCGCCGATGCGCTGAATGCCCAGCCCGCGCAGGCGCCGCACCATCAGCCACAGCCGCTCCACCACCAGCTTGGGGTCGCCCTGGCCCTTGATGTAGACGTTGCCCGCGAGAATGCCGTCGCGCAGGATGCCGTCCGTATAGACCGGTGTGTTCCAGGTGAATGCTGGCCCCAGGATATCGAGCGCGGCGTAAGTGGTCACCAGCTTCATGAGGGAGGCAGGGTTCACAGCCACACTAGCGCGGTGGCTCAGCCGGGGGGCGGATTTGCCGTCGGCGTCCAGCACCAGAAAACTCACGGCATCGCGCGGGACGCGTGCGCGCGCCAGCGCTGCCTCGACTTCGGGCGGCAGATTCTGAGCCTGGGCCGGCACCGCTGCAGCGGCAGCGGCCAGGGCCAGGCCGCAAGCGAATTTCACAAACGAGTTCATATTTTCATTATCGAGTCCGCGCATGCGGATAATCAGGGTTCAGTCGCCTTCGCCCATGAATCTTCTTGCATTCGACACCAGCACCGAAATCCTGTCCATCGCTTTGGGGCGCGATCTGCGTGGCAGCGGGCGCGTCTGGCAGCATACGGGCGCTGGCGCGGCGCAGGCCTCCGCCACCTTGCTCCCGGCACTGCAGGTCTTGATGGACCAGGCGGGCCTGCGCTTCGGCCAGCTCGATGCCATCGCCTTCGGCCGCGGGCCGGGCTCGTTCACCGGCTTGCGCACTGCCTGCGCTGTGGCGCAAGGTCTGGCCTTTGGTGGCGGCGCGCGCGCCGGACGGCGCCAGGGTCTGCCCCTGCTGCCGATCGACACGCTGCTGGCCGTGGCCGAAGAGGCGCGCGAGCGTCAGGGCGCAACACGTGTTGTGGCGCTGCTCGATGCGCGCATGGCGCAGGTCTATGCGTCGTCCTACGAATACGCAGCGGGGCGCTGGACGCAGCGCAGCGAGCCTGCGCTGCTGTCGCCCGATCAGATCGAGCTCGAACCCGGCTGGACACTGGCCGGCAATGTGTTCGCCGCCTATGGCGAGCGTCTGCCCCCGGGCGCCGCCCGCATCGAGGCCCTGCCCACCGCGGCGGCCTTGCTGCGCCTGGCGCCGGCCCTGCTCGATGCCGGCCTGGGTGTCAGCGCTGAACAAGCCTTGCCGTTGTACATCCGGGACAAGGTGGCGCAAACCACCGAAGAGCGTGCCGCCGACAAGGCCGCGCGCCAGGCCATTGCCCTATGAGCGCCGTCCTTGAAGCCTTCGAAGCCCGGCTGGAGCCGATGGCGCTGTCCAGTCTGGATGCCGTGCTGGCGGTGGAGCAGCGCGCCTACGCCCATCCCTGGAGCCACGGCAACTTTGCCGACTCCCTTGGGGCCGGTTACCAGGCGCAGATTCTGATGGCAGAAGACACATTGTTGGGATACTTTGTCGCCATGAAAGGCGTAGATGAAGTTCATTTGTTGAATCTGACCGTGGCCCCCGAATGGCAGAAGCAGGGCTGGGGCCGCTTGCTGCTGGAGGCGCTGGCGATCTGGTCGCGGGGTCAGGGCGCGCAGTGGTTGTGGCTGGAGGTGCGGGTCAGCAATGCGCGGGCGCTTGCGATCTACGAAGCCCATGGCTTTCGCCGCGTCGGTCTGCGCAAAGGCTACTACCCCGAGCATGGCGGGCTGCGTGAAGACGCGGTGGTGATGAGCCTGGGTCTGGCGGGTCCTGCGCTGAATGCGGAGTTGACGCCATGACGCTGGAACTCGACCGGCGCCAGCGCGCCATGCTGGCGGAGATGAACATCCAGGTCTGGTCGCCCGAGGCGCCGAGCTTCCCGGTGCCGTCCGGGCGGGTGCGTGAGGCGGACGCGCCTGTGCCTGCGCCGCCGGCGTCTGCAGGTGCTGCTTCGCAGGCGCCAGTGGGGCGCAGCCCGTCCGCAGCGGCCGCCGCCGGCCCGCGCCCGGGCGCGACCTTGCAGCCGCGCCCGTCCGGCATCGAGACCATGGACTGGGACAGTCTGCAGGCCGCCGTTGCGGGATGTTTCGCCTGCAAGCTGTGCACGAGCCGCAAGAACACGGTGTTCGGTGTCGGCCAGCCCCCCGCAGCACCGGGCGATGCGCCCCGGGTCGACTGGCTGGTGGTGGGCGAGGCGCCCGGCGAGAACGAGGACCTGCGCGGCGAACCCTTTGTCGGGCAGGCGGGCAAGCTGCTCGACAAGATGCTGCAGGCCATCGGGCAGGACCGGCGCCGCAACGTTTACATCGCCAATGCCCTCAAGTGCCGGCCGCCGGGTAACCGCAATCCCGAGCCCGAGGAACTGGCACAGTGTGAGCCCTATCTGCGGCGCCAGGTCGAGCTGCTGCGTCCGCGCGTCATCCTGGCCATGGGGCGTTTCGCGGTCCAGGCGCTGCTCGCCAGTACCGAGCCCATCGGTCGCCTGCGCGGGCGCGTGCATCAGTACCAGGGCGTGCCGCTGGTCGTGACCTACCACCCGGCCTATCTGCTGCGCAGCCCCGGCGAAAAAGCCAAGGCCTGGGCCGATCTGTGCCTGGCCATGGCGGCAGTGGCCCGGCCGGGCTGAACCGGGGCAAGACCCTTCGAAGCCCAAGTTGCGCCGAGTGCGGTGCTGTGCTACTGTCTTCCATCGCATTTCTGCCGTGGGCGGCGCTTGCTCGAAAGAGGAATTCAGGCGCCGGACGGATGCAGAAAGTATTCTTTTTTCCGGGTCTTCAGGCTCAAGGCTTTTCTGTCTCAGGACGTTCGTGCGCACACCGTCAGATTCAAACCACAAGGCATCGGAGCCCGGGCTGCGTGCGTTGCGTGATGCCTTGCCGGCGGGCAGTCCGGCGGTCGCGGGTTTCCGGCCGGCACGCGCGGCACTGGCCATTGCTGCGGCCTTTGTGGCGCTGCCGCAATCGGCGCTGGCCCAGCCCGCAGGTGCGCAGGTGGTGCACGGCCAGGCGAGCTTTCTCACGCAGGGCAACAAGCTGATCGTGACCACGCAGAACGGCGCGGGCAGCAGTCATTCGGCCATCAACTGGCAAAGCTTCGGCATTCCAGCGGGCAGCGCCGCACAGTTCATCCAGCCGAGCACGGCCAGCACCTCGATCAACCGGGTGCTGGGCGGCAACCCGTCGGCCATTCTGGGCTCGCTCACCTCCAACGGCCGGTTGGTGCTGGTCAATCCGGCCGGCATTGCCGTGGGCGCGGGTGCGGTGGTGGACACCGCAGGCTTTATTGCCTCGACGCTGCGCATGACCGATGCCGATGCGCTGGCCGCTCGCATGCGCTTCGGCGGCGAGGGTAACGCGGCGGGCGGCCTGTCGGTGGACGGCCGCATCCTGGCGCGCAGCGGTGATGTCGTCCTGATCGCGCCCCAGCTGAGCACGGGCGCGCAGGCGCTGGTGCAGGCGCCCAGCGGCGCGACCATCCTGGCCGCGGGCCAGCAGGTCGAAGTGACGGGCCGCGGGCTCGAGGGCATCCGGCTGACGGTGCAGGCGCCGGGTGACCGCGCCGTGAACCTGGGTGTGCTCAAGGGCGACGCCGTGGGTGTGTTCGCAGGCCAGCTCAAGCACAGCGGGCTGATCCAGGCCAATGCAGTGAGCATCGAAGGCGGGCGCGTGGTGCTCAAGTCGCAGGGCGAGACCCTGGCCGACGGCAGCATCGCCGCGCAAGGCATGGCTGGCAAAGGTGGCGGCATCGATGTGCTGGGCCAGCATGTGGGGCTCACCGGGCAGGCTGTGCTTGACGCCAGCGGCGCCAACGGCGGCGGGCTGATCCGTGTGGGCGGTGATTTCCAGGGCGGCAATGCCGAGGTCCAGAACGCGCAGCGCACCTTTGTTGGTCCCGACACGCGCCTCAGCGTGAACGCACAGGAGCACGGAGATGGCGGGCGCGTCATCGTCTGGGCCGATGGCGACACGCGGGCCTATGGCGCAGTCGAAGCGCGCGGGGGCGTGGCCGGCGGCGATGGTGGATTTGTCGAAATCTCCGGCAAGCAGGCGCTGGAGTACCGCGCCAAGGTCGATATCGCGGCGCCTCAAGGCAAGGCCGGAACGCTGCTGCTCGACCCGGACAACATCACGATCACGGGCGGCACGGGGACGGGCACGATTACCCCTGGCACGGTGCTGTTCGACGATTCCTCCGGCGCCAGCTCCACAATTTACGAGTCGCAACTTGAAGCCTTCGGTCCCGGCACCGTGACGCTGCAGGCTGCGCGCTACATCAGAACCATCGGCGTCTTTACCAATGACGATGTACTGATGGGCAATAACACCAGCCTGGTCCTGGAGAGCCGCAATCTGCAGGCCACGCCCGCCGAAGGCAATTTGCCGCGCGGCATCGACCTGACCTCTGTCAGCCCGCCGCCGCCTTCGCCCACGCCCGCGCCTTTGCCGACACTGGAGTTCCGGACCCAGGGCAATGGCAGCATCACCCTGAAGTCCGGCAGCACCGGCGGCCCGGCCGCGTGGACGGCCGACGTCAAGGTGGGCAAGTTGACGACGGCCGGTGGCGCCGTGTCCATAGATGCTTCGGGCGGCGTGACCGCCAATGGCGCCATCTTGACCAAAGGCGGCGCGGTCACGATCAAGGCCGCCGACAGCATCACGCTGAGCGGCGCGGTGTCGACGAATCCGGCCAACGCGCAAAGCGGGGGTGCAATCAGCATCACCGCAGTTGGAGGGGGCATCACGCTCAATGGCGACATCGATGCCCGGCTCACCGCAGCCCCGCCCGCGCCCGGTCCGGCGCCCAGTTATGTCGACGGCAATGTCACGATCGACTCCGGTGGCGGGGTGGGCGGCAAGCTGTGGATGCAGGACAGCAGCAAGATCATCTACGGTCGGCAAGTGCGACTGCTGGGCAACGGCGGCGTGGTGGCGGGCCCATCGCCCGCGCCCACCGCCATAAAGATCAAGGCTTCCAAGCTGCAGGCCAACAACAAGAGTTCCGGCGACATACTCATCACCAATGACGGCGACTTGAGCATCGAAGACCTGACACCCCCGGCGCCTGCGCCGTCGCCTGCGTACGGCGTCAAGCAGCAGGCCAGCAGCGGCAATGTGTCGATCACCAGCACCGGCGGCTCGATGACCGTTGGCGCCGAGGTCAGCAGCGTCAACGGCCATGTCGCGCTCAAGTCGGGCAGCTCCCTGGTCAGCAACGCCGCGATCACGACGACCAACGGCAACATCTCGCTCGAAGCCACCAACAGCATCACCCTCAACAGTGCCGCCAGCAGCAGCGGCGGGGGCAACGTCAGCCTGACCGGCGTCGGCCTGTCCGCCACGAGTACCGTGTCTTCGGGCAGCGGCACCGTCAGCCTGAGCGCGGGCAGCAGCACGGTGGCGATGGGCTCGGCCACACTGTCTTCCGGCTCGGCCTCGTCGCAGGCGGTGCAGATCAGCAATGCCAGCACCGTGACGCTGGGCATGGTGACGGCGGTCGGCGGCGGTCTGAGCCTGGGGACCATTTCTGGCGCCATTTCGCAGGCCAGCGGCAAATCGGTCAGCCTGGGCTCGCTGACCGGCACGCAGCTGCATGGCGCGCTCACGCTGAACAGCACCAGCAACCGGCTGGGCACCATCAATGCGCTGTCCACCGATGGTGGCGCGATCCTCGTGCGCGACGCGCAGGGCGCGGGCCTGATCATCAACGGCGCGGTGTCTGCTGGCACGTCCTCGATCGACATCCAGTCCGTGGGCGCAATGACGGTCAACAGCACCGGCAGCGCAGGCAGCTTCAGCGGCGCGGGCGTTACTCTGGGCACCACGGGCGGGAGCGCCAACCTCACCATCAACAATGCCTCACTGAATTCCGGCACCGCTGACACCAGGCTGTTCGCGACCGGCAACCTGGTCCTTGGCGGCAGCAATACCTTCAGTGGCACGCAGGCGACGACGCTGTCTTCCGGCACCTCAACGGTCAACAACAACGGTACCCTGACGCTCAACACCTCGGTGCAGACCCAGGGCAGCTATCCCTTGCGGATCAACTCCAGCGGGGTCCTGACAGTGAGCGCCCCAGTCACGGTGAACCGCCTCGAAATCAGCTCGGGCACGCTCAACGGCTCTGCCAACCTGACCGTCAGCACCAACTTGCAGGCCAGTGGCAGCACGCTGTCGGGCATTGGCAAGATAAGCCTCGGCAGCAGCGCGAGCGGCACGATCACCGGCGCCATGGCCTTGTCCAGGCCCTTGCACAACTACGGCACGCTGACGCTGGACAACAGCGCGCAGGTGGCGGTCGCCACTGGTGGCGCGATTGAAAACGAAGCCAACGCGACCATGGAGATCCAGAGCAACGGCAGATTCAGTCGTGCGCCCGCGCCCGCACCCACGCCTGCGATCAGCTTCCAGAATGAAGGACTGCTCAAGAAGACGGGCACCAACTCCGGCGAGTCGATCACCACCGGCTTCACCTTCGAAAATCTGTCGGGCGGTGAGCTGAGCATTTCCTCCGGCGGCTACCTGGCCCTGGGCGCCGAAGTCTTTCTGACGAACGCGGGCAAGATCACCTTCATTGCGCCATCCCCGAGCCCGGCGCCGAACACCGCGCTCAATATCAGCGCCAACACCACGACGACCTTCACCAATGGCCCCACTGGAACCATCCAGGGCACAGGCATCATCAACCTGCCCACCGGCGGCACACTGGTCAACAACGGCACGATGACGCCGGGCGGCGTGGGCGCCATCGGCAAGATCAGCATCTCGGGCGCGTTCACCAACAATGCCAAGCTGCGGCTGGAGGCGCTCAACAACACCAGCGGCAACTACGACTTGATTTCACCCTCGGGCGCGGTGTCCTTCGATGCGAGCACCAGCGACATTGCCCTGGTGGCACTCTCGGGGGCGACTTACGCAGCGAACGACCAGTTCGACATCATCAGCACGGCAGGCTCGGTCACGGTGAACAGCGGCGCATTGACGGCGCCGCCCGGTTTTGCGATCGCGGCGGTGGTGGCGCCTGCGCCGGCGCAAAGCGTCTTGCGTGCGATCGCGTCGGCGGCTGCGCCGTCGCCATCGCCGTCGCCATCGCCATCGCCATCGCCATCGCCATCGCCATCGCCATCGCCATCGCCATCGCCATCGCCGTCGCCGTCGCCGTCGCCGTCGCCGTCGCCCGCACCCGCACCCGCACCCGCACCGACGCCCACACCTGCACCGTCACCTGTCGCGACGCCCGTGCCCGCGCCAGCACCCGCGCCGTCTCCGTCGCCTGCGACACCCATTCCGGCTCCCACGCCGGCCCCCGAACCCGCGCCAACACCCACACCCACTCCCGCGCCATCGCCGCCGGCTGCCGCGCCGGAGGCCGAACAGGTGGTCGCTTTTCAGGAGAGCGTGCAGCAGCAGGTCAATTTGCTGACCACTTTCAAGACATTGTTGGTCAAGGAAGAGGCCACGCAGGGGGCAGACCCGCAGAAGCCGAAGAAAAAGGACGCGATCACCGTCACCGACGCGCAGTGCCGCACTTAGTGGCGTGGGCCTGCGCGGCCCGTGCCTCTGCGTCGTTCGGTCCGCGCGGCTTCAGAAGCGCGGCAATTCGGGATGCTTCAGTTGCCCGCCCCGCACCAGCATGCGGCCGTACTCTGCGCAGCGCTGCAGCGTGGGTATCACCTTGCCGGGGTTCAGCAGACCCAGGGGATCGAAAGCGCTCTTGATGCCCAGCATCATGGCGCGCTCCTCGGGCGTGAACTGCACGCACATGGAGTTGAGCTTTTCGATGCCCACGCCATGCTCGCCGCTGATGGTGCCGCCCATGGCCACGCTGGCCTCCAGGATGTCGGCGCCAAAGCGTTCGCAGCGCTGCAGTTCATCGGGGTCGTTGGCATCGAACAGGATCAGCGGATGCAGATTGCCGTCGCCTGCATGGAACACGTTGACGCAGCGCAGCCGGTATTTGCGCTCCATCTGTGCGATGGCTTCCAGGATGTCGGCCAGCCGTTTGCGCGGAATGGTCGAGTCCATGCACATATAGTCCGGGCTGATGCGCCCGCTGGCGGGGAACGCGTTCTTGCGCCCGCTCCAGAAGCGCAGCCGTTCGGCCTCGTCGCGGCTCACGGCAATGGCGGTTGCGCCGCAGCGGCGCAGCACCTCGCTTATACGGCCGATTTCTTCTTCCACCTCTTCGGGCGTGCCGTCGCTCTCACACAGCAGGATGGCTGCGGCATCGAGGTCGTAGCCGGCATGCACGAAGTCCTCGACGGCTGCGGTCATGGGCTTGTCCATCATCTCCAGGCCGGCGGGGATGATGCCGGCGGCGATCACGGCGGCCACAGCCTCGCCGGCGCGGCGCAACTCGTCGAAGCTGGCCATGATGCAGCGCGCGAGCAAGGGCCGGGGCACGAGCTTGACGGTGACTTCGGTGGTGACGGCCAGCATGCCTTCGCTGCCCACGACGATGCCCAGCAGGTCGAAGCCTGCGGCGTCCAGCGCGTCGCCACCGAACACCACGGGCTCGCCGTCGGCCGCATAGCCCCGGACCTTGAGCACGTTGTGCAGCGTCAGCCCGTACTTGAGGCAGTGCACGCCGCCGGAGTTCTCGGCCACGTTGCCGCCGATGGTGCAGGCGATCTGGCTCGATGGATCGGGCGCGTAGTAAAGCCCGTGCTGTGCCGCCGCTTCGCTGATGGCGAGATTGCGCACGCCGCTCTGGACCAGGGCCGTGCGGCTCAGTGGGTCGACCTTGAGAATGCGGTTGAACTTGGCCAGCGACAGGGTCACACCCATGGCGTTCGGCATCGCGCCGCCCGACAGGCCCGTGCCGGCGCCGCGCGCCACCACCGGCACTTGCAGCGCGTGACAGGCACGCAGCACGGCCTGCACCTGCGCGTCGTTCTCGGGCAGGGCCACGACGAGCGGCCGCTCGCGGTAGGCGGTCAGGCCGTCGCACTCGTACGGCGTGGTGTCTTCTGCATGCCACAACAGCGCATGCGCCGGCAGCACGCGCGACAGCGCTTCGACCACGCGCGACTGATGCCTGGCGCGGTCGGCCATGCGGCTGGATTCGGGGTTTACGGCGTCATGCATCGAATGCAACTGTAGTCCAATGCCGCGCGGCGTGGGGCACACCCGCCCGGCCCTGTCGCGTCATGCGCGGGCGGCCTACTTGAAGATGACGGTCTTGTGGCCGTCGAGCAGCACCCGGCGTTCGCTGTGCCACTTGACGGCGCGCGCCAGCACGCGGCTTTCGGTGTCCTTGCCGCGCGCGACCAGATGCTCGACCGTGTCCTTGTGCTCCACGCGCGTGACGTCCTGCTCGATGATCGGCCCTTCGTCCAGATCGGAGGTCACGTAGTGGGCGGTCGCGCCGATCACCTTGACGCCGCGCTGGTGCGCCTGGTGATAGGGCTTGGCACCCTTGAAGCTCGGCAGCATGCTGTGGTGGATGTTGATGGCCCGGCCTGCCAGGCGCTGGCACAGGTCGTCGCTCAGGATCTGCATGTAGCGCGCCAGGATCACCAGCTCCGCGCCTTCGGCCTCGATGATCTCCAGTTGCCGCGCTTCGGCCTGCGCCTTGGTGGCCGCGCTCACCGGAATGTAATGAAAAGGCACGTTGTAGCTGGCCGCCAGCTGATAGAAATCCCGGTGGTTGCTGATGATGGCGCGCACATCCAGCGGCAGCAGGCCCGACTTCCAGCGGAACAGCAGGTCGTTCAGGCAATGGCCGTCGCGGCTCACCAGGATCACGGTAGACATCGCGGCCTGGGTGGGGTGCAGCTTCCAGTCCATCTGAAAGGGCTCGGCGAACAGGCGCAGGTCGCGCAGCAAGTCGCCCTGCGTGAGCTGCTGGCAGGCGAACTGCACCCGCATGAAAAACAGGCCGGTGTCGTGGTCGTTGTATTGGGCGGCTTCCTCGATGTTGCCGCCGCGCTCCAGCAGGAAGCCGGACACCGCGTGCACGATGCCGGGGCGGTCCCGGCAGGACAGGGTCAGGATGTAGGCGTGGGTCATGGGGCTGAATTGTCGCAGGAAGCGTTGTTCCACCCGCAGTGTCAAAATGACCAATCTGAACCATCGCACAGGAGAGCCGCCATGGCTTACAACGATTTCCGCATGGACAACCACTGGTTGCCGTTCACGCCCAACCGCCACTTCCACAAAGACCCCCGCGTCTTTGTCGCCGCCGATGGCATGCACTTCACCACCCACGAAGGCAACAAGGTGCTCGACGGCGTGTCCAGCCTGTGGTGCGTGGGCGCCGGCCACAACCGCCGCCCGATCAACGAGGCGATCAAGAAGCAGCTCGATACGCTCGACTACGCCACCGCCTTCCAGGCCAGCAACGACAAGGCTTTCCTGGCGGCCGAGCGCATCGCCGCCATGGCCCCTGGCGATCTCAACAAGGTGCTGTTCTGCAACTCCGGCTCAGAGGCCGCCGACACTTCGCTGAAGGTGGCGCTGGCCTATCACCGCGCGCGCGGCGAGGGGCACCGCAATGTCTTCATCGGCCGCGAAAAAGGCTATCACGGCGTGGGCTTTGGCGGCATGAGCGTGGGCGGCATTCCGGCCAACCGAAAGGTCTACGGCACGGCACTGCTGCCGCGTGTGGACCACATGCGCTTCATCCACGACCCGGTCAATCACGCCTATGTGCACGGTGTCGAGCCGCAATGGGCGGAAGACCCGCTGGTCGAGCTCGAGACCCGCATCCTGCCGCTGCACGACCCCAGCA
>JAURZS010000097.1 GCA_030653255.1 Burkholderiaceae bacterium | reverse complement strand
CTATCTGGAAGCGGCTGAACAGCGGGGCGTCGTCGCGATAGCGCTTCACGCGGGCGGCGTGCTCGGGCATGACGTGCGCCATGAACTGCTGCGCCTGGTCGTACACGTCGTCAGTGTCGATCAGGATGTCGCCGATGTCATGGTTGAAGTAGTCGCGGATCGCGCGGATGACCAGGCTCGATTCCTGGTAGATCAGGAACGCGCCCTTGGCGCCTTTGGTCGCGCCGTCGATGGCGGTCCACAGCTTGAGCAGGTAGTTCAGGTCCCACTGAAGCTCAGGGGCGCTGCGGCCAATACCGGCGGTGCGCGCGATGATGCTCATGCCGTTGGGGTACTCGAGCTGGTCCATCGCCTCTTTGAGGTCGGCCCGGTCGTCGCCCTCGATGCGCCGACTCACGCCGCCGCCGCGCGGGTTGTTGGGCATCAGCACCACATAGCGGCCCGCCAGCGAGACAAAGGTGGTGAGCGCCGCGCCCTTGTTGCCACGCTCTTCTTTTTCGACCTGGACCAGCAGTTCCTGGCCTTCCCTGATCACGTCGTTGATGCGGGCCTGGTTGACCGGCACGCCCTGGGCGAAGTACTGCCTGGAGATTTCCTTGAAGGGCAGGAAGCCGTGGCGGTCTTCGCCGTAGTCGACGAAGCAGGCTTCCAGCGAAGGCTCGACGCGGGTGACCACGGCCTTGTAGATATTGCCCTTGCGCTGCTCGCGCCCTTCGATTTCGATTTCATAGTCGAGCAGCTTTTGTCCGTCGACGATGGCCAGGCGGCGTTCTTCGGCCTGCGTGGCATTGATCAGCATCCGCTTCATGGTGCGTTCCTTCTAGTTCCAACTACATCGATCCATATGCCCTCGATGGGGCAAACGATGCCGAACTGGACGCGTTGAAACGAAAGGAATTGCCGGAGAGCCCTGCGCCGCCGAGTGGTACTAACTCAGTGGACGGGGCGTTGGCGCGTGGATGAGGGCGAGGGGGGAGGGATGTCGAGAGGCCACGACAGGCGTGGCTGGCCTCACCCGAACAACGGGGGCCTGGGCTTTGTCCACGCCGAAGCGCGGGGGCAGAAGCCACCGCAGCAGGGAGTGAATGAGCGCCATCAACACAAAAATTCTCGCTTTGATCCGCCCGACAGCTTATGGCTGCCGGACTTTGGGTATTCCGTAACAGTGTTTCAATGCGTCGGCCCGACCCGAGAGCTTGCGTGCCACCGTCGGCATCGGCCTTCGGTTTGCAGGCAATGCCTGCGGGGGCATCGACCTTCCAGCGTGCCGGGTAGCAGTGTGTGGACTAAACTCCAGACAAATCAACCACTTACAGCTTCACGCTAGTGAAACACATTATAGGGGGCAACCAGGCCCCCGCAAGCCCCCGGGCCAAATTGATCCAGGTGGACGAGGAATCCGCCGGCCAGAGGCTGGACAACTTCCTGATTCGCCACCTCAAGGGCGTGCCTAAGACCCACGTCTACCGGATCATCCGCAGCGGCGAAGTCCGGGTCAACAAGGGCCGGGCGGCGGCCGACACCCGGGTGGCTGGTGGCGATCAGGTGCGGGTGCCGCCGGTGCGCGAGTCCGACAGCGCCGCCGAGCGGCTGGCGCGCCCCGCGCCAGCGCGCGAATTTGCCGTGCTGTTCGAAGACGAGCATCTGATCGCCATCGACAAACCGGCGGGCGTGGCCGTACATGGCGGCAGCGGCGTGAGCTTCGGAGTGATCGAGCAACTGCGCCAGGCCCGGCCCGAAGCGCGCTTTCTGGAGCTGGTGCACCGGCTCGACCGCGAGACTTCCGGCATCCTGCTGATCGCCAAGAAGCGCAGCGCTTTGCTGGCCCTGCAGGAGCAGTTCCGCCAGCGCGAGACGGGCAAGACATACCTCGCGCTGGTCTGCGGCGTCTGGCCGGCGCGCAACAAGGTGATTGATCTGCCGCTGCACAAATACCTGCAGGCCGACGGCGAGCGCCGCGTGCGTGTGGTGGCTGCCGACGATCCGGACGGCATGCGTGCCATCACGCTGGTCAGACTGGCGCAGCGCCTGGGCGACTGCAGCCTGCTCGAAGTCACCATCAAGACCGGCCGCACCCACCAAATCCGCGTGCATCTGGCCTGGCAGGGCCATCCGATTGCGGGCGACGACAAATACGGCGATTTCGAACGCAACAAGATCTTGCAGAAGCAGGGTCTTCGCCGCATGTTTCTTCATGCCTGGCGGTTACAGTTCGCTCATCCTGCCAGTGGCGAGCGCATCGAACTGCACGCCGAACTGCCGCCTGAACTGAATCTGTTTATCGCCACGCTGACACCGCCCGGCCCCAAAACCTGACACCGACCCGCCATGCCCGCGCGCCAATTTGACCTCATTGCCTTCGATTGGGACGGAACCCTTTTCGACTCCACGGCCCTCATCGTGCGCTGCATCCAGAACGCCGTGCGCGACGTCGGCGGTACCGTGCCCGACCGTCAAGCTGCGGCCTACGTGATCGGCCTGGACCTGATGCAGGCGCTGGCCCATGCCGCGCCCGACGTCCCGCGCGACAAATACCCTGAGCTCGGTGCGCGTTACCGCCATCACTATATGGCGCGCCAGAAGGACATCAGCCTGTTCGAAGGCGTGCTGCCCTTGCTCAATGCGCTCAAGGAGCGTCAACACTTGCTGGCCGTGGCCACCGGCAAGTCGCGCCGCGGCCTGAACGAGGCATTGCAGGCGGTCGAGCTCCGCGGACTGTTCGACGGCTCGCGCACGGCGGACGAGACCGCTGGCAAGCCGCACCCGCTGATGCTTCAGGAGCTGATGGCCGAATTCGGCGTTGCGCCAGAACGCACGCTCATGATCGGCGACACCACCCACGACCTGCAGATGGCGCTCAACGCCGGCTGCGCTTCGGTGGGCGTGAGCTACGGCGCACACGAACCCGATGTGTTCCATGCCTTGCAACCCCGCTTCATCGCGCATTCGACGCCCGAGCTGCAAGCCTGGTTGCTCAAGAATGCGTGAACCGAATGCATGAGCCGGCATGAGCGAGCAGATTATTCCTCTATGCAATGCCACCGACCTCGTCGACGGCGGGTTGGCTGTTTCTTTCGATGTGGTCCACGGCGGCTACACCTGTCGCGCCTTTGCCATCCGCTACCAGGGTCAGGCGCGCGCCTACCTCAACCGCTGTGCCCACATCGCCATGGAGATGGATTACCAACCCAATCGCTTCTTTGACGACAGCGGCCGCTGGTTGATCTGCGCTACCCACGGCGCGGTCTACGAACCCGACACCGGCGTGTGCGCCGGCGGCCCATGCCGGGGGGGTGGATTGATCCCGGTAACCCTCAGCGAAGCGCATGGCGTTGTGCACTGGCATACTGCCTGGAACCTTCAGCCTGTAGAGTTTTGAAATGACCGATCCCCATATTGCCGAGCAAGCCGCCACCGAATCCGACTCCAGGACCGCATCCGCGCCGTCCCAGACCACTGCGGCGGCAGTGCAAGCCGACGCCGAAGCCGCAAACCAGGGCGTGCTGGCCCGGTTGGCATTCGCCACCCTCGATGAGCAACGTACGGCGCGACGCTGGCGCAATGGGCTGCGTGTGTCCTGGCTGATTTTCCTCGTCTTCCTGGTCTGGGCCGTGATGTACCGTGGTGCGCCGAGCGGCGACAAACGTACGGTGCATACCGCCGTGGTCGAGATCAAGGGCGAGATTGCCTCAGATGCGGATGCGAGCGCCGACAACGTCAACGCGTCCCTGCGCGCGGCCTTCGAAGACGCAGGAACGCTGGCCGTTGTTGTCCTGATCAACTCCCCCGGTGGCAGCCCGGTGCAGGCCGGCATCATCAACGACGAGATCGTGCGGCTCAAGGCCAAACACAAGAAGCCGGTGTATGCAGTGGTCGAAGAAAGTTGCGCCTCTGCAGCCTATTACATCGCGGCCGCCGCCGACCGGATATTTGTCGACAAGGCCAGCGTAGTCGGCAGCATCGGCGTGCTGATGGACGGCTTCGGCTTTACCGGTCTGATGGAAAAACTCGGCGTCGAGCGCCGCCTGATGACTGCCGGCGAGAACAAGGGATTTCTCGATCCCTTCAGCCCGCAGACCGAAAAGCAGCGCGTCCACGCCCAGGCCATGCTCGACCAGATTCACAAGCAGTTTATCGACACCGTGCGCGCCGGCCGAGGCAAGCGTCTGAAGGAAATTCCCGAACTGTTCAGCGGCCTGTTCTGGACCGGGCAGCAGGCCATCGACCTGGGCCTGGCCGATCAACTCGGCAGCCTGGATTTCGTGGCCCGTGAAATTGTCAAGGCCGAGGACCTGGTGGACTACACCCGCCGCGAAAACGTCGCCGAGCGACTCGCCAAGCGCTTTGGCGCCTCCGTCGGCGAAGGCATGGTTCGGGCGATGAAGACCGTGCCCATGCTGCGCTGAGTTCCGCGCTACGCTTATTTGCCGATCGCAAAGACGCAGGGCGCGTCGCCGATATCAGCCCGCGCGGCGCCGTCTTGCCGCCAAGCGCTCACAGGCTGGCTGCGCACCGCGCTGCCTTCAAGCGTCAGCCCACTGGCCAGGGCCAGCCGCGTGCCGGCTTGCAGCGTGCGCAGCAGCGCCTCCAGCAGTACCGCGTTGCGATAGGGCGTCTCGATGAATAACTGCGTCTGGCCGCCGCGCAGAGCCAACGCTTCAAGCTCGCGGATGCGCTGGGCGCGTTGCGCCGCATCCTGCGGCAAGTACCCCACGAAGGCGAAATTCTGGCCGTTCATGCCGCTGGCCGCGAGCGCCAGCAGCAGTGACACCGGCCCGACCAGCGGCACCACCGACAGACCCAGGACATGGGCTGCACGCACCACCGAAGACCCCGGATCGGCCACTGCGGGCATGCCGGCTTCGCTGACCAGCCCGACGTCATGTCCCTGCAGGGCCGCAGCCAGCAGGGGGCGCGCGTCGAAGTCGCCGCTGTGGTCGCCTTTCTTGTGCAACTCGCGCGGCAACTCCACGATCTGCAGCGCCTGGATCGGCTGCCCAAGCGGCACGATGCCGTCGACGCGCTTGAGATAGGCACGCGTGCTGCGTGCGTTCTCGCTGATCCAGTGCGTCAGCCGCGCCGCCACCACCAGGGTTCCCTGCGGCATGACACTGTCGAGCGGGGCCTGTGTCTTGCAGCCGAAGTCCAGCGGCGCGGGGACGAGGTAGAGCCGGCCTTTCATGGCGCCGCGGTACCGGGCAGATCGATGCCCGCCGCACGGAGCATGCGGCAGGTGCGGATCAGAGGCAAGCCAACCAGAGCCGTGGGATCGTCGTTGTCGATCGATTCGAGCAGGACGATGCCCAGGCCCTCGCTTTTGGCGCTGCCGGCGCAGTCGTAGGGCTGTTCGGCGCGCAGGTAGGTCTCGATCTCGGCGTCGCTCAAGGCGCGAAAACGCACCCGCACCGCCGCCAGATCGGTCTGCACGAAGCCGCTGGCGGCGCACACCACGGCCACGGCCGTCTGAAACACGACCAGCTCGCCGCGCATGCGCCGCAATTGGGCCGTGGCGCGCGCGTGGTCTCCCGGTTTGCCCAGCGCCTCGCCGTCCAGGTCTGCGACCTGGTCTGAGCCGATCACTATTGCCTGCGGAAAGCGTTCGGCCACGGCGCGGGCCTTTGCCAGCGCCAGACGGCAGGCCAGATCGCGCGGACTCTCGCCTGGCAGGGCGGCCTCGTCAACCTCGGGCGAGGCCACCTCGAAGGGGTGGCGCAGGCGGGACAGCAACTCGCGCCGGTAAGCGGAGGTCGAGCCCAGGATGAGCGTGCGGGGAGTTTGGGAGAGCGTCATGCGCCAATTCTCTTACACTGGCCGCATGACCCAGGCGTTTCATTCCCACCGGCTCGATCTGAGCGCCTTTGCCCGTGCCGGCGGCGAGCTGTCGGGCAGCGAGGCCCTGGGAGAGCACCGGCGCTTGATGGTGGAGACCGCAGGCGAGGGCGCCGACCGCCCGCTCCAGTGGAAGGCCCGCGGCGAGTGGCGCCAGCCGGCTGGCGCCACGGGCCAGGTATGGCTGCATCTGCAGGCCCAGGTCACGCTGCCGCTGGTTTGCCAGCGTTGCATGGGCCCGACGGACTGGCCGGTGCAGGTGGACCGCTCTTTCCGCTTTGTCGAAGGCGAGGACGCAGCCGCTGCCGAGGACGAGGAAGCCGAGGAAGACGTGCTGGCCTTGAGCCCGGTGTTCGATCTGGTGGAACTCATCGAAGACGAAATCGTCATGGAACTGCCGCTGGTGCCGCGCCACGAGACCTGCCCGGAGCCGGTCCGGATGGCCGCAGTCGACCCTGACTTCGACCCACAGCTTGCCGCCAAGGATCCCCATCCGTTTGCAGCCCTCGCCGGGCTCAAGACGGGAAAACCGGACTGATCCCGAAGTCGCGTTATAATGTGAGGCTTCGCGCGGGGCTTTGGCCCACGCTGCCCCCCAACCCGATCATTCGCCCAGGAGCCGACCATGGCCGTCCAGCAGAACAAAAAGTCACCTTCCAAGCGCGGCATGCACCGCTCGCACAACGCCCTGACCGTGCCGGGCATTGCCGTCGAACCCACGACCGGCGAGACCCACCTGCGCCACCACATCAGCCCCACCGGCTTTTACCGTGGCCGCAAGGTGCTCAAGACCAAGACCGAAGCCTGATTGCGTTTCAGTCCACGGGCCCGGCGCTACCCTGCGTAGCCACGGGCCCTTGTTTCGAGTCCCATTCGACCTCCAGTTGAGCCAATGATCACTCTGGCTGTCGACTGCATGGGGGGTGATCACGGCCCCGGTGTCATATTGCCGGCCTGCCGCGAGTTTCTCGACAAGCACCCCGACGCCAGCTTGCTGCTGGTGGGCCTGCCGGCCAGTCTTCAAGCTTTCAGACACCCCCGTGCCCTGGTGGTCGCCGCCACCGAAGTCATCAGCATGGATGACACCGTCGAGGTGGCCTTGCGGCGCAAAAAAGACTCATCCATGCGGGTGGCGATCAACCAGGTCAAGGACGCCCAGGCTCAGGCCGCTGTGTCGGCGGGAAACACCGGCGCGCTGATGGCCATCGCCCGCTATGTACTCAAGACCGTGGAGGGCATTGACCGGCCGGCCATTGCCACCCAGTTGCCCAACGCCCAGGGCGGCGCGACCACCGTGCTGGACCTCGGCGCCAATGTGGACTGCAGCGCCGAGCATCTGCTGCAGTTCGCAGTCATGGGTTCGGCCCTGGTGTCGGTGCTCAAAAACGATGACAACCCCTCCGTGGGGCTTCTCAATATCGGAGAAGAGGTCATAAAAGGTAGTGAAGTCATCAAAAAAGCCGGTGAATTGCTCCGATCTGCTTCCAACTCCGGCGATCTCAACTTTTACGGAAATGTCGAGGGCGACGATATTTTCCGAGGAACGGTCGATATCGTGGTGTGCGATGGCTTTGTCGGTAACGTGGCCCTCAAAACCAGCGAGGGTCTGGCCCTGATGATCGTGAATTTCCTGAAACAGGAGTTTTCGCGCAATATCGCCACCCGTTTGGCGGCTATCGTCGCTTATCCTGTTCTCAAAGCATTGAAAAGCCGGATGGATCACCGCCGCTACAACGGGGCCGCCCTGCTGGGCCTGCGCGGGTTGGTCTTCAAGAGTCACGGATCGGCCGATGCCTTCGCATTCGAGCAGGCGCTGAGTCGCGCGTATGATGCATCCCGGAACAAACTTCTGGACCGCGTCCAGGCCCGGATCGCTCATGCCGCCCCTGTGTTCGCGGGCTCCGATCCGGCGTCGTCTTCGGACGGCGTGGCGCCGCGGCCCCCGACGAGCGACCTACCACCAAGATGACGACCTATTCCCGCATTACAGGCACAGGCAGCTACCTGCCGCCGCGCCGCCTGACCAACGCCGACCTGGCACGCGAACTTGCCGCCCAGGGCATCGAGACGTCCGATGAATGGATCGTCGAGCGCACGGGCATC
Source organism: Burkholderiaceae bacterium (assembly GCA_030653255.1). Lineage (GTDB taxonomy): Bacteria > Pseudomonadota > Gammaproteobacteria > Burkholderiales > Burkholderiaceae_C > JAURZS01. The sequence goes on along the minus strand of JAURZS010000097.1, from coordinate 2,841 downwards.
CAGGCGCGGCACTTCGCTGCGCCCGAGGTGTGCAGCAGCGATCTGGCGCTGGAAGCCGCACGCAATGCGCTGCAGGCTGCTGGCCGCAGCGCCTCCGACATCGACCTGATCATTGTGGCCACTTCCACGCCGGACATGATCTTTCCATCCACCGCCTGCATACTCCAGCATAAGTTGGGCGCGGCCGGTTGCCCGGCCTTTGATGTGCAAGCTGTGTGCAGCGGTTTCATTTACGCGCTGACCCTGGCCGACGCCATGATCCGCACGGGAGGCGCCAGCCGTGCGCTGGTCATCGGTGCGGAAGTGTTCTCCCGCATCCTGGACTTCACCGACCGCACCACCTGCGTGCTCTTTGGCGATGGCGCTGGCGCCGTCGTCCTGGAAGCATCGGACACGCCGGGCATCCTGGCCAGCGACCTGCACGCCGACGGCAAGCACGTGGGCATACTCTGCGTGCCGGGCACGGTGTCAGGCGGCAAGGTGCTGGGCGACCCCCTGCTCAAGATGGACGGCCAAGCCGTGTTCAAGCTGGCCGTGGGCGTGCTCGAAGCCTCGGCTCGGGCCACATTGGCCAAGGCCGGCAAGACCGAAGCCGACATCGACTGGCTGATTCCGCACCAAGCCAATCTGCGCATCATGCAGAGCACCGCCAAGCGGCTCAAGCTGCCGCTGGACAAACTCGTCGTCACGGTGGACCAACACGGCAACACATCGGCCGCCTCGATTCCGCTGGCGCTCGACGCCTCGGTGCGCAGTGGCAAAATTGCGCGCGGCGACACCCTCATGCTCGAGGGTGTGGGTGGCGGCTTCACGTGGGGCGCGGTCCTCCTCAACTTCTAGACCATGAAACCATTTGCATTCGTTTTCCCCGGCCAGGGCTCGCAGTCCGTCGGCATGCTCGATGCCTGGGGCGATCACCCGGCGGTGCGCGAGGCGCTGCAAGAAGCCTCCGACGCACTCGGCGAGGACATCGGCCGACTGATCCGCGAAGGCCCCAAAGAAGCCCTGGCCCTGACCACCAACACCCAACCCACGATGCTGGTGGCTGGCGTGGCCTGCCACCGCGCCTGGATGGCCGAGACCGGCATCGAGCCCGCCATCGTCGCCGGCCATTCGCTGGGCGAATATTCCGCACTGGTGGCCGCCGGGGTGTTGACGCTGAGCCAGGCCGCCCCGCTGGTGCGCCTGCGCGCGCGCGCCATGCAGGAGGCTGTGCCGGTGGGCGTGGGCGCCATGGCTGCCATTCTTGGTCTGGACGCGCAAGGCGTGATCGACGGTTGCGCACAGGCCACAGCTTCATTCGGTGCTGGCTCCATCGAAATCGTCGAGGCCGTCAATTTCAATGATCCGGCGCAGACCGTGATTGCCGGCAGCAAGGCCGCAGTTGACAAGGCCTGCGAACTCATCAAGGCCCTAGGGGCCAAACGCGCTTTGCCGCTGCCGGTGTCGGCACCTTTTCACTCCAGCCTCATGAAGCCTGCGGCTGACAAACTGCTGGCGCAACTGGACATCACCGACTTCGAAGCCCCGCGCATCCCCGTCATCAACAATGTGGACGTTGCCATCGAGGTCGATGCCGACCGCATCCGCGACGCCCTTTACCGCCAGGCCTACCAGCCCGTGCGCTGGGTCGAGAGCGTGCGCGCCATCCAGGGCCGGGGCGTCGATATCCTGATCGAATGCGGCCCGGGCAAGGTGCTGGCCGGCCTGGCCAAACGCATCGATGCCGGCCTGACCGGTCTGGCCATGTTCGATCCGGCCTCGTTGGCCGCCACCCGCGAACAGGTCGGCGCATGAGCGAAGCCGCATCCAGCCGGGAATTCAGCGGCCAGGTCGCCCTGGTCACCGGCGCTTCGCGCGGCATTGGCGCGGCGATCGCGCTGGAACTCGCGCGCAGGGGCCTCAAGGTCATTGGCACGGCCACCACACCCGAGGGCGCAGAGCGCATCACAGGCGTGCTGTGCGCAGCCGGCGCCGGCTGCGTCGGCCGCGTGCTCGACGTCAACGACGCTGCGGCTGCCGAGGCGCTGATCGACGCCATCGTCAAGGAACACGGCGGCCTGCAGGTGCTGGTCAACAATGCCGGCATCACGCGCGACATGCTCGCCATGCGTCTCAAGGACGAAGACTGGGACGCGGTGCTGGACACCAACCTCAAGTCGGTGTTCCGCATGAGCCGCGCCGTCATGCGCACCATGATGAAGCAGCGCTATGGCCGCATCGTCAACATCACCTCGGTCGTGGGCGCCTCGGGCAACGCAGGCCAGGCCAACTATGCCGCAGCCAAGGCCGGCGTGGCCGGCATGACGCGGGCTTTGGCCCGCGAACTGGGCAGCCGCGCCATCACCGTCAACTGCGTGGCGCCGGGCTTCATTGAAACCGACATGACGGCCGCCCTGAGCGAAGAACAGCAAAAGGCATTGCTCGGACAGATTCCGCTGGGCCACCTTGGCGCCCCGGCCGACGTGGCCCATGCCGTGGCCTTTCTGGCCAGCCCGCAGGCCGGTTACATCACCGGCCAGGAAATTCACGTCAACGGCGGGATGTATATGTAGGCGGCAGCATACCAACGCCGATTTATCCGTTCGGCGGGCCGGGCGCGGGTGCATTCTCCAAGCCCAGCTAAAATCGCGGATTCATTTACAACCCTCAGAGGGAACCATGAGCGATATCGAATCACGTGTCAAGAAGATCATTGCCGAGCAACTCGGCGTGGAAGAGTCCCAAGTCACCAATGAAAAGGCCTTTGTGGCCGATCTCGGCGCAGACTCGCTGGACACCGTGGAGCTGGTGATGGCGCTCGAAGACGAATTCGGCATCGAGATCCCGGACGAAGACGCC
>JAURZS010000088.1 GCA_030653255.1 Burkholderiaceae bacterium | reverse complement strand
TGGCCGATCCGCCGGTAGACCAATTTGTGATGCGAGGTGCGGACGTTCTGGTAATCCAGGATGCCCACTGATGAAAGTTCCCGGACGGGCGTTCCGTTGAAAATGCCAGAGTCAACTTTCTCCAGCTTTTCAAAAATCTCGTCCTCAGCCTTCAGCCATGCGACTTCGCCCCACTTGTCGAGCATGTAGTCCTGAAGCGAAAGCAAATCTGCCTGGGCATCGGGAAGAATGATGACCGCCATTATTTGCGGTTTTTACGAGCAGCCAGAAGTTGCGCCCGTGATTTCGCAGCGGAAATGCCTTTCCCTTGCATGCGGTCTTTCTCTCCCAAGGCAACGACTTTCAATGCGGCAATGAGAGCTTCCTTTTCCTGAAACTGCTTGATGCCCTCAATCACCATACTGGCCTCACCATTCTGGGTGATCACAAACGGATTTCCGTTCATTTCCAGATCTTCGGAAATCTGGGCCGCATGGCTCTTCAGGTACGAAATGGACTTGATGTTGGCGAGGGGCTGCATGGTGCTTCCTGGAACTCAATAGGTCCAAATTTAGTACCGAATTTGGTTGGCGTCAATGATTGACGTCCCGCCCAACAAAAAAGCCCCTCACGGGGCTTTCTGGAACACTTTGGATTGCTTCTTTTGGCGGAGAGGGCGGGATTCGAACCCGCGGAGGGCTATTAACCCTCACACGCTTTCCAGGCGTGCGACTTAAACCGCTCATCCACCTCTCCGGAGCCCACGATTGTAGCAGCGCCGCTCAGTCCGCCTTGTGCGTCTGCACCATCTTCATGGCCGAGGAGATCAGCGCGCCGACTTCGGTCATGTTGCTGGGCACCACCAGGGTCGTCTTGGCTTCGGCGGCCACTCGGCTGTAGGCGTCCACAGCCTTCTCGGCGACCTTGAGCTGCACAGCTTGTTCGCCGCCGGGCTGGCGGATGGCCTGGGCGATGCGTTCGATGGCCTGCGCTGTGGCCTCGGCCACGGCGACGATGGCGCCGGCCTCGCCCTG
>JAURZS010000074.1 GCA_030653255.1 Burkholderiaceae bacterium | reverse complement strand
TCCAGACAGCCAGCGCAGCCTGTACCCGGTGCCCGAAGTCCGGCTGCTGCCAGGCCGCGAGTTCCCCATGGACGACGAGGCGCGTGCGCGTTTTCGCAGCCGCTGGCGCGAGCTCCTTGAAGGCGACCCGACACGCAGCCGCATCTACAAAGACATGGGCAACGGGGTGGCCACTGCCGGCATCGAGTACTACCTGCCGCTGTTCTTCGCGGACACCGCCACGGTGTTTGACTACCTGGGCGCCGACACCACTGTAGTGCTGCACGGTGATCTGGAACCCGCCTTCCAGCGTTTCTGGCAGGACACGCGCGAACGCCACCGTCTGGTGCACGGCGACCCCGAGCGGCCGGTGTTGCCGCCCGAATCGCTGTTCCTGAGTTCGGAGCAGTTCTACCAGCGTTCCAACGCGCATGCGCAACTCGCGTTCAAGGCGATCCGCACCGAGCCTCAGACGCCGGGCCAGGCCGAGGCCTCGACCACGGCTTTTGCCGAGTTCGACACCCTGCCGCCGCTGTCCGTGGTACGCGGCGCTGAAGACCCTCTCACGCGCTTGCGGGCGCACATCGCTCAGTCCACCCAGCGCGTCCTCATCCTGGCCGAAAGCGATGGCCGGCGCGAGAGCCTGCTCGATTTTCTGCGGGCCGGCCATGTCGCGCCACCGGCCTTCGATTCGCTGGCCGAGTTCAGGTCCAGCGACGAAAAAATCGGCATCGCTACGGCTGCCCTGGCCACCGGCTTTGGCTGGGTCGACGGGGGCATCGACTTCATTACCGAGACCGAGCTGTTCGCAGCCGGACCGACCGCACGCCGCCGCAAGAAGCAAGAGCAGGTGAGCGATGTCGAGGCGCTGATCAAGGATCTGAGCGAGCTCAATGTCGGCGACCCGGTGGTGCACACGGCGCATGGCATCGGCCGCTACCGCGGCCTGGTCAAGCTGGACTTGGGCCAGGGCCTGAATCCGGACGGCACGCCAGCCCTGCAGGAGTTCCTGCACCTGGAGTACGCGGACAAGGCCACGCTGTATGTGCCGGTCAGCCAGTTGCAGCAGATCGGCCGCTACACCGGCGTGAGCGCAGACGAAGCGCCGCTGCACAAGCTGGGCAGCGGGCAATGGGAGAAAGCCAAGCGGCGCGCAGCGGAGCAGGTGCGCGACTCGGCCGCAGAACTGCTCAACATCTACGCCCGGCGCGCGCTGCGCGAAGGACATGCCTTCCGCTACAGCGCACAGGACTACGAAGTCTTTGCCAACGATTTCGGTTTCGAGGAAACCGCCGACCAGCGCGCGGCCATCCATGCCGTGATCCAGGACATGATCTCGCCGCGCCCCATGGACCGACTGGTCTGCGGCGATGTGGGCTTCGGCAAGACCGAGGTCGCCCTGCGCGCAGCTTTCGTCGCGGTCACGGGCGGCAAGCAGGTGGCGTTCCTGGCACCCACCACGCTCCTGGCCGAGCAGCACTTCCAGACCCTGTCGGACCGCTTCAGCAAATGGCCGGTCAAGATCGCCGAGATGAGCCGGTTTCGCTCCTCCAAGGAGATCGCGGCCGCGCTCAAGGGTCTGGCCGACGGCAGCATCGACATCGTCGTGGGCACGCACAAGCTGTTGAGCCAGGACACGCGCTTCAAGAATCTGGGCCTGCTGATCATCGACGAGGAGCATCGCTTCGGCGTGCGCCACAAGGAGGCGATGAAGGCGCTGCGCGCCGAGGTCGATGTGCTGACGCTCACCGCCACGCCGATACCGCGCACGCTGGGCATGGCGCTGGAGGGTCTGCGCGACCTCAGCGTGATCGCCACCGCGCCGCAGCGCCGTCTGGCAATCAAGACCTTTGTGCGCACCGAAGGCAATGGCGTGATCCGCGAGGCCGTGCTGCGCGAGTTGAAGCGCGGCGGACAGGTCTACTTTTTGCACAACGAAGTCGAGACCATCGAGAACCGTCGCGCCAAGCTCGAATCCCTGCTGCCCGAAGCCCGCATCGCCGTGGCGCACGGCCAGATGCCCGAGCGCGAACTCGAGCGCGTGATGCGCGACTTCATCGCGCAGCGCTACAACCTGCTGCTGTGCTCCACCATCATCGAGACCGGCATTGACGTGCCCACGGCCAACACCATCGTCATGAGCCGCGCTGACAAGTTCGGCCTGGCCCAGTTGCACCAGCTGCGCGGACGCGTGGGCCGCAGCCACCACCAGGCCTACGCCTACCTCATGGTGCCGGACCTCGAAGGCCTGACACGCCAGGCTTCTCAGCGACTGGAGGCCATCCAGCAGATGGAAGAACTCGGCTCGGGCTTCTACCTTGCCATGCACGACCTGGAGATTCGCGGCGCGGGCGAGGTGCTCGGCGAGAGCCAGAGCGGCAACATGCTGGAGATCGGCTTTCAGCTCTACAACGACATGCTGGCCGAGGCGGTGCGCTGCCTGAAGGCGGGCATCGAGCCCGACCTGCTGGCGCCGCTGGGTGTCACCACCGACATCAATCTGCACGCGCCCGCCCTGTTACCCGACGACTACTGCGGCGACGTTCACCTGCGCCTGAGCTTCTACAAAAAACTGGCCAGCGCCCGGGACACCGCGCAGATCGATGCCCTGCTCGAAGAAATCGTGGACCGTTTCGGCAAGCTGCCCACGCAGGCGCAGACCCTGATCGACGTGCACCGCCTGCGCGTGATCGCGCTGCCCTATGGCGTGGTCAAGGTGGACGCGGCGCCGGGCGTCATCCACATCACGTTCAGGAAGCATGCGCCCGTCGAGCCGATGCGCATCATCGAACTGGTGCAGAAGAACCGGCACATCAAGCTGGCCGGCAACGAGAAGCTGCGCATCGAGCGCGAATTGAAAGATCCGCGCGAGCGCGCGCAGATGGTGCGCGATGTGCTGCGCAGCCTCGGGCCCCCACTGAAATCACCCCAACCTCAACCTGATCGCCCAGAGGCGAGCGTCAAAGCATGAACCCTGTCGAAATTTCTCCCGGACTCGTTGTACGGGGCGTCTCTGTGCCCTTGAAACTCAAGGACTTCAAGCTGATCGCCTTCGACATGGACTCCACACTGATCAACATCGAGTCGGTCGATGAGATCGCCGACGCGGTGGGCCGCAAAGCAGAAGTCGCAGCCATCACCGAGGCCGCCATGCGCGGCGAGATCACCGACTACAAGGAAAGCCTGCGTCGCCGCGTGGCGCTGCTCAAGGGCGTGAGCATGGAGAGCATCGACCGCGTCTACACCGAGCGGCTGCGCCTGAACCCCGGCGCTGCAAAGCTGGTGGCGGCCTGCAAGGCGGCAGGCATGACGGTGGTGCTGGTCAGCGGTGGCTTCACCGTCTTTACCGACCGCATTCGCGACCAGTTGGGCATTGACTACACCCGCAGCAATGTCCTTGAGGTCGAAGACGGAAAACTCACCGGCCGCATGGTGGACCAACCCTGGGGCGACATCTGCGATGGCGAGGAAAAGCGCACAACGGTTCTGCAGACCTGCGCGCAGCTGGGCATTGCGCCCTCGCAGGCCATTGCCATGGGCGATGGCGCGAACGACCTGCCGATGATGGCCGCCGTGGGCCTGTCGGTGGCCTACCATGCCAAGCCCCGGGTGCGTGAGCAGGCCATGGTGGCCATCGAACAGGGCGGGCTGGACCGGCTGCTGGAAGTGCTGAAGGCGGACTAAGACCAGCCGGCCAAGCGGGCCGTGCGGACCGACCCTGTCCGCCCTGGACCCGCCCCCCGCTGCGAAAACTTACATCCGGTCCAGCGACACGGCATCCAGTTCGGCCTGCGTCGGCGGTGCCGATCCGCCGATGGGCGGAGCCGGGCCGACGCGCACTGCAGTGAACGCAGCATCGGTACCCGAGCCCGACACACGCCCTTGCATGCGGTCGCCGTCGATCGTGCCGCTGAACTCGCGCACGCGGCCAAGGGGGTCGGTCAGGCTGAACATGATGCGCGGGCCTTCCAGCCGCGCGGCGCGCAGGCTGTTCAGCACACCCGGCCAGCCCACGCTGCCCTCGATCTTCTGAAAGGTCTGAGTGATCTTCAACTCGGTATCCACACCAGCTGCGCCTTGCAGCGGAAAGTTCAAACGCCAGGTGCCACCCGCATTGGCCGGGATGATCCAAAGGTAACCCACGCGCGACTGCACCGTCGAGGTCTCGTCGGGTTGCCAGGCCGCCATGGTGAAGTAATGCGTCACGATGCGTGTGCCCGGCTTCATGGCGAGCAGTGTCGGGCGCAGCCGCAGGTTCAATTCCGGCAGCAGGTACATCGTGACCACCGTGGCGTCGCGAAAATCGCTGGCAAAGATGTCTCCGCGCACAAAACGGGCCAGATGGGCCACGCCGGCTTCCTGGGCCCGGCGCTGCGCCACAGCCACCAGGTCCGGGTTGTATTCGATGCCCAGGCCGCGCGCCTTGAACTGCTGGGCCGCGGCAATGACGATCTTGCCGTCACCCGCACCCAGATCGACAACGTAGTCGTTCGGCGTGACACGCGCCAGCGTGAGCATGCGCGTGACGAGACTGTCCGGCGTGGGCAGCCAGATCACGTCCTTGCCGGCCTGGCCCAAGCGGGGCTCCTTGACGGGCGCGGCGGGCGCCTCCGGCTGCGGCATCTGCAAGCCGCCCTGCGTGCTGCAGGCGCCCAGCACGGCCAGAGCCGCCAGCAGGCCCAGGCGGCGCAATGTGTGAATCAAAGTTTTTGCGTGCATGAAAATTCCTTGTAAAACGGTGCGGCCTTCAGGCTGGCGAGCCCAGCGCCTTGCCCAACCGCGCCATGCCCTCGGCGATGCGGGCTACATCCGCAGTCGCAAAGCTCAGGCGCAGCGTGGACAGGTCGGGATGGTCCGCATAGAACGGAGCGCCCGGCACAAAGGCCACGCCGGCGTCAATGGCGCGGCGGGCGAACTCCGCCGCATCGCGCAAAGCGCCATTGGCGCCGGTCAGGCGGGCCCAGAAAAACAGCCCGCCACCTGGCGGCGTGAACGCGATGGCATCGCCCATTTCACGCGTGAGCGCCGCGCCCATGGCGGCGGCGCGCTGGGCATAGACTCGGCGCACATTGTCCAATGTGGCGGGCATGCGCCCCGACTGCAGATAGCGCGCCGCGGTGGCCTGGGCAAACGTGCTGGTGTGTGCATCGCTGAACTGCTTGCACATCACGGCGCGGCTCAGCAGTTCTGCCGGAGCCGCCATCCAGCCCACACGCAGACCCGGCGAAAGCACCTTGCTCAGGCTGCCGCAGTGCACCAGCCAGTCGCGGCTACCGGGCACACGGTCGGACAAAGCCAGCAACGAGGGCGGCGGCGGCGCGTTGAAATACAGGTCGCCATAGGGATCGTCCTCGATCAACACCGTGCCCGTGCGCGCACAGACCTCGAGCATGCGCAAGCGCCGCTCCAGGCTCAGCAGGGCGCCGCTGGGGTTGCCGAACGTGGGAATGAGATAGACAAACTTGGGACGATGCAGGGCGATGAGCCGCTCCAGTTCATCCGCCTTCACACCCTGCGCGTCGACGGGCGCGCCGATCAGCTCCGCGCCATACAGCCGAAAACACTGGATAGTGGCGAGAAAAGTCGGCGACTCGACAATGACCTTGTCGCCAGGCGTGATCAGCGTCTTGCCCAGCAGGTCCAGCGCCTGCTGGCTGCCGGTGGTCACGATCAGGCCTTCTGGCGCCACCGTGGCGCCCTTGAGCGCCATATAGGCACTGAGCTGCTCGCGCAGCGCCGGATAGCCTTCAGTGGCCCCGTATTGCAGCGCGCCGCCGGGCTCTTCGGTGAGCGCGGCCATGGCTGCGGCCTTGATGCCCTCCACGTCGAACATGGCAGCGTCGGGAAAGCCGCCGGCAAAGCTGATGATGCCGGGCTTGCCGAGCAGCTTGAACAGCTCCCGGATGGCGGAAGTTTCTATCTTGTCGAGGCGGTCTGCGAATTGCATGGCGGTAGGTGCTTGAGGGTCGGATGCCCGAGAATGTTAGCTAAAGAATAGCGCCTCGAAGTCAGCCCCATGAAAAAAGAATCCATAGAACCCTTTTTTGCCACCCTGAAGGCCGCCAACCCGCAGCCGGAAACCGAGCTGGAGTACACCAGCGTGTTCGAGCTCCTGGCCGCTGTTCTGCTGTCGGCGCAGGCCACCGATGTCGGGGTCAACAAGGCGACGCGGCGCCTGTTTCCGGTGGCCAACACGCCGCAGAAAATCCTTGATCTGGGCCTGCCGGGGCTGGAGTCCTACATCCGCACCATCGGCCTGTACCGAAGCAAGGCGCGCCATCTCATGGAGACCTGCCGCATTCTGGTCGAACAGCATGCGGGCGAAGTGCCGCACACGCGCGAAGCGCTGCAGGCCTTGCCGGGCGTGGGTCGCAAAACCGCCAATGTGGTGCTCAACGTCGCTTTCGGCGAGCCGACCATGGCGGTGGACACGCACATCTTCCGGGTGAGCAACCGCACCGGCCTGGCGCCCGGGCGCAATCCCCACGAAGTGGAAATGCAACTCATGAAGCGCGTCCCGGCGCACTACCTGGTGGATGCGCACCATTGGCTGATCCTGCTCGGGCGCTATGTCTGCCAGGCACGCAAGCCGCAGTGCTGGCAGTGCGCGGTGGCCCGTTACTGCGACTTCAAGGACAAGACGGCGGCGCCTTAGCGCAGCCGCCCGAACGCGCTGCGGCGTGCGACTGCGCAGCGGACTGTCAAGGCTGCAACAGCGATGGCAACACGCCCGGCTCGAAGTGCCGGTCGACAAAGTCTGCCAGGCCATCGAACACCGAGTCCAGCGTCGGCGCCGACGCGCCGAACAGCGCACGCAGCACCCGTGAGTCTTCGAACATGCCGTGCAGGTACAGGCCCAGCACATTGCCTTCGGCATTGCGCCAGCCCAGGCCCGCCGGCAGTGCAGGCTGCGCAATGTCACCGGCGACGGCCATGGCCGGATGCTGCTGAGTCTGTCCGTGATGGATTTCGTAGCCGGACATGGTGACGCCGGACAAGGCGCGCCAGGGGCCGTCTGCCTGAGGCTCGAAGCGCGCATCGCGTTGCCGCACCGTTTTGCCAGACTCGAACACGGTTACCAGCGGCAACAGGCCGAGGCCGGGGCCGTTGCCGTCGATGCCATGCGGATCGACCAGCGCCTCACCCAGCATCTGCAGCCCGCCGCAGACACCCAGCACCGCGCCGCCCCGTGCTGCGTGGGCAGCCACGGCACGGTCCAGGCCTTGCTCGCGCATCCATTGCAAATCCGCGCTGCTTTGCTTGGAGCCCGGCAGGATGATCCAGTCGGCATCGCCCAGGCCCGATGCGCTGCGCACCCAGCGCAATTGCACGCCGGGCACATTCTTCAAAGGCTGAAACTCGTCGAGGTTGCTGATACGCGGATAGGCGATGACGGCGATCACACGCGGTGCGCCTGGCTGCACGGGCGCACCCGTGGCGCTGTCGTTCATTGCCGATGCGCTGCGCCCCTCGTCGAACACGCCGTCTTCCTCGGGCAGGCCATGGCGCCACCACATCGGCAGCGTGGCCACGGTGGGCACACCGGTCAGGTCCTGCAGCATGCGCGGACCCGGGGCCAGCAATGCCGCATCCCCGCGAAAACGATTGAGCACAAAGCCGCGAATCTGTGCGCGCTCGGCCGGCTCCAGCAAATGCCATGTGCCGTAGAGGTGGGCAAAGGCACCGCCCCGATCGATGTCGGTAACCAGCAGACATCGCGCCTGTGCATGAACGGCAGTACGCATGTTGACGATGTCGCTGTCCTTCAGATTGATCTCGGCCGGCGAACCGGCGCCTTCGATCACCACCACATCATTCTCTGCGCGCAAGGCGTCGAGCGCCGCCGACACCTGCGGCCACACCACGGCACTGCGCCCGCGCCATGCCATGCGGGAGAGCTCCGCATCCACCTGCCCCAGCAGCACGACCTGACTGCGCGTGTCACTCTCCGGCTTGAGCAGCAGGGGATTCATGCGGACATCGGGCACTGTGCGCGCTGCCAGTGCCTGGAAATACTGGGCGCTTCCGATTTCTCCGCCTGCCACCACGCGCGCGTTGTTGCTCATGTTCTGCGCCTTGAAGGGCGCCACCTTGAGTCCTTGCCGCGCATACCAGCGGCACAAGGCGGTGGCCAGCCAGCTCTTGCCTGCGCCGCTGGTGGTACCCAGCACCATCACGCAGCGCGCCAGCCCTTCGCCGCTCATGCGGCCGTCCTGCGGCTGACAGGGCTGAAGGCCATGTTCATTTCAATCCTCGATCCCGCGTTGCGCCGGCACGCCGGCATTGAATGCGTGCTTGACCTTCCGCATCTCCGTAACCGTGTCCGCCAGTTCGATGATCTCCGGCGGACAGCGCCGGCCGGTGATCACCACATGCACATCCTGCGGCCGCTCGCGCAGCGTGCGCAGGACATCGTCCAGCGGCAGCCAACCGTAGATCAGCGGATAGGTCAACTCATCGAGCACCACCATGAAATGCGAGCCCCCCAGAATCGCTGCGCGCGCCAGCTCCCAGCCATCGCGCGCCAGCTGTGCCGACCGCTCCAGGTCCTGACTCTTCCAACTGAAGCCATCGCCCAGGCCGATGATCGGAATGCCGAGTTGCTCAAACACCCGATGCTCACCAAAACGCGCGCTGGGCACCTTCATGAACTGGAACACCTTCACCGACTTCGCCCGCCCATGCGCCCGCACCGCCAAACCAAACGCCGCCGTGCTCTTGCCCTTGCCGTCTCCTGTGTGCACGATCAACAACCCCCGCCGCTCACCCGCCGGCCGGCCATGCGGCCTGTCCACCGGCGGCGCTTCAATCTGCATGCTGCATCCTCCTATTTGGGGTCAGATTCCAATTATTTTCGTTCGAATCCGAATCGCAATTAATTGGAATCTGACCCCAATTA
>JAURZS010000068.1 GCA_030653255.1 Burkholderiaceae bacterium | reverse complement strand
ACCCCAGCACGCATGGCGTGTTCGAGACCCAGGTCAAGGAACTGTGCGAGCTGGTCCATGCCCACGGCGGCCGCGTGTACGTCGATGGCGCCAATATGAACGCCCTGGTGGGCGTGGCCGCGCCGGGCGAGTTCGGCGGCGACGTGAGCCACCTCAATCTGCACAAGACCTTCTGCATTCCGCACGGCGGCGGCGGCCCCGGGGTCGGCCCGGTGTGCGTGGTGGCCGACCTGGTCCCCTTCCTGCCCGGCCATGCCACGGCGGGCCTGAGCGTCAACGGCGTGGGCGCCATATCGGCTGCGCCGCTGGGCAATGCGGCGGTGCTTCCCATCAGCTGGATGTACTGCCGCATGATGGGCCCCGAGGGCCTGCAGCAAGCCACAGAGATCGCCATCCTGAGCGCCAACTACATCAGCGCCCGGCTCAAGGACCACTACCCCACGCTGTACGCCAGCGCCAACGGCCATGTGGCCCACGAGTGCATCCTCGACCTGCGTCCGCTCAAGGACAGCAGCGGCGTGAGCGCCGAGGACGTGGCCAAGCGCCTGATGGACTACGGCTTCCACGCGCCGACCCTGAGCTTCCCTGTGCCGGGTACGCTGATGGTCGAGCCCACCGAGAGCGAAACGCTGAGCGAGCTCGACCGCTTCATCGACGCCATGATCGCCATACGCGAAGAAATCCGCCAGGTCGAGACCGGCGTGTGGCCACGCGAGGACAACCCGCTCAAGCATGCGCCGCACACGGCGGCCAGCCTGCTGGGCGCGCAATGGACCCACGCCTACAGCCGTGAGCTGGCGGCTTTTCCCGTGGCCACGCTCAAGCAAGACAAGTACTGGCCGCCGGTGGGCCGGGTCGACAACGTCTACGGTGACCGCAACCTGTTCTGCAGCTGCGTGCCGGTCGAAGACTACCGCTAGCCGGAGCGCAAAGCGCACAACCCATGGCAATGTCCGAACGGCGGCAAGTGCTGCTGCAATACCTCATGCCGAAGCAGGCGATGACCGCCTTCGGCGGCCTTGTCGCGTCCTGGCGCGGCGGCCTGGCCACCACGGCCATCATCCGCTGGTTCATCGCACGCTATGGCGTCAACATGAGCGAGGCGGCCGACCCCGACCTGCGCCACTACGCCAGCTTCAATGCGTTCTTCACCCGCGCGCTCAGGCCGGGCCTGCGTCCAGTGGCCGCTGCAGAGCTGGTATGCCCCGTGGACGGCGCCATCAGCCAGTTCGGCACGATCCGCGGCGGCGAGATCTTCCAGGCCAAGGGCCACAGCTACAGCGCCGCAGCCCTGCTGGGCGGCGACCCAGGGCTGGCTCGAACCTTCCAGGACGGCATCTTCGCGACCCTCTACCTGAGCCCCCGGGACTATCACCGCATCCACATGCCCTGCGACGGTCGGCTGCTGCGCATGGACCATGTGCCCGGCGAACTGTTCTCGGTCAATCCCGTGACCGCGCGCGGCGTGCCGGGCCTGTTTGCACGCAACGAACGCGTGGTCTGCGTGTTCGATTCAGCACGAGGGCCCTTTGCACTGGTGCTGGTGGGCGCGACCATCGTCGGCAGCATGGCCACCGTCTGGCATGGCGTGGTCAACCCGCCGCGTGGCCGGCAGATCCGGCGCTGGGACTACGAAGCCGGCGCCGTGAGCCTGCGCCAAGGCGAGGAGATGGGCCGCTTTCTGCTGGGCTCCACGGTGGTGCTGCTGTTTCCGAAGGGGCCGCTGCGCTTCAATGAAGCCTGGGCCCCGGGACGTGAGGTGCGGCTGGGCGAGGCCATGGCCGACCGCCCGGTCAGGACCGGTGTTTGAGCAGGTAGCGGTACACAAACCCGGGAAACGCCAGCGTGACGAACAGCGCCCCCGTGATGGCGTAGAACTCCCAGGTCTGGGGGGCGATCTGCCCCCCATGGTTTTCCAGCGCCAGACCCAGAGCGCCTACCAGGAAATAGAAAACCAGTAGCTCCAGCAGGCGCAGCGGCAGCGACTTCGGGCTGGACAAGGGGATGAATACCAGCAGGCGCCGAGTCAGGAACGGCAGATTGGCCGCCACCAGGGCGGCCAGGATCACGAACCAGATGGATGCGGTTTGAGACACGCTGCAATGCGAACAGGCGCCAGCCCGCTCAGGACCCCAGGGTCTTGACGATGGCCTGGGCGCACAGCGTCATCAGGCCACCGGGCATCAGCCCCAGCAGCAGCACCAGCGCGCCATTGAGCACCAGCACGGCCCGCACATCCATTGGCGCGGACACGGTCGTGGCGGTGATGGGGGCGTCGAAGTACATCACCTTGATCACCCGCAGGTAGTAGAAGGCGCCGATCAGGGACATGATCACGGCGAACACAGCCAGCGCCAGGTAAAGCGACTGGCCCGACGTGATCAAGGCCTGCAGCACCGACAGTTTGGCGTAGAAGCCGACCAGCGGCGGCAGACCAGCGAGCGAGAACAGACACACGGCCATGACGCCCGCGTACAGCGGACTGCGCTGATTGAGGCCCGCCAGGTCGGCAATTTCCTCGCTCTCGAAGCCATCGCGGGCCAGCAGCAGGATGACACCGAAAGAGCCCAGCGTGGTCAGAACATAGGTGACCACATAGAACATCGCCGAGCTGTAGGCGTTATAGGCCGACTGATCGTTGCCATTGACCACGCCGGCCATCAGGCCCAGCAGCACAAAGCCCATCTGCGAGATGGTCGAATAAGCCAGCATGCGCTTGAGATTGGTCTGCGCGATGGCCGCCAGATTGCCCACCAGCAGCGAGCCTATGGCCAGCAGTGCGAGCATCTGCTGCCAGTCGATGGCCAGCGGCCTCAGGCCTTCCACCAGCAAGCGGATGGCGATGGCAAATGCGGCAAACTTCGGTGCGCCGCCGATCATCAGCGTGACGGCCGTGGGTGCACCCTGGTAGACGTCGGGGATCCACATGTGGAAGGGCACCACGCCCAGCTTGAAGGCCAGTCCGGCGACGATGAACACCAGGCCGAACACCAGCACCTGATGCCGGATACGACCCGAATTGACGGCGCGGAACACCTCGCTCACGTCGAGCGAGCCGGTCGCGCCATAGAGCATCGACAGACCGTACAGCAGAAAGCCGCTGGCCAGCGCGCCCAGCACGAAGTACTTCATGGCGGCCTCGGTGGCCGGCACGCTGTCGCGGCGCAGCGCCACCAGCGCGTAACTCGACAGTGTCAGCAACTCCAGGCCCAGGTAGATCACAAGGAAGTTGTTGCCCGAGATCATCACGAACATGCCCAGCAGCGCGAACAAATTGAGCGTGAACATCTCGCCCCCGCGCAGCATGCCCCGGTCTGCGGCGTAAGAACGGCTGTACACCAGGGTGACCATCATCGCGACGGCCGAGAAGCACTTGAGCCAGTTGCCCATGGGGTCGCTGACCACCATGTTGCCGAAGCCGTAGAAGGTGGCGCCACCGACGGCATACAGCGCCTGCAGCGCGGCCACCACACCCAGCGTGAGCAAAGTCAGGGCATGGGTGAGGCCGCGCTGGCGCGAGTTCACGCCAAGGTCGACCAGGGTGATCACGCAGGCCATGAACAACAGCACCACCTCGGGGTAGACCGTGATCCAGCTGAGTTTGTCAATCATCGCGATTCTCTCGATTAGGTTCAGCCGTCACTTCAGCTTGGTGAGGGCCACATGCTTGAGCAGGTCGGCCACGGAGGCATCCATCACATCGGTGAAGGGCCGGGGGTACAGGCCCATCCACAGCACGGCGATGGCCAGCAGCGCCAGCATGAGGAACTCCCGGTTGTTGATGTCCACGAGTTTGCGCACGTCTTCATTGGCGACGGGCCCCAGGTAGACGCGCTTGAACATCCACAGCGTGTAGGCCGCGCCGAACACCAGCGCGGTGGCGGCGGCAAAGCCCAGCCAGAAGTCCGCCTTGACGGCGCCCAGAATCACCATCCACTCGCCCACGAAGCCGGCGGTGCCGGGCAGGCCGCAATTGGCCATGGCGAAGAACAGCGCGAAGGCGGTGAACTTCGGCATGGTGTTGATGACACCGCCATAGCTTGCGATCTCGCGCGAGTGCACGCGGTCGTAGAGCACGCCGATGCACAGGAACATCGCGCCGGAGACGAAGCCGTGCGCGATCATCTGCACCAGGCCGCCGGAGACGCCCAGTTCGTTGAAGATGAAAAATCCGAGCGTGACGAAACCCATGTGCGCCACCGACGAATAAGCAACAAGCTTCTTCATGTCGCGCTGGACCATGGCCACCAGACCGACGTAGATCACCGCAATCAGGGACAAGGCAATCATGAGCCAGGCCCATTCGCGCGCGGCATCGGGCGCGATCGGCATGGAAAAACGCAGAAAGCCGTAGGCTCCCAGCTTCAGCATGATGGCCGCCAGCACCGCCGAACCGCCCGTGGGCGCCTCGACGTGCACATCGGGCAGCCAGGTATGCACCGGCCACATCGGCACCTTGACGGCAAAGGCCGCGAAAAAGGCGAAGAACAGCAGCGTCTGCGCCGTGGCGCCCAGCGGCAACTGGTGCCAGGTCGCGATGTCGAAGCTGCCACCCGAACGGGTGTAGAGGAAGATCAGCGCGATCAGCATCAGCAGCGAGCCCAGCAGCGTGTACAGGAAGAATTTGAAAGCCGCGTAAATCTTGCGCGGGCCCCCCCACACACCGATGATCAGATACATCGGAATCAGCGTCGCCTCGAAGAACACGTAGAACAGGATGCCATCGAGCGCGGCGAACACGCCGATCATCAGTCCGCTGAGAATCAGGAAGGCGGCCATGTACTGATTGACGCGCTCGGTGATCGACTCCCAGGAAGCGATGATCACCACCACGTTGATGAAGGCGGTCAGCAACACAAACCACAACGAGATGCCATCCACACCCAGGTGATAGCTCACATTGAAGCGGTCGATCCAGGGCGCCTTCTCGACAAACTGCATGGCCGAGCTGCCGAGCTTGAAGCCGTCATAAAGCGGCAGCGTGACCAGCAGGCTGACCAGCGCACCCAGCAGGGCGATCCAGCGCACGGCGCCGGCATGTTGGTCGCGACCAAAGGCCAGCAACACCACGCCGAAAAAGATCGGCGTCCAGATAGCGAGGCTCAACAAACCCATTTGTTGTTTTCCTTATTTGATGAGCAGGGTGAAGTAGTCGCGCCACACGAACCATGTCATCAGCACGATCACGCCCACGAGCATGACCAGCGCATAGTGGTAGATGTAACCCGTCTGCAGGCGGCGAGCCACCCCGGCCACCCAACCGACCAGACGCCAGCTGCCATTGACCAGCGCGCCGTCGATGAACTTCTCGTCGCCGATCTTCCAGAGGCCCTGGCCGAGGCCGCGTGCACCGCGCGCCAGCAGCCGCTCGTTGATCCAGTCCATGTAGTACTTGTTGTCCAGCAGGGTGTAGATCGGGCCGCAGCGCGCCTTGATCGCGGCCGGCAGGGCCGGGTTCACCATGTACATGTACCAGGACAGCGCGACCCCGGCGAGCGCCAGCCAGAACGGCGCGGTGCTCAACGCATGCAGGGCCATTGCCACCGGACCATGGAACAGCCGGGCCAGCTCCGCCATGGCCGGATGCCGGGCCGCATCGACAATGATCGCGTCCTTGAAGAAGTCGCCGAACAGCATGGGCTGTATCGTCATGAAGCCGATCACGACCGAGGGAATGGCCAGCAGCACCAGTGGCACAGTCACCACCCAGGGCGACTCGTGCGGCTTGTGGTCGTCGCCGTGGGCGTGGTCATGGCCGTGGTCATCGTGGTGGGCGTCAGGATTCTGGTCGTAGCGCTCCTTGCCGTGGAACACCAGGAAATACATGCGAAACGAATAGAACGCCGTGACGAACACACCAGCCAGCACCGCGAAATACGCGAAACCGGCGCCGGGCAGATGGCTTTCGTGCACCGCCTCGATGATGCTGTCCTTGGAATAGAAGCCTGCGAACAGCGGCGTGCCGATCAGTGCCAGCGAGCCCAGCAGCGAGGTGATCCAGGTGATGGGCATGTACTTGCGCACGCCGCCCATCCAGCGGATGTCCTGGTTGTGGTGCATGCCGATGATGACCGAGCCGGCAGCCAGGAACAGCAATGCCTTGAAGAAGGCATGCGTCATCAGGTGGAACACCGCGACCGAATAGGCCGAGGCGCCGAGCGCGACGGTCATGTAGCCCAACTGGGACAGCGTCGAAGACGCGACCACCCGCTTGATGTCGTTCTGGATGATGCCCAGGAAACCCATGAACAGCGCCGTGATCGCGCCGATCACCAGGATGAAACTCAATGCCGCGTCGCTGAGCTCGAACAGCGGCGACATGCGCGCGACCATGAAAATGCCGGCAGTCACCATCGTGGCGGCGTGGATCAGCGCCGAGATCGGGGTCGGGCCTTCCATGGAGTCGGGCAGCCACACATGCAGCGGAAACTGCGCGGACTTGCCCATCGCCCCGATGAACAGGCAGATGCAGATCACCGTGATGAGCATCCAGTCGGTGCCAGGGAAGCTGAGTTTGGCCAGCTCGCCGGCCCGGCCGAAAGCTTCGGTGTAATTGAGCGTGCCGGCATAGGCGGCGATCAGCCCGATGCCCAGGATGAAGCCGAAGTCGCCAACGCGGTTGACGAGGAAGGCCTTCATGTTGGCGAAGATCGCGCTGGGCCTGTTGAACCAGAAGCCGATCAGCAGGTAGGACACCAGGCCGACGGCCTCCCAGCCGAAGAACAGCTGCAGCATGTTGTTGCTCATGACGAGCATCAGCATGGAGAAGGTGAACAACGAGATGTAGGCAAAGAACCGGTTGTAGCCGTCATCCTCTTCCATATAGCCGATGGTGTAGATGTGGACCATCAGCGAGACGAAGGTCACGACGCACATCATCATGGCGGTGAGCCCGTCGACAAGGAAGCCGACTTCCATCTTGAGGCCGCCCACCACCATCCAGGTGTAGAGGGTCTCGTTGAAGCGCGCGCCGTCCAGGGCCACACTCTTGAGCGTCATGGCCGACAGCACGAAGGCCACCAGCACGCCGAGGATGGTCAGGCTGTGGCTCAGCCGCCGGCCAATCCAGTTGCCGCCGAAGGCGGTGCCGAAGATGCCGGCCAGGATGGCTCCGGCCAGCGGGGCCAGTGGGACGACCAG
Source organism: Burkholderiaceae bacterium (assembly GCA_030653255.1). Classification (GTDB taxonomy): domain Bacteria; phylum Pseudomonadota; class Gammaproteobacteria; order Burkholderiales; family Burkholderiaceae_C; genus JAURZS01. The sequence goes on along the minus strand of JAURZS010000068.1, from coordinate 3,122 downwards.
AAGGGTCGAAGCCGAAAGAGTTTGGCTCATTCTTTTTTTAACCCTTGAGCGTGTTGAGTTCGTCCACGTTGATGCTGGACTTGTTGCGGAACAGCAGCACGAGGATGGCCAGGCCGATGGCGGACTCGGCCGCCGCCACGGTCAGGATGAAGAAGACGAAGACCTGGCCGTGCATGTCGCCCAGGTAGTGCGAGAACGCGACGAAGTTCATGTTGACCGCCAGCAGCATCAGCTCGATGGCCATCAGCAGCACGATCAGATTCTTGCGGTTGAGGAAGATGCCGATCACCGACAGCGCGAACAGCAACGCGCCCAGCGACAGGAAATGGCCCAGGGTCAAGGTCATGCTTTTTTCTCCTCGGTCGCAGGCGCAGGCGGCGGCTCGGGCGGGGGTGCGGCGCGGGTGGCCGCCAGCTTGACCAGCGACAGGCGGTCACGCGCCTGCACACGGACCTGGTCGGACACGCTGATGGCCTTGCTGTCCTTGCGCTCGCGCAGGGTCAGGGCAATCGCCGCGATGATGGCCACCAGCAGCAGCACTGCGGCGATCTCCAGCGGATACAGGTACTGGGTGTAGAGCAGGATGCCGAGCTCGCGGGTATTGGAATAACCCGCGGCGCCCGCAGCGGCCTGCTGACTCAACGCCGCTGCGGTCTTGGACTCCTCGCCGACGCGAAAGCCCCCCATGAGTACGGCGGCCATTTCCAACGCAATCAAGGCCCCCACTGCTGCCGCCAGCGGAAAATGCCGCCAGAAGCCCTGTCGCAGGCTGTCGACATTGATATCCAGCATCATCACCACGAAGAGGAACAGCACCATCACCGCCCCCACATAGACAAGCACCAGGGTGATGGCAAGAAATTCGGCGCGCAGAAGCATCCACACCATGGCGGCCTGGAAAAAGGACAGCACCAGGAACAGCACCGCATGCACCGGATTGCGCGCGGTCACCACGCGAAAGGCTGCAAACAGCAGCACTGCGGAGAAGATGTAGAAAAGTCCGGCTTTGACGTCCATAGGGGGCTCTTTTTTGGGGCTTTCTCTCAGCGGTACTTGGCGTCGGCTGCGCGGTTGGCGGCAATCTGCGCTTCATAGCGGTCGCCGACCGCCAGCAGCATGTCCTTGGTGAAGTACAGGTCGCCGCGCTTTTCGCCGTGGTACTCAAAGACGTGCGTCTCGACGATGGAGTCGACCGGGCAGCTCTCTTCGCAGAATCCGCAGAAGATGCACTTGGTCAGGTCGATGTCGTAGCGCGAAGTGCGGCGCGAGCCGTCGTCACGCACGGTGGATTCGATGGTGATGGCCATCGCCGGGCACACCGCCTCGCACAGCTTGCAGGCGATGCAGCGCTCTTCGCCGTTTTCGTAGCGGCGCAGTGCGTGCAGGCCGCGAAAGCGCGGGCTGGCAGGCGTCTTTTCCTCGGGGAATTGCACCGTGATCTTGCGCTTGAACATGTACTTGCCGGTCAGGGCCATGCCCTTGAACAGCTCCAGCAGCAAGAAGCTCGATGCGAAATCGCGCAGCGAGAAGGTCGAAGATGGAGAAACAGTGGTCGTCATGGCAGCTTACTTCCAGATGTTCCAGGGGGTCTGCATCCAGGCGCCCACCACCACCAGCCACACGAGTGTGACCGGAATGAAGATCTTCCAGCCCAGACGCATGATCTGGTCGTAGCGGAAGCGCGGGAAGGTGGCGCGCACCCAGAGGAACAGGGTCACGACCACGAAAGTCTTGACGCCGAGCCAGATCCACGGCGGGATCCAGGTGAGCAGGGGACTGTCGATCGGCGCGATCCAGCCACCCAGGAACATGATCACGCACAGCGTGGACACCAGGATCATGTTTGCGTATTCGGCGAGGAAGAACATCGCGAAGGCCATGCCCGAGTACTCGACCATGTGGCCGGCGACGATCTCGGACTCGCCCTCGACCACGTCGAAGGGGTGGCGGTTGGTCTCGGCCAGGCCGGCAATGAAATACACCAGGAAGATCGGCAGCAGCGGCAACCAGTTCCAGGACAGGAAATTCAGGCCCATGCTGGCGAAGTAACCCTTGCCCTGCCCTGTCACGATCTCGGTCATGTTCATGCTCGATGAGACCATCAGCACCACCACCAGGCAAAAGCCCATGGCGATTTCGTAGCTGACCATCTGCGCCGAGGCCCGCAGCGCGCCCAGGAATGCGTACTTGGAATTGGACGCCCAGCCCGCGATGATCACGCCGTAGACCTCCAGCGAGGTGATGGCCATCAGGAACAGCAGGCCGGCGTTGACATTGGCCAGCGCCACATCCGGCCCGAACGGCACGACGGCCCAGGCCGCCAGCGCGGGCATGATGGTCATGATCGGTCCGAGCACGAACAGTCCCTTGCTCGCCGCCGCGGGCATGATGATTTCCTTGGTCAGCAGCTTGAGTGCGTCGGCAATGGGCTGCAACAGACCCATGGGGCCGACGCGGTTCGGCCCGTTGCGGATCTGGGTGAAGCCGATGGCCTTGCGCTCCCACAGGGTGAGGTAGGCCACGCAGCCCATCAGGGGCAGCAACACAGCCACGATCTTGACCAGAGCCCAGATCACTGGCCAGGCGACACCGGTCCACCAGCTTGCGGCCACCAGGCCCAGACCGCCGTTGTACAGAGCATCGATCATGCGAGCGACTCCCGTGCGGCGCGGGCATCGGCTGTGAGCTGCAGCGATGCAGCCCGGCGCACGATGCCGTCGAGTTGATAGATGGCTGCCGACACCGGCGCGGCCGACGGGGCTGCGGCGAGGTCGATGGGCGCGGCGCTGCGGTTGCCCAGCATTTCAGCCGGCAGGTGCGTCTGCCCGGCGGCTTGCGCGCCCTGCAGCTTTTGCAACACCTCCTGGCAGGACTCGAAGTCGAAGCCCGCCAGACCCAACAGATTGCCCAGCACGCGCAACACCTTCCAGGCAGGCCGCGCATCGCCCAGCGGCTTGACCACCGCATGGAAACTCTGCACGCGGCCTTCGGCATTGACGAAAGTGCCCGGCGTCTCGGTGAAGGGCGCGATCGGCAGCAGCACGTCGCTGATGTCCATATTGCATTTGAACGGGCTCAGCGTGACGACCATGTCGGCGCGGCCCAGGCCCGCCTTGGCCGCC
>JAURZS010000135.1 GCA_030653255.1 Burkholderiaceae bacterium | reverse complement strand
AAGATGCTGCTCAACGGCCCCGAGAGCTTCACACCCGACGGCAACTTCATCCTGGGCGAGGCGCCCGAGTTGCGCAACTATTTCGTCGCCGCGGGCTTCAACTCCGCAGGCATCGCCAACTCCGGCGGCGCAGGCCGGCTGCTGGCCGAATGGATCGTCGGCGGCGAGCCCAGCTCTGACCTGTGGGACGTGGACATCCGGCGCTTCGGCGCCTTCACCGGCAACCGCCGGGCCTTGTCCGAGCGCACCGGCGAGACCCTGGGCCTGCACTATGCAATGCGCTGGCCGCGCCAGGAACTGGAGACCGCCAGGCCGCTGCGCACCTCGGCGCTGTATGACATCCTCTTGGCGCGCGGTGCAGAGTTCGGCAGCAAGAACGGCTGGGAGCGCGCCAGCTACTTCCGCCCCGGCGGACAGCCCCGGCCTGAACACACCCTGGAGGCCCCCGGCTGGCTGCCGTGGATGATCGAGGAGCAGAAGGCCACGCGCCAGGCCGTGGCCCTGTACGACCAGAGCTCCTTCTCCAAACTCCTGCTGCAGGGGCGCGATGCGCTGGCGCTGCTGCAACGCCTGTGCGCCAACGAAATGGACGTGCCTGTGGGCCGCATGGTCTACACCGCCATGCTCAACGCGCGTGGCGGCTTCGAGAGCGACCTGACCGTGATGCGCGAGTCCGCGCAACGCTTTCTGATCGTGACCGGCTCGGCACAGGCCCTGCGCGACTTCGACTGGATCTCACGCCACATCGAGCCCGATGCCCATGTCACGTTGACCGATGTGTCCGCTCTGTATGGTGTGCTCTCGGTAATGGGCCCCAAGGCCCGCGAACTGCTCGCACGTGTGAGTCCGGACGATCTGTCGCCCCAGTCGCTGGCCTTCTCATGGACGCGCGAGATCGATCTGGGGCATGCGCGCGTGCGTGCCGCGCGCATGAGCTACGTCGGCGGTCCGGGCTTCGAGCTGTATGTGCCGGTGGAGATGATGCGCCACGTCTATCTGGCGCTGCAGGCCGCGGGCCAGGACCTGGGCCTGCGCGACGCCGGGTACTACGCGCTCGACGCCCTGCGCATCGAACAGGGCCGCCGCGCCTGGGGTGCGGAGCTGGGGCCCGATGAGACGCCCTGGGAGGCCGGTCTGTCCTTCGCGCTCAAGCTCGACAAGCCAGACGACTTCATCGGTCGCGCGGCATTGATTGCCGCACGCGACCAGCCCCTGCGCAAGAAACTGGTGACGCTGGTGTTCGACTCGGCGCAGGACTACGCCTGGGGCGGCGAAACCATCATGCTCGACGGCGTGGCGGCCGGCGAAATCTCCTCCGTCGGCTGGAGCCCCCTGGCCGGCGCCTGCGTGGCCCTGGGTTATGTGCGCGGCGCGGCGGCAACGCGCGCGCATGCGGGCAGCAACTGCACGGTCGACCTGTGGGGCGAGCCGGTGGCAGCAAGAATGTTCGACCGCTGGCCCCCCGCGCCTGCGCGCGGCTGAATGTCGTTGCGCAGGGCTGAGGCACATGCCGCAGTCCTGGAGATTGTCCTGCGCCCGCTACACAAGCCACGGGACGACTGGGCAGCTGTATTCGCGGCCGACCCCGCGGAAGACGAAAACCTGTGGGTGATATTCCGCTCGATCGCGCTCGATCAGGTACGTGCGATTGACCGTTCCGGACTGATTCGCAAGATGACACACATCAATGCCAAGCCTGCCTTGGACATATTGAGCGAAATGTTCGCGGCATGATCCACCAGACAGCGCCGGCAGATCATGCGCACCTTCCGTCGCGCCGTTATTTGGCAATAACCCGCGCCATCTCCAGGCACTTGTTGGAGTAGCCCCACTCGTTGTCATACCAGGACACGACCTTCACGAAGGTGCTGTCCAGCGCGATGCCGGCCTCGGCGTCGAACACCGAGGTGCAGGACTCGCCGCGGAAGTCGGTGGCCACGACCTTGTCTTCGGTGTAGCCCAGGATGCCCTTGAGCGCGCCTTCGGACTGCGCCTTCATTTCGGCGCAGATGGCCTCATAGCTGGCTTCCTTGCTCAGCTCCACGGTCAGGTCGACCACCGACACGTCAGAGGTGGGCACGCGGAAGGACATGCCGGTCAGCTTCTTGTTGAGCGACGGAATCACCACGCCCACGGCCTTGGCCGCGCCGGTGGACGAGGGAATGATGTTCTCCAGGATGCCGCGGCCGCCGCGCCAGTCCTTGTTGCTGGGGCCGTCCACGGTCTTTTGCGTGGCGGTGGTGGCATGCACAGTGGTCATCAGGCCGCGCTTGATGCCCCACTTGTCGTGCAGCACCTTGGCCACGAGCGCCACGCAGTTGGTGGTGCAGGACGCATTGGAGATGATGGCCTGGCCGGCATAGCTCTTGTCGTTGACGCCGTAGACGAACATCGGGGTATCGTCCTTGGACGGGGCCGACATGATCACCTTCTTGGCGCCGGCGGCCAGATGCTTCTCGGCGGTTTCCTTGGTCAGGAACAGGCCGGTCGACTCGATCACGATCTGCGCGCCGACCTCGCCCCATTTCAACTCGGCAGGGTCCTTGACGGCGGTCAGGCGGATCTTGCGGCCATTGACGACCAGCGTCGTGCCGTCCACCGCGATGTCGCCCTTGAAGCGCCCGTGCACCGAGTCGTACTTCAGCATGTAGGCCAGGTAGTCGGGCTCCAGCAGGTCGTTGATGCCGACGACCTCGATTTCCTTGAAGTTCTGCACTGCCGCGCGAAATACCATGCGCCCGATGCGCCCGAAGCCGTTGATGCCGATTTTGATGGTCATGGGGTGATCTCCTCGATTGTTGAAAAAATTCGTTGGGACTCAGGCCGCCAGCACGGCGCGCACCGTATCGGCCACGTTCTCCGGCGTGAAGCCGAAATGCTTGAACAGCGCGGGGGCGGGCGCGGACTCGCCATAAGTGTCCAGTCCGACGACGGCGGCGCATCCGTACTTCCACCAGCCGTCGGTCACGCCCATCTCGACCGCAATGCGCGGCACGCCTGCAGGCAGCACGCCCGATTTGTAGGCCACGCTCTGGCGGTCGAAGGTGGTGGTGCTGGGCATGGAGACCACGCGCACGGCGATGCGCTGCGCCGCCAGCAATTCCTGCGCCTTGAGCGCGAGCTGCACTTCGGAGCCGCTGGCGATGATCACGGCCTGCGCCCGGCGCTTCAGACCGACCTCACTGGGTTCGGCCAGCACATAGGCGCCGCGGCTGATGTCTTCCAGGCCGGCCTTGGGCGCGTAGGGCAGGTTCTGGCGCGACAGCAGCAGCGCCGTCGGACGGTTGCGGTTCTGCAGCGCCACGGTCCAGGCGATCGAGGTCTCGGCAGTGTCGGCAGGACGCCAGACATCCAGGTTGGGAATCAGGCGCAGGCTGGCCGCATGCTCGACCGACTGGTGCGTGGGGCCGTCTTCGCCCAGGCCGATGCTGTCGTGTGTGAAGACATGGATCACGCGCAACTTCATCAGCGCGGCCATGCGGATGGCATTGCGCGAGTAGTCGCTGAAGGTCAGGAAGGTGCCGCCATACGGAATGTAGCCACCATGCAACGCGACTCCATTCATGATCGCGGCCATTCCGAACTCGCGCACGCCGTAGTTGATATGACGCCCGATGCGGCCCTGCTCGTCAAGAACGGGCTCACCGGCCAGATCGAAGCGCAAGGCCGGCGTGCTCTTGGTGTTGGTCAGGTTGGAGCCGGTCAGGTCGGCCGAGCCGCCCAGCAACTCGGGCAACGCGGCGGTGAAGGATTCGAGCGCAATTTGCGACGCCTTGCGCGAAGCCACAGTCTCGGCCTTGCTGTGGGCGGCCACGGCGGTGTCCACAGCCACCTGTGCGAAGTTGCGCGGCAGCTCGCCCTTCATGCGACGGGTGAACTCAGCGGCCAGCTCGGGGTAGGCGGCCTTGTACGCGGCAAAGCGCGCATCCCAGGCCGCCTCTGCGGCCAGGCCGGTGGACTTGGCGTCCCAGTCCTCGTAAACCTCCCTGGGCACCTCGAAGGGCGCATAAGGCCAGCCCAGCGCCGCGCGGGTCAGCGCGATCTCGTCGGCGCCCAGCGGCTCGCCGTGGGCTTTGGCGGTGTTGGCACGGTTCGGGCTGCCTTCTCCGATGTGGGTCTTGCACACGATCAGACTGGGCCGCTCGGCGCTGCTTTTCGCATCGGCGATGGCGCGCGACACGGCCTGGCTGTCGTGGCCGTCGATCGGGCCGATCACGTTCCAGCCGTAGGCAACAAAGCGCTGGGGCGTGTTGTCGACGAACCAGGGAGCGACCTGCCCATCAATGGAAATGCCATTGTCGTCATACAGGGCGATGAGCTTGTTGAGCTTCCAGGCGCCGGCCAGTGCGCAGGCCTCGTGGCTGATGCCTTCCATCAGACAGCCGTCGCCCATGAACACATAGGTGTGGTGATCGACGACCGTATGGCCACTGCGGTTGAACTCGCGCGCCAGCAGCTTTTCCGAAAGCGCCATGCCCACGGCATTGGTCACACCCTGGCCCAGCGGGCCGGTGGTGGTTTCCACGCCTGGGGTCACACCCATTTCGGGGTGCCCTGCCGTCTTGCTGTGCAATTGACGGAAATTGCGCAGCTCGCTCATGGGCAAGGCATAGCCGCTCAGGTGCAGCAGCGCGTAAAGCAGCATGGAGCCGTGGCCGTTGGACAGCACGAAGCGGTCGCGGTCGAACCAGTGCGGATTGCGCGGGCTGTGCTTCAGATGGCTGCCCCACAGCGCCACCGCCATGTCGGCCATGCCCATCGGGGCGCCCGGATGACCGGAGTTGGCTTGTTGGACAGCATCCATCGCCAGCGCGCGAATCGCGTTGGCCATCATTTGGGTATTTGCCATTGCAGGGCGGCTCCGGGGGATGGGGAATCGTGAGGGGGAGGAAACCCGGGATTTTACCGGCTGGCCGGACCGGGTGTTTTTGCCCGCCCCGGGCCGCCGGTGCCGGTTAAAGTAACCCGGATGCAGGACTTGCGATTCACCGCCATGTGCCATCCCCCCGTCCCCGGGCCGCTTTCACCGCGCCGCGCTGCGGCCCGAACCCGATGAAGCCGGCGCAGGCCATCGTCCTGGCCGCCGGTCGTGGCGAGCGCATGCGACCCCTGACCGACACCTGCCCCAAGCCCCTGCTGCCGGTGCGCGGGCGCCCGCTCATGCAGTGGCCGCTGCAGGCGCTGGCGCGTGGCGGCTGCAGCGGCGTGGTCATCAACACCGCCTGGCTGGGCGACCAGATCCAGACGCGCTTCGGCGCGCTGTTCGACGATGGCGCCGCCCCCCCGCTGGCCCTGCAATATTCCGACGAGGGACACGACTTCGGGGGTGCACTGGAGACGGCGGGTGGTATCGCACGCGCACTGCCCTTGCTCGGCGAGGTCTTCTGGGTGCTGGCCGGCGATGTGTTCGCGCCGGACTTCCAGTTCCCGCAGCAGGCGCTGCGCGAGTTCGCGGCCGGCCCTCGCCTGGCCCACCTGTGGCTGGTGCCCAATCCCGAACACAATCCGGGCGGCGACTTCGGCCTGTCGCCCACGGGTCTGGCCCTGAACCAGGCCGCGCCCGGTGACCAGCGTCATACCTACTCCACCATCGGCCTGTACCGGCGCGCCCTTTTTGCAGACTTGCCCTGGGGCAATCCGCAGGGACTCAAAGCCCCACTGGCGCCGCTGCTGCGTGCCGCAGTGGACAATGGCGACATCAGCGCCGAGCTCTACCGGGGCCCCTGGACCGATGTCGGCACGCCGCAGCGCCTCGCCCAACTCAATCAGCCCACACGATGAACGCCTCTGTCTACGCCCAACGCCGCGCCCGGCTTGCCTCCCAACTCGGCCGCGACGGCATCGCCATCATCCCGACCGCGCCACAGCAGCCGCGCAACCGCGACTCCGACTTCCTCTACCGGCACGACAGCTACTTCTACTACCTCAGCGGCTTCACCGAGCCCAATGCCTGGCTGGTGATCACCGGCGACGGCCGCTCCACCCTGTTTTGCGCGCCCAAGGACCTGGAGCGCGAGATCTGGGACGGCATCCGCCTCGGTCCCGAGGCCGCCCCGGCGGCGCTGGGTGTGGACGCGGCATTGACCGTGAACGAGCTCGACACCCAGCTGCCGCGCCTGCTGGAGAACAAGTCCACAGTGTGGTTCCCCTTTGCCATCCACGCGGGCCTCGAAGCCCGCGTGGCCGGCTGGCTGCACAGCGTGCGCGCGCGGGTGCGCTTCGGCGTGCTGTGTCCCGAGCAGCAGCACGACCTGTGCAGCATCCTCGACGAGATGCGCCTCATCAAGGACGCGCACGAGCAAGACATCATGCGGCGCGCCGCGCGCATCAGCGCCGGCGGCCATCTGCGCGCCATGCGTTTGTCCGCACGCATGCTGCGCGAAGGCCGCGAGGTGCGCGAATTCCACCTGGACGCCGAGCTGATGCACGAATTCCGTCTGCAAGGCTCGCAGGCCCAGGCCTATGGCTCCATCGTCGCGGCCGGCGACAACGCCTGCGTGCTGCACTACCGTGCCGACACCGCGCCGGTGCGCGACGGCCAGCTGGTGCTGATCGACGCGGGCTGCGAACTCGACGGCTACGCCAGCGACATCACACGGACCTTCCCCGCCAACGGCCGCTTCAGCGGCCCGCAGCGCGCGCTGTACGACCTGGTGCTGGCCAGCCAGGACGCCGCCGTGGCCGCGACACGCGCAGGTGCGCGCTTCACCGACCCCCACGAGGCCACCGTCAAAGTTCTCGCCCAGGGCATGCTCGACCTGGGCCTGCTCGATGCCGGAAAAGTCGGCAGCCTGGACGACGTCATCGCCAACCGCAGCTACTTCCAGTTCTACATGCACCGCACCGGGCACTGGCTGGGCATGGACGTGCACGACTGCGGCAGCTACGTCGAGCCGTCCGAGGTCGGCGCCACCAGCGCGCGGCGCGACCCGCTGAGCGGCGAGACCATCGTCAACCGGCCCAGCCGCATCCTGCGCCCCGGCATGGTGCTGACCATAGAGCCCGGCATCTACGTGCGCGCCGCCCCCGGCGTGCCCGAGGCTTTCCACGGCATCGGCATCCGCATCGAGGACGACGCCATCGTCACCGACACCGGCTGCGAGCTGATCAGCCGCGATGTGCCGGTCCGGGCCGACGAGATCGAAGCCGTGATGCGCGCCTGACGCCCCCGCGCACAAGCACCCCGGCACTAACGCCAAAGGCCTACAATCGCATCCCCTGAAATTGGCCGGCAGCACGGCGGCCCTCGTGTTCCGTGCAGGAGATTTTGATGTCCAAGCCCATTGCGAATGCCGATGAAAAACGCGCCGAGTTGCGCCGCGCTGCGCTGCGCTACCACGAGTTTCCCACCCCGGGCAAGATATCGGTCACCGCAACCAAACAGCTGATCAACCAGCGCGACCTGTCGCTCGCCTATTCCCCCGGGGTGGCCGCGCCCTGCGAAGAAATCGTCAAGGACCCCAACGCCGCCTTCAAGTACACCAGCCGCGGCAATCTGGTGGCAGTCATCACCAACGGCACGGCCGTGCTCGGCCTGGGCGACATCGGCCCGCTGGCGGCCAAGCCCGTGATGGAAGGCAAGGCCGTCCTGTTCAAGAAATTCGCGGGCATCGACGTCTTCGACATCGAGATCGCCGAGAAAAACAATCTCGACCAACTCGTCGAGATCATCGCCTCGCTGGAGCCGACCTTCGGCGGCATCAACCTGGAAGACATCAAGGCCCCGGACTGCTTCTATGTCGAGCGCAAGCTGCGCGAGCGCATGAAAATCCCGGTCTTCCACGACGACCAGCACGGCACGGCCATCGTGGTGGGCGCGGCCATTCTCAACGCACTCAAAGTGGTCGGCAAAGACCCCAAAAAGATCAAGCTCGTCACCTCCGGCGCGGGCGCCGCGGCTCTGGCCTGTCTGGGCCTGCTGGTCAAGCTGGGCATTCCGCGCGAAAACATCTTCGTGACCGACCTCGCCGGCGTGGTCTACGAGGGCCGCACCGAACTGATGGACGAAGACAAGATCGTCTTCGCGCAAAAGACCTCGGCGCGCACCCTGTCCGAAATCATCGACGGCGCCGACGTCTTCCTGGGGCTGTCTGCCGGCGGCGTGCTCAAGCCCGACATGGTGCGCAAGATGGCTGCACGGCCCCTGATTTTCGCGCTGGCCAACCCCACGCCCGAGATCCTGCCCGAGGAAGTCAAGGCCGTGCGCGACGACGCCATCATGGCCACCGGCCGGGCCGACTATCCCAACCAGGTCAACAACGTCCTGTGCTTCCCCTACATCTTCCGCGGCGCGCTCGACAGCGGCGCGACCACCGTCACGGTCGAGATGGAAATCGCGGCGGTGCACGCCATCGCCGAACTCGCCCAGGCCGAGCAAAGCGAAGTCGTTGCTGCGGCCTACGCGGGCGAGCCACTGGCCTTCGGCCCCGAATACCTGATCCCCAAGCCCTTCGACCCGCGCCTCATGATGAAGATCGCGCCGGCCGTGGCCAAGGCCGCCGCCGACAGCGGCGTGGCGCTGCGCCCGATCACCGACATGAACGCCTACCGCGAGCGCCTGCAAAGCTTCGTCTACGCCTCGGGCACCATGATGAAGCCGATCTACAACGCCGCCAAGCTGGCGAGCCGCAAGCGCGTGGTGTATTGCGAGGGCGAGGAAGAGCGCGTGCTGCGCGCCGCGCAGATCGTGGTCGACGAGGGTCTTGCCCGCCCGACACTGGTGGGCCGCCCGGCCGTCATCGCGCAGCGCGTCGAAAAATTCGGCCTGCGGCTCAAGGAAGAATTGGACTACGACATCGTCAACGTCGAGCAGGACCACCGCTACCGGGACTTCTGGCAGACCTACCACCGCATGACCGAGCGCCGCGGCGTCACCGTGCAGATCGCCAAGATCGAGATGCGGCGGCGCCTGTCGCTGATCGGCGCCATGCTGCTGCACAAGGGCGAGGTCGACGGCATGATCGTGGGCACATGGGGCCACACCAGCATGCACCTGCACTACATCGATCAGGTCATCGGCAAGCGCGCGGGCGTGTGCACCTATGCCTGCATGAACGGCCTGATCCTGCCCGACCGCCAGGTCTTCCTGGTCGACACCCACGTCAACTACGACCCGACACCTGAGGAGCTCTGCGAGATCACGGTGATGGCTGCCGAGGAGATGCTGCGTTTTGGCCTGGTGCCCAAAGCCGCCCTGCTGTCGCATTCCA
>JAURZS010000046.1 GCA_030653255.1 Burkholderiaceae bacterium | reverse complement strand
CGTGGGTGCCAGCGCACTCTCGACTTCGGCGGCGCCATGTCCGGTGATCACCACGACCTGACGCACGGACAATTCGGCCGCCGTATCGATCACATGCTGCACCAAAGCGCGACCGGCCAATCGGTGTAACACTTTGGGCATACGGCTTTTCATGCGGGTGCCCTTGCCTGCTGCCATGATGACCACATCTATAGACGTCATGAATATTCCTTTTTCTTTGAGTCGCCGTCCCTGGGGGGCTGTTCCCCGGATTATCGGGTTCCTGCTCGTGTTGTTCCTGTTACAAGGTTGTAGCGCGATCAAGATCGCCTACAACACGGCGCCGGAGTTCGGCCACTGGTGGGTGGATGGCTATGTGGACCTCAACGACACTCAGTCGCAGCGCGTGCGCGAGGAACTCGCTCAGTTTCAGCAGTGGCATCGGCGCAGCGAGATGCCCACCTATGCGGCGACACTGCAAAGGCTGGAGCAGATAGCGCCGGGCGACGTCACGCCGGAGCAGGTCTGCGCCATCGTGGGGGAACTGCGCGGCAAACTCGATCGCATGCTGCGCCGCGCCGAGACACCACTGACGGCATTGGCCATGAGTCTGGATGCCGAGCAGGTCCGACACCTGGAGCGCAAGTACGCCAAGAACAACATCGCCTTCCGCAAGGAATGGCTGCAACGCTCCGCAGCGCAGCAGCAGGAACGGCGCTTCGAGCGCATCCTGGACCGCAGCGAGATGATCTACGGCAGCCTGGACCAAGAACAAAAGAGCGTGATCCGCAAGCAGCTGGAGCTCTCCGCCTTCGATCCTTCGTCGTCCCACCTGGAGCAGCTGCGCCGGCAAAAGGACAGCCTGAACACTCTCGCCCAACTCATGAAACCGGACCTCACGCCTACAGCCGGGCGCGAGCTGATGCGCGCGTACATCGAGCGCAGCATCGACTCCCCGGATGCGGCCTACCGGGCCTATCAGCAAAGGCAGTTGCGCGACAACTGCCGCGCCTTCGCGACGGCGCACAACAGCACGACGGCGGCGCAACGCGAAACCGCCGTGCGGCGGCTGCGCGCCTATCGGCGCGACGTGCTGGAACTGGCCAGGCAATAGCATACGGCCCTGCTGGCAATATGCTGGCAATAGCACCCGACCCTGCCGGGCGTCAGCCCTGCAGCGCCTTCCACATTTCCTGGTCGCGCTCGGCGGTCCAGATGCGCGGGTTCTTGATGCCCTTGGCTTCGTCGTAGGCGCGGCTCACGTCGAACGGCAGGCAGTGCTCGTAGATGAAGACGTGTCCGAAGATCGGGTCCATGCTCTTGCGCGTGTGCGCCATTGCGGTCTTCAGGTCCATGTCCGCAGCAGCGGCTTCCTTGCCGCAGCGGTACAGGGTCTCGACCCAGCGCCGGGTGTAGTCCAGCGCGCGGTCGACGTCGGCCCGGCCTTTCATGGCAATGCCGCGGCCCGGCACGATGGCTTCAGCCTTCAGGGCGCGCAGGGCTTCCAGTGTGGCGGGCCATTCTTCGAGTTGGGCGTCTCCGGTGTAGACGCCGGCTTCATACTCGACCAGGTCGCCCGAGAACAGTACTTTTTCGGCCGCGATCCAGGCAATGGTGTCGCCCCGCGTATGGCCCGGGCCGGGATGCCAGATGTCCACCGTGATGCCGCCGAGGTCCAGCGTGAGCCGGCCCGGAACCTCGCCGCGCGTGGGGTCGCCGCCGCCGACAATCAGGGTGGGCCAGGTCAGACCGGGCACCGATTCGGCATTGCGGAACAGGCGGGGAAAGCGCTCCATCTCGCTTTGCATGTCCTGCGCGCCGCGCTCGCGGATCAGCTCCAGCGTGCCCTGGCTCGCGATGATCTCGCTTGCGCCCTCAGCCGCATAGGCGCTCGCGCCCAACACCCGCACGGCATGGTAGTGCGTCAGCAAAACGTACTTGATCGGCTTGTCGCTGACAGTGCGGATGCGCTGGATCAGGTCGCGCGCCATGGCCGGGGTGGCGGTGGCGTCGGCCACCATGATGAACTTGTCGCCAATGATCACGCCGGAGTTAGGGTCGCCCTCGGCGGTGTAGGCCCAGCAGTGGGGGCTCAGTTGCTCGAAGGTGATGGTCTTGTCATCCAGGTCGGCCTGGCTCGCGAATGCTTTGGACATGAAGTCTCCTGGGTGATGGGCTCTATCCTGAGAGTGTCGGTCTCAATTATCCGCCGCACCGACGCCGCCCAGACCATGCTCCAGCATGGCGATGACTTCCCGCGCGAAGTCCTCGTAGCTCATCGGCCCGCCGGGGCGCAGCCCGGTGAAGGTCCAGTTGATCATGCCGAACAGCATCATGGCCGTGGCGGTCTGGTTCGAGGCATCGAGGCGCTCGGGATAGGCGCGGCGCAGGAACCGGGTCACCGCAGAGACCACGTCGCGCTGGCGGTCCGGGATCTGCTCGCGCTGCTGCTCGCCCAGGAACCTGGTGTCGTGCAGCAGGGCCTTGGATGTGCCGCAGGCCGTGGCGATGTCCTGCATGCTGGCGGCAGGATAGCTGCGCTCGGCAAAACACTGCGCCGCAACGTCGAGGATCGCGTCGCGACGGATTTCGTGGGAGGCAGAACGGGGACGGGCCATTCGGGCATTTTGCCTTCGCGGCCAGTTGGGCCCAGCAAACTAAGGCTGATTCGACTCCAGACCGGGCAGCACGCGCCCCCGGCCTGCCACCAGAAGCTCGCGGTATCCCAGCAGGCCCCCGCCCAGGCGGACGATGGCCACACCCGCCAGACCCAGCGCCGAAGCCAGGTCGCGCAGAGGATAGACCACCGCATGCTGCCAGCGCGTGCCGCTGCGGCGCAGCACCGGCGCCGCGCTGGTAGCCGACTCCCAGCTGAAATATACGGCGGCATCGCCGCCACGGCTCCAGGGCTCGATGACCACGCCCTGGCCCGCTGCCAGATCAATCCGCCCGCCGGGGCCGAGCACGAGATCGCCCAGCGCGCTGCCGTGGCCCGCATGCGGGCCATCCACCGTGGCCCAGACCTGGCCGTGCGCAATGCGCAGCGCGCCGCGCTCGCGGGTGAACAGGCTGATGGCCCGGCCCGGCTCCAGTTTCCAGCAACCGGTCAGCGCGGCGGCGGCGCCGGAGCTGCTGGATTGTTGAAATTGCTGAAGAAAGGGCTGCACCATGACGTTCTCCTGAAATGTCGATCGGGCAGTGAATGTTCGGGGCAACGGGCTTGGCAGTCCAATGAAATACGGATAGGCTATTGATTCCAAAACCGCATGAATCAGCGCACGGCACCATGCAGCACTCGCAGACCCATTTGCGTAGCCGCCCGATCTCGGCGGGGCATCTGCGCGCCTTCGAAGCGGTATCGCGCCACCTGAACTTCCGGGCCGCCTCGGAGGAGCTCGCACTGACACAGTCGGCCGTGAGCCGGCAGATCCAGGCGCTGGAAGAAGAAGTCGGCGTGAGCCTGTTTCTGCGCCACACGCGCGCGGTGGAGCTGACCACCGCCGGCGCGCAGCTGCTGATGGCGGTATCGCAGGCGCTGCCGCGCATTGATGGTGCGGTGCGCCAGATCCGCCAGAGTGCCGGGCGCAAGAGTGTGTCGCTCACCACCTTCGCGTCATTTGCGTCGATGTGGCTGATCCCGCGGCTGGAGGCTTTTCAGCAGGACCATCCCGACATCGACATCCGCATCGATGCGAGCGACAACGCAGTCGACCTGGATGTCGCCGACGTGGATGTGGCGCTGCGCTACGGCAACGCCGCCGCCATGCCGCCTGGCGCACGGCGCATGTTCGGTGAGCAGCTCACTCCGGTGGCCAGCCCGTGGCTCCTCAAGAGCGGCCCGCACCTGTCGCAGCCGGCAGACCTGGCCCGCTTCGCCTTGATCGAGGCCGGCGACGCGCACCGCACGCACCTGGAGTGGCTGAGCTGGCAACGCTGGCTCGAACTGCACAAGCTGGGCAAGCTCACGCCCAAGCGCTGGATGTATTTCAACTACGCCTACCAGATGGTGCAGGCCGCACTGACGGGCCAGGGCGTGGTGCTGGCGCGCCTGCCGCTGGTGGCCGAGAGCCTGGCCAACGGCGATCTGATCGAGGTGCTGCCGAATTGCCGCATGGACTCACCCATGGCCTACTGGCTGCTGGTGGGCCCGCGCAGCGCGCAGCGCCCGGAGATCAAAGCCTTTTGCAGCTGGCTGAGCGCGCAGGCGCACGCCACGCGAGAGACCATCGGCGAGGTGCCGGACCCCGACAGCGTGGATCAGATCGATTGATTCGCCGGCAAGGACGCGCCCCTTGCATCCTTGCGCTATTGCATGCGGATGCCGCCGTTGACATCGATGCAACTGCCCGTGATGTAGCCGGCCTGCGGCGAAGCCAGAAACAGCGCCGCTGCGGTAATGTCATCGGGGCTTCCGATGCGCGCCAGCGGAATGTTCTTGCAGTAGGCCTCATCAGCCTCGGGCGGCATCACCGAGCGCAGCAGGGGCGTCTCGATCACGCCCGGCGCAATGCAATTGACGGTCAGCCCCAGCGGCGCCGCCTCGCGCGCAGCAATTTTTGTGAGGCTCAGGATTGCGCCCTTGGAGGCGATGTAGGCAGCACTGCCGTTGTGGCCGCCGAGCTGGGCCGCAGAAGAAGATATGTTGATGATGCGCGAGTACGCCACCGGCTTGCGAGTGCGATGGCGCATCATCTCGCGCAGGCACAGAAAAGTGCCACGCGTGTTCACCGCAAAAGTGCGCTCCCAATCGGCCAGTTCGGAGCTGATGATCGAGGGCCGCTGCCCCACGCCCGGCGTGACCATGATGCCGGCAAAGTTCAGCAGCACGGCGACCGGCCCCAGATCGCGCTCCACCGTCTCGAACAATGAGGCGACCTGGGTCTCATCGGAGATGTCGGCCGCACAGGCCAGGTGTTTGCCGGCCAGCCCGTCCACGCTTTGCGCGACGCCACCCCTGGAGATGTCTGCCGCTGCCACGGCATAGCCAGCATCGGCGAAGGCCTTGACGGCACGCCGACCAATGCCGCTGGCGCCGCCCGTGATCAATGCAACCCTTGTCATTCGCTCGCCTTTCCTGCGGATCGTCAGCCCCTCACGATGGGACGGCGCCAAGCATCGAAGTGGCGCCAAGGAGCGACGTTGATCTTACTTCATGTATACGCACGAGAGAAATCCTGGCACAGACCTCCACCGCAAAATTTCCTCCAATTTCCTCAATCCATTGATTTAATTAATAAAAATTCAATATCCTGCATGCAGCCAATTACGCATTGACTGCGCCATCAGAATCTTTCTACACTTCATGTATGCAAAGTGACGAAGTACGGGCTGACGCCGAAGGCCACCGCCAGGGAGAGGGGGCGGCTGCGGGCACGCACGGCCTGCAAGGTCTGCCGGTGCGTCAGAAGTCGATTCTGGAGCGTTTGCGCGAGATGATTCTCAGCGGTCAGGTGCAGCCCGGTGAGCATCTGCAGGAAGTGCCTTTGAGCGAGCAACTGGGTGTGTCGCGCACGCCCATCCGCGAGGCGCTGGGCGCGCTCGGGCAAGAAGGGCTGGTGCTCTACCGGCCGCACCGGGGCTATGTGGTGCGCAGCTTCACGCTGGAGGAAATTCTCCAGGCCTACACGGTGCGCGCATCGCTCGAAGGACTGGCCTGCCGGCTGCTCGCCGAGACCGGCATCGACGACGCCACGCGCCTGGCCCTGTCCGACTGCCTCGCGCAGGGCGACACCATCCTGCAAGCGGGCACATTGCGCGACGCCGACCTGGAACCTTGGCGGCGCATGAACGACCGATTCCATCAGACTGTGCTGCACGCCACACGAAACCGCTGCCTGATCGATGTCACCGACCGTGCGCTGGCCATCCCGCTGGTGTCGAGCCGGGTTGTGCACTGGTTCGAGTTCGACCGCGTGAAGCGCTCCCACAACGACCACCATGTGGTGTTCGACGCCATCTGCGAGCGCCGCGGCACCCGCGCCGAAGCCGCCATGCGCGAGCACATCGAGCTGGCCACTTACATCATCCGCGAGAACCATGAACAGCTCGCGCAACAGCGCCACCCTTTGGCGGCCGGCGATTGAGTACGGGAGGCACGATGCTGCAGGGACTCCATCACGTTGCCTACCGTTGCATCGATGCGGCCCGCACGGTGGACTTCTACACGCGCGTGCTGGAGCTGCCTTTCGCGCATGCGCTGGTCAACGACCACGTCGCCTCCACCGGCGAATACTCCCCGCACATCCACATCTTCTTCGAGATGGCCGACGGCAGCTACATTGCCTTCTTTGAGCTCGCAAACGCGTTGCCCGCGCAACAGGACGCGCACACGCCCAGCTGGGTCCAGCATCTGGCGCTGCAGGTTCCCGACGAGGCCGCCCTGCTGCGCGGCAAGGAACGGCTGCTGGCCCACGGCGTGGACGTGATCGGCCCGACCGATCACGGCTTTTGTCTCTCGATCTATTTCTTCGACCCGAGCGGCCACCGGCTGGAGATGACGGTGCGCACCGACACGCCCCGGGAGCGTAGCCAGTTTGCCGCGCAGGCCGATACCGTGCTGCAGGCCTGGAGCCAGCGCAAGGCCCGGGGTGAAATCGGACGTCCCCGGCAGGAACAAGGACAAACGCCATGAGCATTTCATCACGCGCTGTGACGGCCGGCTCCGCACCCGTGGTGCTGGACCTGGACCCTTTCAGCGACGAGATACTTTCCGCGCCGTATGAATCGTATGCCGCGATGCGCGACGCGGGACCGGTGCTGTATTTCAGCCGCCACGACAACTATGCCGTGGCCCGCCTCGAGCACGTGCAGGCAGTGCTGAAAGATTGGGAGACTTTCTCCTCCGCCCGGGGCGGCATCGGCCTGGGCGACATCCGCAAACCGGGGGCCTGGCGCCCCGCCGGCCCCATCGTTGAGGCCGACCCCCCCGCGCACACCCGGGTGCGGGGCGTGCTGCAGCGACTGCTGTCCCCCGCCGTCATCCGCAGCTGGCGCGAATCATTCGAGTTGCAAGCCGATGCATTGATCGAGAGCGTGGTCGCAGGCGGCCGCTTCGATGGCGTGACACAAGTCGCCGAGTCCTTCGTGTACGACGTGTTTCCCAAAGCCGTCGGCATGGCGCCCACCGAGAACCTGACCGAGAAGCTGGTGCTGATCGGCGAACTGAACTTCGATGGCCTGGGCCCGAAGAACGCACGCTTCCTCGACACCGAGCGCCGCGTGCAAGACATCCTGCCCTGGTACGCCAGGAGCTACCAGCGCAGCAACATGCTGCCGGATGGTTTCGGCGAACTGATCTTCAAGGCCGGCGATGCGGGCGAGATCGACTCCGGCATCTGCGAGGGGCTGCTGCGCTCTTTTCTGCGCGGCGGCATGGACACCACCGTGAGCGGCATCGGCAGCGCACTGTGGCTGCTCGCCACCCACCCGCAGGCCTGGGCTGAACTGCGGGCCAATCCCTCGCTGGCGCGCGCCGTGTTCGAAGAATCGATCCGGCTGGAGACGCCGATCACTTCCTTCTACCGCACCACCACCCGCGATGTGGAATTCGCTGGCGTGCACATTCCGGCCGATGCCAAAGTCCAGGTCTTTCTTGGATCGGCCAATCGCGATCCGCGCTTCTGGGTGAAACCCGACACATTCGACATCCACCGCACCACGCTCGGCCATGTCGCCTTCGGCGCGGGTGTGCATGCCTGCATCGGACAGATGATCGCCCGCCTCGAAGCCGAGGCCGTTCTCAAGGCCCTGGCGCGCAGGGCTTCGCACATTGAACTCGACGGTGCGCCGGTGCAGCGCATCAACAACTGCCTGCGCAGCTTCAAGTCCCTGCCGCTGCGCGTGCGCGCCGCGTGAGCCGATCCCGACCGACAACAACCACCCAGGAAAGCAAAACCGTCATGGCCCGTATCCCGTATGTAGACATGGAGCAGCTCAGCCCCGAATTCCAGCCCTTGCTCAAGGAAAACTACAGCGCCTTCCGCGCGCTGGCGCATTCGCCGGAGATCTGCCGCGCTTTTCGCAACGTCGTCTTCACCCTGAAAGGCACGCAGCTGACGCCGCGCCTGCGCGAGCTCGCCATGCTGCGCGTGGGATGGCTCACACAATGCCATTACGAATGGTTTCACCATGTCAAGACCGGCATGGAAAACGGCGTCAGTGAGCAGGACATCCGCATCCTGATGGAAGACACCCCCGCCGCCTACGCCCGTCTCGACGAGGCGGCCCGGCTCACAGTGACTGCGACGGAACAGATGTATGCCGGCCCTGCGGCATCGGCCGAAGTGGTCGCCGCGCTCGACCGGTTGCTGGGCACCAAGAGCCTGGTCGAACTGCTGGTGGCCATCGGCTTTTACATCGGCACCGTGCGCATTCTGAGCACGCTCGACCTTGATCTGGAGCCGCAGTACGAAGAATTTCTCACGCGGTTTCCATTAAAAAGCACCTGAACGACAACAAAGGAGACAACAATGATGATGCACCGAATCGCCCTGCTGCTCGGCACCTGGCTGTGCGCCGCCGCGCTGCCCGTATCCACAGCGCTGGCGCAAGCCGCGTTTCCATCGCAGCGCATCGAGATCGTGATCCCGCTGACACCAGGATCGGCCCCTGACATATTGGCCCGCCTGGTCGGCGAGCGGCTCTCGCAGCGCCTGGGCCAGCCGGTGATCGTGAGCGCCAAGCCGGGCGCTGCGACACAGCTGGCCATGGCCTATCTCAAGCGCGCCAAGCCGGATGGCCACACGCTCTTGCTGATCCACTCGGGCATGATCGCGACCTCGTTTGTCTACAAGGCCTACACCGGCGACATCCTGAAGGACCACACTTTCATTTCGGCCATCAGCACCACGCCTTATGTGGTAGCCGTCAACAGCTCGCTGCCGGTGCAGTCCATCGCAGACCTGATCGCGTACTCCAAGGCCAATCCGCAAAAGCTCAATTTCGGCAGCACGGGCGGCGCCTATGACATCGACGCGATCCGCCTGCAAAAGGCACTGGGCATACAGGTGCAGATCATTCCCTACCCCGGCGGCAGCCAGCAGCTTGCATCGCTGGCGGCGAATGAAACGCAGGTGTCCATCGTGTCGGTACGTTCGGCGCGGCCGCTGATCAAGAACATCCGCCTGCTGGCGGTGGCGTCTCCCAAGCGCTTTACGCAGGCGCCGGAGCTGCCCACGCTGGACGAGCTGGGCATACCGCAGTTCTACGGCGGCTACTGGTACGGGCTGATCGGACCGGCGGACATGCCTGCCGCGGTGACGCAGCGGCTCAATCGCGAGATCAATGAAATCCTCGCCGAGCCTGAAGTGCTCAAGCGCATTGAAGGGTTGACGAATGAGGTCTTGCGCGGCTCGCCGGCCGATTTTGAGAACCTGGCGCGGCAGACTTATGAGTCCTATAAAAAGACAGCACTGGACGCTGGCATCAAACCGGAATAGCAGACCATGATTTATCAACTCACTGTTGAAACTTTGCGTCACGGGCAGGTTCAGGCTTTTCTGGCCGCTGCCGCTGCGCAGAAGAAGGAGGCGCCTGCGGGGCGCTGGCTGTCGGAATTCGGCACGTTGAATCAGGTGTATACGTTGCGTCGCATCGAGACGGAGGCAGCCTCGTTGGGGGACATCGGGCGGCTGGCTTATGGTGAGGGTCAGGCTGATGCGGTTTTAAGGCGTGAGGTGCGCTTGCTGTCGGCGGTGAAGGAGTTTCAGGCCAGTGATTTGCCGGTGGTGGAGTTGCGTGAATACACGATGGCAACGGGACAATTGCCCCGGTTTCTGGAGTTGATGACGGCGGCGTTGCCGGTGCGGGAGAGGTTTTCCAACGCGCTGGGGGTGTGGGCGCCTTTGAGTGGGGAGCCGGACAGGGTCATCCATATGTGGCCTTATCGGGACTTTGCGCATCGGGCGCAGGTGCGCAATGATGTGGCGCAGGAGCCAGCCTGGCAAAAGTATCTGGCGACGATTCCGCCGTTGTTGAGGGAGATGAGTTCGGTGATATTGCGGGCGGTTTGATGGGCTCGTTTTTTCGGGCTTACACCTCGCAGGCGCAAGCGAGCGGGGCACTCACGGACAGGACTGTCCCCCGGACTCCACCTGCGGCGGAGTCCTCCTCCTTTATGTCCTGCCCGTGAGCGCCCCGCTCGCCTGCGCTGAGGCGTTGTGGCGTGCGAGGAGTGGGGCCACCGCAAAGGCGGATACTACTTGCGATGTTCTTCGCGTGGGTCGACGTTGAGACACATCGCGAAGTCCTAGCCTGCCGACATCCACCATCTGCGTGCGCTATGCTAAGCGCGTTCCATTCTTGCCGTACTTGCCGTCGTTAGGCCTGACCCTTCGACGCCTTCCGCCATTTCGCCGACACCACGAGACGTCCTGATCATGTCGTTTATATTTACGATCCCTAAGCCGAACGGCTCCCCCTTGCCAGTTGCTCTCGATATTGGTCAATGCCTATTTATCCTTGGAGCAAATGGAACAGGAAAGTCTAGCCTAATGCAAATGTTTTATAGCGCGCATCACGGCAAGGCACAGAGAATTTCTGCACATCGACAGACTTGGTTTTCGTCTAGTTCAATAAACTTATCCCCTGCGCAAAAGAGAAGCACTGAAACAAACATCTCGAACAGTGATGCGAATTCAGAGTCACGCTGGAAAGACGACTATGCTGCGCATCGACCCAACATAACAATCTACGACCTCATAGACGCTGAAAATATTCGGGCGCGGAATATTGCAGGTGCGGTAGATATTGGAGACATTGATCTGGCGAAGACTCTTTCCAAAGAAGATGCGCCGATAAAAATTATCAACGAATTACTTCGCTTATCGAACATACCGATTGAGATATCGGTAAAGGCAAACGAGCAAGTTCTTGCAAGCAAGTCTGGCAGCGCCCCTTATAGCGTTGCTGAACTCTCTGACGGAGAACGGAACGCTCTATTAATTGCTGCAAACGTTCTTACAGTCGCCCCCGGAACGTTGCTATTGGTTGACGAACCGGAGCGACATCTTCACAGATCCATCATCTCGCCCTTGCTAACACTTCTGTTCGCCAAGCGCTTGGACTGTGCGTTCGTCGTTTCTACTCATGACGTGATGCTCCCGCTCGATAATCCCAGTGCTCGCACCATACTTATTCGTGGGTGCACCTATAGCGGAACAGCAGTCACATCATGGGATGCCGACGTAGTTCCTTCGGAATCCAACGTTGACGAGGAGTTAAAGAAGGACATTCTTGGAGCGCGTCGAACATTGCTATTCATCGAAGGCGATGAGCGCAGCCTGGATAATCCACTTTACAGCCTTGCATTTCCCAATGTAACTGTCATTTCAAAGAAGAGCTGCCGCGACGTTGATCATGCTGTATCGGGCATACGAAGCGCGAATGAGCTTCACTGGCTACGCGCATTTGGAATTGTGGACAACGATCGCCGGACACCAGATGAAATTTCTCGACTCAGAGACAAAGGCGTGTATGCGGTATCCGTCTATTCCGTTGAATCGATCTACTATCACCCGACAATTCAGCGCAAGCTAGCGATACGCCACGCATCTGTAACTGGTGAGGATGAGACCGCTCTTGTTGATGCAGCCAGATCTGCAGCTCTTAGCGCGGTTGCGCCACACGCCCAACGCCTCAGCGAACGTGCAGTTGAGAAGACGCTGCGAGACGAACTTGATAGACACTGGCCAAAACAAGCGGATATCTCTGCGGGCAATCCGATATGCATCGAAATTGATGTAGCTGCCAAGGTAACTGAGGAAGTTGGTGTCTTCAATCAAGCGATAGATGAAAAAAATCTCGAAAAGATAATCAATCGATATCCGGTACGGGAAACACCAATGCTTACTGAGATTGCGCGGAATCTCGGCTTTCGAACCCGAGACCAGTACGAAGGTGCTGTAAGAAGGCTACTAATGGATGACATTACGTCACTTGATTTTGTGAGGTCTTTTTTTGGAACGCTTACAGCCGATGTCGCGCAAACATGATTGGGCCTACCTGACGGTGCAGGGAATGAATCGCCCCGGGACGACACATGTTTTGGGGTGGGGAACGCAGTTATCAAATCCACAGCCTAAACTAGTTCTCCGGCAGAAAAATCAACTACGCCAACCCTGTTTGCACACCGTGCTCCTCGTAGGCTCTTTGACGGCGCTAATTCAGCGTAGCCTCAGCGTTGGGCGAAAGCGAACGTCAAAGCAGCGCTCGTCATGTGCTTAAGGTGAGGCAACCACACCCCGCTGTCGAAGTGCCTCAGGAAGAGACGAAAGCTTTGGCACCACCGTGGTTCCGAATCGGGCGACCTGCTTGGCCACATGGTTGGCCATGAAACCGTCTGTTCTAAAAACATCTACGTATGGTGCATACGCGGCATGAAGGGCATCCACAAAATCGCTGTCCTTCGGCGTGCGTGGGTTCTCGAAAGTGATCGAATGCCAAGCAGAGTGCAATGACCGAATCGCTGTAGAAATTCCTGGGCAGTCCTTGTCAACCAACGCGATGTCCAGCTTAGCGCTCGATTTGAGACCCTCTCCAAATCGGTGCGCGATCCCGACAAGCATGTTGGCCTGCAACTCTTCCCATTTGGCAGGCCCGTACGTGGACACGCGGCGCTCCTCAGTGATCATGGGGTTCGCGCGCGCATGCTCGACATGCCTCGCAAGCTCACGCACCCGGTCCGTAAGTTGCGCGGCTGGGCCGCGGGCCCATGAGATAAAGGGAGTTAACTTGTCGTGATGCTTTTCGAACCACTGCATCATCCAGCGAGGATCCCGAAGACTCGACTCGAACGCCGCAGTTGCTTCTGCAGCGGTTGCGCCTCCGGCTATGTACCGTGCAAGCACGCGAGCAGCGTCGGGACGCATGGGATAAATCGCGAGGATTTCGCTCAGGTCACCCTCTTCTGCTCCGCGTCCAAGTGCGCAGCGCAAGGCGGGGCGCAGCTTCCCTCCCTTAGTCACTTTCCGTTGCACCCGTCTTCTCTGGGCGCGGGTTGCGTTCGGGAGCACATCAGCGATGGTACTCCGGATCGAACGGAGATGATCCGCTTCGGTGACAGGCGACATTTCAGTGGCACCTTCCGGGAACCATTTGCCGTTGCGGTCAGATGGGTCTATCGCTCCAGAGGAAAGCCCGAGTGCGGCGCTGACCTCCGCGCGAAAAAGCGTCTCGTGATGGACTAAGCAGTTGCCGCCGCATAGCGCTGCAAGCATACTGCTTCGCCTGAGCGCTGCGTCTGTATAGGCTGGCTGTACCGGAGCCATCTCGGTTAGGTGTGCAGCCGAAAAGAAGAACTCCACCAGGCCGGCATCTCTGAGACGCTGAAGTGCCTCCAGAACACCCGGGGCTTCCCGCGCCGCCCTGTCAGGATCAGAGAGCACGGAGTAGTCGCTGCTATCGAGATAAATGCGCAATGGCATGATACAGAATGGGATATTGAAGAACTTCGGAAGCTCACCTTTTATCGTACCTGCGTGCGTCCACAGTCTCTGGGTCGAGACCTCATGAGCACATTCGGTCAAATGCAGCCTAGTCCGCGAGGTACAGCATATTGCAATCTCACTACACTACATTTCGGAATACGTAACTTTCCATGGCAGACCGTATAAAGCAGACAAATGCAGACCTTCGCGCTGCATTAATTGAGCAAGTGTCCTTGATGGTGCATTTCTGCGCGAAGTACGACGATGGGAACCTAGCATTTGCTAAACCCATGGCGACTTCTCTTCGTGTCATCCTTCATCAAGGAGGTCGGTCTCACTCTCTGCTTCAACAACTTGGCCTTCGAAGCGGTCGGTTTTACAGTGCTCCGGGTCGTCAAGGTCCCAATGTTGTTCCCATAGGTTGCTCGCTAACACCAATGGCTTTCACTCCTGAGCGTGGAGGCCACTATGCCCCCCTGCTGGCTCCACCCGATGCTCGCAGTCGGCTCCCTTTTCCGGAATGGTGGACGAGGCCAGTGCTACGGGCGCCCACTGGGGAAAAGATGTCACGCATGGATATCGTCACCGCCGTCGCGAACACGGATGGCGGGGCTCACGTTGATTCTGGACTCGAGCCGCTTTACGCCGCTTTTCGATCTGGCCGTCTCCTCGGAATGCGGGTGTTTCCAACTGAGAATGGCCAAATCCGAATGTCGATACCCATCTTGCTTTCGAAGGAACAGGTCGCCAATGACGAGGACCCCCGGGACGGCCTGCTTACGAGTCCGCAGTATCCGAGCGTTCGAACGGTCACTCATGAGGTGCTCTTAACATTAGAGAAGTGTGCAGCTTGGACCTTCAGCACACCGTACAAGCCAGATATGGACGCCCCCCGAGGTTGACAAATTGTGAGCGATTGACGTGAAGATTTCTTATGGCCCGTCATGCCGAGATGGACTGCACCCGGTCCGGTGGACGAACCTGATCTATCCTCCCGCTTGGGCACCCGGGCCCGCATCCGTAGTCATCTGAAGCACCTGAAAGGACCCCCATGGAGTGGCAGCAGATGTTGGACACTTTTGCGCGCATGCCGCCGGCGGACCAGCAAACCTGGTTGCGCATGGCCGCAGGGTTGCTGGCGCTGATGCTGGGCATGCTCTGGCTGGAAAGCAGGTACTTCAGGTCCAGCGGGCGCGGGCGCAGCTGGCTGGCAGTGCGTCTGGTGTCGGCGGTGGCCGCGCTTCTGGCGCTGGCAGCGGTGGTGGTGCCAGCGCGTGCCGTCGGTGGGCCTGCGGCACTGGGTGTATTTTTGCTGGCCCTGTATACGGTGGCGCCACTGCTGTGGTTTGGCAGCCACCTTGTGGTCGGGCGACGGGTCAAGCCGTCGCTCACACGCACCGAGAGCCTGGTGCTCGCGGTAACGGGCCTGGCGATTTTGGCGATCCCGGGCACCACGTACTTTGCGGTGGAGGGTCCTTTGTATGCCGCCTCGCGCGAGATCGGCAAACGCCGTGAAGTCCCAGCGGACAACCCGACCCTGGAACACAAAGTGCAGGCCGTGCAACGCTACAACCTGCCCGGGGTAGGGCTCATCTATACCCAGTCACTGCTGGGCGCACCCGACACACGCCTGGTACGGGTGGAGTTGCGCCAAAGCGGGCAGTGGCCCAAGGACCAGTCTGTCGCGCACCCTGTTTTCTGCACCAACGGCAACGATGTGCACCTGATGTGGTCCGCCAAAGAAGAGCCACCCTATCTGCGCCTGCACTGGGCACAGAGCAATGGCAGCGTGGTGCGCGCAGAGTTCACGCCCTACACACAGATGCTGGCCAGCCCGCCAGGGGCCGCAGAGGTGCGCAGCACCGATTGCGTGATGGCCGGCTTCAAGCGCGTCGCCGCCAGCGAAGACTGGCAGGTGCAAGCTATCGGACTGTTGTTTTACTTACCCACAGGTGGCCAGGCGCTGCGCAGCCTGATACAAAAATCTTTGTAAGCTGGCCAGGTCACATTGTGTCATCAATGAACCCCGGAGCCTTCAGGGGACAGCCGGCGTTTCCTGGTTCCTGCGGCGGGCCTGGGCAAAGGCCTCGTGTGTGCTCAAGAAGATGCCGCCCTTCAGGCGCATGCCCAGGGGGGTTGCTTCAAGCCGGTCCATCACGGGGCCCTTGACCTCGGACAGCACGAACGCGATGCCCCGCTCACGCAGGCTGCTTTCCATCGCAGTCAGAACACCCAGGGCAGTGGCGTCGATCAGGTTGACGGCAGAGCACACCAGCAGCACTTCGCGTGTGTCCGGCTGCGCGGCCAGCAGGGCTTCGATGCGGTCCTGCAGCACGCTGGCGTTGGCGAAGTACAGGCTTTCGTCCACGCGCAGGGCGATCAGCCCGGGTTCGGTGTCCACTGCGTGGCGGTCTACGTTGCGAAAGTGTTCGGTGCCCGGCACACGACCCACCACGGCAATGTGCGGATGACTGCTGCGCCACACCAGCGTACCCAGCGACAGGGCCACGCCCATCAGGATGCCGACCTCCACGCCAAAGGCCACCACACCGACGCCTGTGGCCAGCAGGGATGCAGCATCAGCCTTGTCGTATTGCCAGGCTTCATGCAGTGTTTCAAAGTCAATCAAGGAACTCACAGCAACGATGATCGTCGCGGCCAGCACGGCGTGCGGCAGGTAGTGGAACAGCCCCGTCAGGGCGGCGATCACCGCGCCCATGAGCACAGCTGAGATAACGCCCGCCAATGGGGTGTTTGCCCCCGCGGCAAAGTTGACCACCGAGCGGGCAAAACCCCCGGTGACCGGGAATCCCCCAGAAAACGCGCTGGCCACGTTGGCTGCGCCCAGACCCAGCAGCTCGCGGTTGGGGTCGATGCGTTGCTGGCGCTTGAGTGCCAGCGACTGTGCAACGGACACGCTTTCGACGAAGCCCACCAGCGAGATCAGCAAGGCGGGCAGCAACAGTGCTCCCACGCCTTGCAGCGATGGCACCCCCACCGCGGGCAGGCCCTTGGGGACCGCCCCCACCACACTGACGCCCGCCGTGGTGTCGAGCCGCCAGATCGCCACCACGGTGGTGGAGACGATGACCGCCAGCATGGGGGAGAGCTTTCCCATCAGGTCAGCCGCTTTTGCGGGAACACCCAGGCGCATCAGGGCTCGGGCAAGATATTTGCGCGCTGCCCACAGAAAAACCAGGCTGCTGGCGCCTATCATTACTGTCACACTCTTGGCATCTGGCAGGGCGTGAGCCAGCGCCGCGAGCGTTTCAAGCACGTTGTGCCCACCGGCCTGCACGCCCAGCAAATGCTTGAACTGCCCTACGGCGATCAGCACTGCCGATCCCGAAATGAAGCCGCTGATCACGGGGTGACTCAGGAAATGCGCCAGGAATCCCAGGCGCAGCAGACCAAACAACGCCAACATCCCCCCCGAGAGCAGTGACAGCGTGATCGCCAGGCTGATATATTGCGCCGACCCCGTGGCTGCCAGCGGCTGCAATGCACTTGCGGTCATCAGCGACGCCACGGCCACTGGCCCGACAGCCAGCGTCATGCTGGAGCCCAGCAGTGCATAGGCCACGATGGGCAGAATGCTCGCATAAAGGCCCATCTCGGGCGGCAGCCCGGCAAGCAGCGCATAGGCCAGGCTTTGCGGTATCAGCATCACTGTGACGATCACGCCCGCCGTCGCATCGCCGGCCAGCGCGGAGCGTCTGTAGTTTCGAAGCCAGTGGGGTATTGCGCTCATGGCCTGCCTCTGGATGGTCGCATGTTCAGCATTGCGGGGGCTCCTTGGTTGGACAGAATTGTTCAAACAGCGTGTCCATCAACGCCAGGCCCTCAGGGCTGGCGATCTGGTAGTAAATGCACTTTCCCTCGCGACGGGTGGTGACAAGACCTTCTTCACGCAGCACGCCCAACTGCTGGGACAGCGTAGGCTGCGCGATGCTCGCCAGCGCTTCGAGTTCGCCCACCCGCTTTTCGCCGTCGGCGAGCCTGCACAGCAGCAACAGGCGGTCGGGGTTGGAGAGCACCTTCATCAACCTGCATGCCGCATCAGCGGCACTGCGCAGGGCGTCGAGGTTCACAGCCATCGGAGTTTCAGGGGTCATGGGCGTTGAGGCCATTCAGCTATTCGGATTCAATGTGTTTATTATATTGACAAATATAATATATATCAATAGAATGTCTACATTGAAATTAACAAACTGCAAGGAGCCCTTATGAAACCGCAGGTTCAAGCCTTCTTTGACCCAGCCACCTGGACCATCAGCTATGTGGTTTACGACCATGCAGGCGGTCATTGCGCCATCGTGGACCCCGTGCTTGATTACGACCCCAAGTCGGGTCGCACCCGCACGGCATCGGCCGACAGGCTGATGGGGTTTGTGCGCCAGCACAGCCTCACTGTGCAGTGGATTCTGGAAACCCACGCCCATGCAGACCACCTCTCGGCTGCGCACTACCTGCGCAAGAACCTTGGCGGGAAGATCACCATCGGTGCGGGCATCACACGGGTGCAGGATGTGTTCAAGGGCATCTTTCACCTGGAGCCCGAGTTCCATCCCGATGGCAGCCAGTTCGATGCGCTGCTGCACGACGGCGAGGCGTTTGCCATCGGCGAACTCCAGGCCGAGGCCCTGGCTGTGCCCGGTCACACCCCGGCGTGCATGGCCTATCGCGTAGGTGACGCGGTCTTTGTGGGCGATACGCTGTTCATGCCCGATGTGGGCACGGCGCGCTGCGATTTTCCGGGTGGCAACGCCCACACGCTGTACCAGTCGATCCGCAAGCTGTTGAGCCTGCCGCCCGATACCCGGCTGTTCATGTGCCACGACTACCCGCCGGCGAGCCGTGAGGCGGCCTGGGAAACCACCGTGGCCGATCAGCGCGCGCGCAACATCCACGTGCACGACGGCGTGAACGAAGAGGTCTTTGTGGCCATGCGCACTGCGCGTGACGCCACGCTGGAGATGCCGGTACTGATCCTGCCGTCGGTTCAGGTCAATATCCGTGCGGGCCAGATGCCTCCTGCTGAAGACAACGGGGTGGCTTACCTCAAGATCCCGCTGAATACCCTGTGACTCACTGACCGGAGAATCCCATGAGTGAAAAGACCGTGCCCGCACAGCCTTGTGCGGGCACGGTGCTCAAGGCGTGACCTCGTCTGAAATCCAATTGGCCGAACCCTCTCCAGCGCCAAGAACACTGTAAGGAAATTCCATGAAAACCGCCCATGATCTGGTGGCGCAAGCCAAATCACGCATTCACGAAGTCGCCGTCGAGCAGGCCGAAGAGGCCATCCGCGCCGCCGACGTTCTCATTGATGTCCGCGAAGCCGATGAGTATGCCGCGGGCCACATACCCGGGGCAGTCCATATGTCGCGCGGCATGCTGGAGTTCAAGCTCAGCAACATGCCCGACCTGACATCGCGCGATCTGCATGTCGTCCTGTATTGCAAGACCAGTGGCCGGGGCGCCTTGGCCGCCTGTGCCCTCAAAGACATGGGTTACCTCAATGTGCAGTCGATTGCGGGCGGCTATGACGCGTGGGTGTCGGCCGGAAAACCTGTGGCGCGGCCTGAGCAGGTTTCGTTTGACTGACATTTTTTGCGGCCTGAGCGGATGCCGCGGAATGTCATGCGCCTCTGGCTCAAAGTCATATCAGGAGGCGCCTGCGAGGCGCTGGCTGTCGGCGGTGAAAGAGTTTCAGGTCAGTGATTTGCCCGTGGTGGAGTTGCCGTTGCGGGAGCGGTTTTCGAACGCGTTGGGGTGGGGGCGCCTTTGAGTGAGAAGCCGGACAGGGTCATCCACATGTGGGCCTGTTTGAGGGGGTCTATCTTTCGGGCCTGGAGCTCGTGGATGTAGGCGAACGACTTTTTGCACGGCGGGCATGCGGCAGAAGAAACTCCGAGAGATTGGCAACCACCACATCAAGAGCCGGCACATCGGTGCTCAGGTCGCGGACGAACGCCAACCATTGTCTCTGCTTCGCCTCATGCTTCGCAAAGGACTGGCTCAATGCCACGGGTTCTTCGACGGGCACGTCCGTGCCTCGACGTGTAAACGTGGCTTCTATGGCTCGCGCCAGTCGGTCTTCATCGAAGTCATAGCTACGACTCAGGATCCAGACGTCATAAAAATCTTTCATCCGGCTATTGGCAAGTCCCAGCATCACCATGGCGTGAAACTTCTCGGCGATTACCGTTTCGCGCGCATACGCGCGCAAGCGGGGCGAAGGCAGATCAAGCAGCACGGGTAGTTCGACCTCTTCGACACCAGGCTCGACAGCATCGCCAAAGCCGATGTCAATGACGATTGTGATCCGCGCCCCAGCGAGCGCGGCAGTAGTGCGGAGCCGCAAACCACCATAGTCGAGTGCCTCCCTGATCAACTCCACGCGCAATCCCTCCACATCGAAGGACATGCCGTCGCCGGCGTCAATGGCGCAGATGTCGCGGAACGTAGCCAGCAAGGACTCTGGCGCCGGATCGCCGTAGCCCAGAAAGTCGACGTCGCGCGTGGGGCGGTGTGGATCGTCAAACCAGGTCGTCATCAGCATCGCGCCCTTGAGCACAAACCGTTCGCGATGAGGCGAGATGCTGAGGCGATGCAGCAGGCGCTCAATGGCCTAGCGCGTCAGCAACAGGTCAAGGCCTTGCCCCTTTTGCCGCGCAAGATTAAGCAGGCGGGCGCGCACTGATGCGCCAACGTCGCGAAGTTTCTTGTCCTTAGGCATCCGACGTCAGCGCACTCACGTATGGCTCCATGACATTCCAGACCTTTGCCTTTACGGCCTGCCTGGCGATCTCGGAAGGTTGAGCCTTCTTTTGCCGCAGGCTCTCGCGAAGCCCTTCCAGGGCAACGTTGACGCCGACGGTCTGCCGGTAACGGAACAGATCTGCGATGGTTCTGGCAACGTCAAATATCGGCACGGTGACGCCATCGATCACGTGATAGCCCACGTCCTCATGAAGGCGCGAATCGGAGAAGCGCGCGAAACGGACGGGGGGATAGGCGAGCCTGGGTCGCCACTCCTTGAGGCCAATGGCGATCCAGATTTTGGGAGGAATCTGGTCCGTCAGGCCATGGAAGGCGAGAGCCGACGTGAGGCAGATAACGCCTTTGGGCACCAGCTTGGATACCTCGGCAAGCGTGTGGTTTACATCAAAGGGGGCATCCGCCAGTTGGTAGAGGCCGCGCGCCAGCCTTGCCACCACGCCTTCTTGCACGAGCCGGGATACTGTTGAGGCCGTTACGCCTAGAGCGATGAGTTCGCTCAGCCGTGCCATGCCGGCGGCCTTGAGATGGGTCACGGCAAGGTCGCGTTGAGAGGATGAGAGCTTGGACCCCATTGATACAAAACCTAGGATATATGCGGATATTACCCTATGTTTTGTATCATTTACTCGCTGTCTACGTCTGACCCACTCTAAATTTTCTCCTCGAGGCCCGAGAAGATCAACTTTGTACACGCGGAGATTGCCGCGACGCTGGTCAAAATGCCGACCACATCGACAGCGTCAATCCTCCAAAATACATGTACTTGGCGGCCAGTGCGCAGCCAGAGGCCACGCAGGCCGTGGCGCTGAAGGATACTCGGCGCGGCCGCTGACCAAGCAGAGCGGCTACGGCCACATGGCACCCGGAGCATGAACGGTGGGCCTGAAAACAGCCCCCCCTACCCCCTCACCGATCCCTGCACCGGCCAAACCACCCCGTTGTCATTCAAGATCGCGTCCAGCGGAATGTCGTGCGCCTCCGGCTCATAGTCGTCGATAAACCCGGGCGCATACCCCAGCCCCACCGTCACCGGTCGCGGCTGCAACGTGGCCAGCGTGCGGTCATAAAAACCCCCGCCGTACCCCAGCCGGTAGCCACCCGCTGAATAACCCACACAAGGCACGAACAACAGCGTAGGCACGATCACTTCTGTTTCCTTGGGCTTGGGGATCCCGTAGGCATCCTCTTCCATCGGGCACCCCGGATACCACGCATGAAACGTCAGCGTCTTGTGAACCTTGTCCACCACCGGCAGCCCGATGCGGCGCATATTCCCCTGCTCCAGCAGTTCTCCGTCTTCCTTCCACCGATGCAACGCGGGCAGCGGGTCGAACTCGCCCTTGATGGGCCAGTATGCGCCGATCACGGTGTCTTCGCGTCCGACCAGCCAGATGCGCATCACGCGCTGCAAAAGATCGGCGCGCTGTAGGCGATCGGGCAGGTTCAGGCGTTGCTCTATCAGCGCCTGTCGCAGAAGCTTTTTCTGCGCGACCTTGTCATCCCCGTTATTGACCATAATGACCCCATGCTGTTTCAAACCATTCTGACATCGATCGCCCTGGTCCTGAGCCTGGGCGCGCAGGCCCAGCCCCGCGGAGACGATGTCATCCTCGAAATGAGCCAGGCTTTCAAGCGCGCAGACCGCAAAAAGCTCTCGCAGTTGCTGCCGCAAGCGCGTGGCCATGCGCTGGAGCCCTGGGCCGCCTATTGGGAACTGCGGGCCCGGCTGGAAGAGGCCCCGGCGCAGGACGTGCAGGATTTCTTCACCCGCTATGCCGGCACCTACCAGGAAGACCGGCTGCGCAACGACTGGCTGCTGCTGTTGGGCACCCGCCGCGACTGGTCTGGTTTCTCTGCCGAGTATCCCAAATTCAGGATGAACGACGATTCGCAGGTGCGCTGCTACGCCCTGCTGATCGAGCACATGAACGGCGGCGCATCGCGGGCCGGGCTGGCCGATGAGGTGCGCCGGCTCTGGTACGCCCAGCACGAGGCGGGTGAGGCCTGCGCGTTGGCGGCCGAGCGGCTCTTGGCCGAGCGCGAGGGCACGCAGCGGCTCAGTCCGCCGGACATCTGGCGCAAGGCCCGCTTGTCGATGGAGGCCAACCGGCCGCGCGCGGTGGCGCGCGCCGTGACCGTGGTGGCGCCCGAGGCCTTGGGCATGCTCGCCGAGATTCAGGCCAGCCCGGCGCGTTTTCTGGCGGGCAAGGTGATTGCCGTGACGCGCCAGCGCAAGGAGATCATCATGCTCGGGCTGATCAAGCTCGCCAGCAGCGATGCCGACTCTGCCGCCTATCAGTTGGAGAACAAATGGGGCCCGCAGCTCACGGCAGAGGAGCGCAACTGGGTCTGGGGCGTGATCGGTCGCCAGGTGGCCATCCGTCTGACTGGCGACGCCATGGTGCATTTTGACAAGGTCACGCGCGATGCCGATCTCTCTCAGGACATGCTGGCCTGGAAGGTCCGCGCCGCGCTGCGTGCCGGCGCCCAGCCGCGCTGGCCGGCCGTACTTTCCGCCATCGATGCCATGGAAGAAGGCCCGCGCCGGGACTCGACCTGGGTCTACTGGAAGGCGCGCGCGCTCAAGGCCCGTGCCGCTGCCGCACGTACTGACACGGCCATAGGCACGGACGCCGCGCAGGCACAGGCCCTGTTGGAGTCGATCGCCTCGCCGCGCGGCTTTTATGAGCAGCTTGCTTCGGAAGAGCTGGGCCGCAAGATCAGCACGCCGCCGCGTCCCGCGCCCCTCACTGCCGAAGAACGCGAGGCCGCGCGCCGCAACCCCAGCCTGGTGCGCGGCCTGCAGGCCATTGCCCTGGGCCTGCGCAGCGAGGGCGTGCGCGAGTGGAACTATGGCGCCAATCTGGCCAAGCAAGGCGGCATGAGCGAGCGCGAACTTCTGGCCGCCGCGCAGTTTGCCTGCGATCGCGAGGTCTGGGACCGCTGCATCAACACCAGCGAGCGCACGCGCACCGAGGTCGACTTCGAGCAGCGCTTTCCGATGCCGTTTCGCGATGCCGTGCTCAAGCGCACCCGCGAGATCGCCCTGGACCCGGCTTATGTCTACGGGCTGATCCGGCAGGAAAGCCGTTTCATCATGGACGCGCGCTCCGGGGTCGGCGCCTCGGGCCTGATGCAGGTCATGCCCGCCACGGCGCGCTGGACCGCGCGCAAGATCGGCTTGAGCGGCTTCACCACCGACAAGATCACCGACCGCGACACCAATATCGCCATCGGAACGGCCTACCTCAAGCTGGTGCTCGACGACTTTGCCGGCTCGTTGCCGCTGGCCGCTGCCGCCTACAACGCCGGACCTGGCCGCCCGCGCAACTGGCGCAATGGGCCGGTGCTGGAGGCCGCCATCTGGGCCGAGAACGTGCCCTTCAACGAGACGCGGGACTACGTCAAGAAGGTCTTGTCCAACACCACCAACTATGCGGCGCTGATCAGCGGGCAGCCGCAGTCGCTCAAGGCGCGGCTGGGGTTTGTCGGCCCGCGCGACGCCTCCACGCCCGAGCCCAGCCGCGACCTGCCCTGAGCCGGGTGCGGCATCAATCGGCGCCGCATTTCGCATCAATGGTGTGGCCCGGCGGCGGTAGCATGCAGGCTTGGTCCTGAAGGAAAGCCCACCATGCGCAAGCTCTATATCGGCAACAAGAATTATTCGTCCTGGTCCATGCGCAGCGGTGTGCTGCTCAAGCAGTCCGGTATTGATTTCGAGGAGGTCATGGTCCGCTTCGATTCTTTTGAGGCGGATTCCAGCTTCCGGCGCGCCTTGCAGGGCCTGAGCCCCAGCGGCAAGGTGCCCGTGCTGGTGGACGACGGTCTGGTGGTCTGGGACTCGCTGGCCATTGCCGAATACCTGGCCGAGACTTTCCCGGACAAGCGGCTGTGGCCTGTGGACCCACGTGCGCGCGCCCGCGCCCGCAGTGCCTGCGCCGAGATGCATTCGGGCTTCGGCGCGCTGCGTAATCACTGCCCCATGAACATCGAGGCCTCGCTGCCCGAGATCGGCCGCCTGGTCTGGCGCGACAAGCCGGGCGTGCGCCAGGATGTGCAGCGCATTGTCGCGTTGTGGAGCGAGTTGTTGCGCGAATACGGTGCCAGCGACAGCGCGGGTCTGCTGTTCGGTCATTTCACCATCGCCGATGCGTTCTTCGCGCCGATCTGCATGCGGCTGGCGACCTATGCCCTGCCGGTGCCGGATCACATCACGGACTACATCGGCCGCGTGAGCGCGCTGCCGGGCGTCAGGCACTGGATCGACGGGGCGCTGGCCGAGCAGGATTTTCGGGATTTCGAGGAACCGTACCGTCTTTCGCGCTGAGGGCAGCCGCTGCGTCTGCGTGCGGCGCGCCTACACTTGAGGCATGGAGATCTACCTCGTCGGCGGTGCGGTGCGCGATGCCTTGCTGGGCCTGCCGGTGCAGGACCATGACTGGGTGGTGGTGGGCGCTACGCCAGAGGAACTCGTGGCCCTGGGTTTTCTGCCGGTGGGCCAGGATTTTCCAGTGTTTCTCCATCCCGAAACCCGCGAGGAATACGCGCTGGCCCGCACCGAGCGCAAGACCGCGCGCGGCTACAAGGGTTTCAGCTTTCACGCTGCGCCAGAGGTCACGCTCGAAGAAGACCTGGCGCGGCGCGACCTGACCATCAATGCCATGGCCGCGCCTCTACCCCCGGGCGCGCTTCAGCCGGACCTTGGCCAGCTGGTCGACCCTTTTGGCGGGCAGGCCGATCTGCGAGACAAGGTGTTGCGCCACACCACCGATGCCTTTCGCGAAGACCCGGTGCGCATTCTGCGCGTGGCCCGTTTTGCCGCGCGCTTTCACGATTTTTCCGTGGCCGCAGACACCCAGACACTGATGCGGCACATGGTGGACGATGGCGAGGTCGATGCGCTGGTGAGCGAGCGCGTGTGGCAGGAGCTGGCGCGCGGGCTCACGGAGAGTCACCCCTCGCGCATGTTTGCGCAGTTGCGCGAGTGCGGCGCGCTGACGCGGCTGCTGCCCGAGGTCGACCGTCTGTGGGGTGTGCCGCAAAGCGCTGAGCATCACCCGGAAGTCGACACCGGCATCCACCTGATGATGGTGCTGGACATGGCGGCCCGCTTGCAGGCCTCGCTGGCGGTGCGCTTTGCCTGCCTGTGTCACGACCTGGGCAAGGGCACGACGGCGCCCGAGGCCCTGCCGCGCCACATCGGCCATGAGGAGCGCAGCGTGCGCCTGCTGCGCGCGCTGTGCGAGCGGCTGCGCGTGCCCACCGAATGCCGCGAGCTGGCGGAGGTGGTGGCACGCGAGCACGGCAATATCCACCGCAGCGCCGACTTCGGCCCGGCGGCACTGGTGCGGCTGCTGGAGCGCTGCGACGCCTTTCGCAAACCCGCGCGCTTCCAGGAGGTGCTGCTGGCCTGCGAGTGCGACGCGCGCGGACGCCTGGGGCTGGCCGATCTGGCTTACGCGCCCACGCAGCGCCTGTCGGGCGTGCTGGCAGCGGCGCAATCGGTGTCCACCAGCGAGGTGGCCGCGCAGGCGGCGCAGGCCGGTTTGTCAGGGCCGCAGGTGGGGCAAAGGATCCACGAGGCGCGCGTGGCCGCGATTGCGGCGGCGCAGACCTAGAATTCCCGGCATCGCCTCACGCAGGAATATGCATGCATCCTTCCGCCTTTGCCGCAGGCCGTCATTTCTTCGAAATCTACCGGCAGCCGGGGCATCGCCGGGTGCTGGACGTCGGCGCGATGAACATCAACGGCAGTCTGCGGGCCTGCGCGCCCGCCGACATGGCGTACCTCGGCATCGACATCGCCAGCGGACCGGGTGTGGACCATGTCGTCGAGGCCGGCTCGCCGCTGCCGTTTGCGGATGACAGCTTCGATCTCATCGTCAGCACGTCCTGCTTCGAGCACGATCAATTCTTCTGGGTCAGTTTCCTGGAGATACTGCGTGTGCTGAAGCCGGGCGGGTACTTTTTGCTCAATGCGCCGTCCAACGGCCACTACCACAGCTACCCCGGCGACAACTGGCGCTTCTATCCGGATGCCGGGCTGGCGCTGGTGGCCTGGGCCCGGCGTGAGGGCCGCAGCGCAGAGCTGATCGAGTCGGCCATCCTGCCGCAGATCGACGACCAGTGGAATGACTTCATGGCCGTGTTCCGCAAGCCGGCGCAGGCCGATGCGCCGCCACCGGCCGGGCGCATCAGCGCGCGCTTTCCCGGCGCGGCCAACATCCGCCGGCTGGGCACCGCCGAGGTGGAGCACCTGACGAAAGAAAGCGAAGACCAGCGCCGCGCCAGCCAGAACACGAACAGCCAGGCGGCATCGCAGCAGGACATCTTCGTCGTCATTCCCTACTACAAGCGGCGCGACCAACTCGACCGCTGCATTGCCCAGCTGCGCGCGCAAAGCGCCAGCGCGCGTCTGCGCATCTATGTGCGCGACAACTCGCAGGACAATATCTTCTTCACGGGCGCCATCAACGAGGGCCTGCGCCATGGGCTGGAGCTTGGCGGCATTCGCTATTACCTGCTGCTCAACCAGGACTGCTACCTGGAACCCACGGCCATAGAGAACCTGGCCGCGTTCATGGACCGCAATCCGCGCGCCGGCGTCTGCGGGCCGCTGCAGCGCAACAGCGACGGCGCCATCACCTGGGCGGGCTCGGTGGATGCTTTCCCCTTCGGACAGCACCTCACGCTGCCCCCGACGGACGCCAGCGGCCGCATGAGTTCACGCTCGACGCCATGGGTCACGGGCGCGGCCATGATGCTGCGCGCGCAGACGCTGCGCGACTGCGGCCTGCTCGATCCCCACATGGCTTTCATCTGCTCCGATGCAGACTTCTGCTTCACGGCGCGCAGCCGCGGCTGGGAATGCCACGCCGTGGGGCAGGCCGAATGCATCCACGAGGGCGGCGCGTCCACCGACTTCAACGAAGCAGGCACGCGCAAGCGCAAGTTGCTGGACTTGAAGTACTTCTGCGAGAAGTGGCTCACGGGCGGCCTGTACCGGCGTCTGGCCACCGAAGGCCCGAAGCTGACGCCCGACTACGTCGATCTGCTCTACCGCAATGTGCTGGAGCAACTGGGCGCGCTCACCACGAGCCGGCCAGGTTCTTCAGCAACTGATTGATGGCGGCCAACCTGCGCGTGCGCAGATCGAGCAGATTGCGCTCCGAAGACAGCGCCGCCGCCTGCGCCGTGACCACATTGAGGTAGCTCACGGTACCGGCCTGGTACTGGTTGGTCGCGATCTCCAGCGCGCGCCGCGCAGCCACCATCGCTTCATTCTGCGCCTCGGCCTGGGCCTGCAGACTGGTGGCGAGTACAAGGTTGTCCTCCACTTCCTGGAAAGCACTGAGCACGGTCTGGCGGTAGTTGGCCGTGGCCTGGTCGGTGCTGGCCCGGGCCGAATCGATGCCCGCCTGACGCGCGCCGCCATCGAGCAGAGCCAGCGCCAGCGCAGGGCCCAGGGACCAGAACAGATTGGGCGCGCTGAACAGACCGCTCAACGTGTCGTTGCGGAAGCCGCCGTTGGCCGACAGTGTCAGGGCCGGAAAGAAGGCCGCCTGCGCCACGCCGATCTGGGCGTTGGCCGCCGCGACGCGGCGTTCGGCGGCGGCAATGTCGGGCCGCCGCTCCAGCAGATGCGAAGGCACTTGCAGCGGCACCTCGGGCGGCGCCGGCAGCTGCGCCGTGGTGGCCAGGCTCAGGCCTGCCGCGGGCTGCCCCACCAGGGTGGCCAGGGCATGCTCCAGTTGCGCGCGCGAGGCCCGCACTTCAATCAGCTGGGCCTGCGTGGTCTTGTACTGGGTCTGGGCCTGCGCCACGTCCGCAGCCGAGGCCACGCCCGCGCTGTAGCGGTTCTGAGTCAACTCGAGCGAGCGCTGGTATGAGCCCAGCGAGCTTTCGAGCAATGCGGCCTGCACTTCGGCCGCACGCATCGCATGGTAGGTCTGCACCAGTGTTGCCTGCAGCGAAAGGCGCACCGCCGCCACGTCGGCCTGGCTGGCCTGCAGGCTGGCACCTGCGTTGTCCACGGTGGCTGCCACCCGGCCCCACAGATCGATTTCCCAGCTGGCGCTGCCTGAAAGCGAGAAGCCATCGCCCGCGCTGCCGCCGCGTGCACGGCTGCGATCGGCCGCCGCGCTCAAGCCCAGCGTGGGAAACAACGCCGACTGGCTGCGCGCCAACGCCGCCTGCGCCACCCGGTACTGGGCCTGGCTGGCGCGCAGTGTCTGGTTGTCCACCACAAGGCGCGCTTGCAGGCCATCGAGCGCAGGGTCCTTGAACAGCCGCCACCACTCGGCGCCAACTTCGGCAGCCTGAGGGTTCGCCTGCTGCCACAGCGCGCCTTCCTTGAACGCCGCAGGCGTGGCGACTTCGGGCCTGCGGTAGCTGTCGGTCGTGCTGGCGCAACCCGCGATCAATGCGCCCAAGGTCAGGCACAGACACAGCCTGGGCGCGAGCCGGGTCGCAAACCCCCAGGCAGAAAACGCCCCGCGGGCCGCTGTCGAACTATCTTCAGACCGCATCTGCAACTCCCCCGACAAGGCCTGGCGCGGGCAGGGCCGGCCGAGGCCGTCTCTGGGCGCGCGCGCGCAGCCGGTCCATCAAAACATACACCACGGGCGTGCTGTACAACGTGAGCAACTGGCTCAGAATCAGTCCGCCCACCACGGCTATGCCCAGCGGGCGGCGCAGCTCGGCGCCGTCGCCGGCGCCAAACAGCGTGGGCAGCGCCAGCGGAATCGCGCCGAAGATCGCTGCGGCCGTCGTCATGAGAATGGGGCGCACCCGCAGCTGGCAGGCCCGGTAGATCGCCTGCGCGGCCGACATGCGGGATTCGCGCTGCCGCGTGATGGCAAAGTCGATCATCATGATCGCGTTTTTCTTGACGATGCCGATCAGCAATATCACCCCGATCAACGCGATGATGGAGAACTCGGTGTTGAACATCATCAGCGCCAGCAGCGCGCCCACACCGGCCGAGGGCAGTGTGGACAGGATGGTGATCGGGTGAATCAGGCTTTCGTACAGAATGCCCAGCACCAGATAGATCGCCACCAGCGCGGCCAGAATCAGCAGCGGCTGGCTGTCCAGCGATTGCGCAAAGGCGCGCGCCGTACCCTGGAAGGTGCCGCGCACCGACACCGGCACGCCCAGCTCCGCGATGGCACTGTTCACGGCCTCGGTGGCCTGCGACAGCGACACGTCCAGCGGCAGGTTGAAGCTGATGGTGGACGCCGGCGCGCCGCCCTGGTGGTTGACGGCCAGCGGGGTGTTGGTCAGCTCCAGCCGCGCAAACGCCGACAGCGGCACGCGCTGGCCGGTATTGGAGATGAAGTACAGGCTGCGCAATGACTCCGGGCTCTGCAGGTACTTGGGCGCAATCTCCATCACCACACGGTACTGGTTCAGGGGGTTGTAGATCACACCGACCTGGCGCTGGCCGAAGGCATTGTTCAATGTGTTGTCAATGGCACGCACCGACAGCCCGAGGCGCGCAGCGGCCTCGCGGTCTATCACCAGCGAGGTCTGCAGACCTCGGTCCTGCTGGTCGGTATTGACGTCGGCGAGCTCGCGCACTTCCATCAGCGCGCGCCGAATGCGCGGCTCCCAGGTGCGCAGGTCCGCCAGATCGTCGGCCTGCAGTGTGTACTGGTACTGCGCATTGGCCTGACGCCCGCCGATGCGGATGTCCTGCACCGGCACCAGGAACAGATTGGCGCCCGGCTCCCTCGCCAATTGCACGCGCAGGCGTGCCACCACCTGATCCGCACTCACTTTGCGCTCGGCCAGGGGTTTGAGAGTGAGGAACATCTGCGCCGTGTTGCGCCGGCTGCCGCCGGTGAATCCGGTCACGCTCTCGACCGCCGGGTCGCGCTGCACAATGGACAAAAAACGATCCAGGCGCAGCTGCATGGCCTGGAACGATGTCGATTGATCGGCCTGGATGAAGCCCGCGATGCGTCCCGTGTCCTGCTGCGGAAAGAAACCTTTGGGAATGACGGTGTACAGGTACACATTGAGCACGATCACCAACAACAGGAGCAGCAGAGTCACCGGCTGGTGTCGCAAGGCCCAGGCCAGCGTACGGCGATAGCCGCGCAGCATGGCGCGCTGCATGCGCTCGGCCCACAGCGACAGGCGCGAACGCGCCGATGGCGGGCCCGGTGGCTTGAGCAGGGCGGCGCACATCATGGGCGTGGTCGTCAGCGACACCACCATGGACACCAGGATGGCCGCAGACAGCACCACCGCGAACTCTCTGAACAGCCGGCCCACGATGCCGCCCATCAGCAGAATCGGCAGGAACACCGCAATCAGCGACAGGCTGATCGACACCACGGTGAAGCCGATCTCGCGCGCGCCGTCGATGCTGGCCTGCAACGCCGTCTTGCCGCGCTCCATGTGGCGCGTGATGTTCTCGACCACGACGATGGCGTCGTCCACGACGAAGCCGGTGGCCACGGTCAGCGCCATCAGAGACAGATTGTCCAGGCTGTAGCCGCACAGGTACATGACGCCAAAGGTGCCGGCCAGCGACACTGGCACAGCCACGCTGGGGATCAGCGCCACGCGGGCGCTGCGCAGAAACAGAAACACCACAAGGATCACCAGACCGACCGCGATTGCCAGGGCGCGCTCCATCTCGCGCAACGAAGAGCGGATGGTAGGCGTGCGGTCGGACACCACCTTCAGGTCGATGGCCGCCGGGATCGAGGCGCGCAGCTGCGGCAGCAGCGCATAGACCTTGTCCACCGCCTCGATCACATTGGCGCCGGGCTGCTTGGTCAGGATCAGCAGGATTGAGGGCTTGCCGTCGGCCACACCGTAGTTGCGCACGTCCTGCACGGAGTCGATCACCTCGGCCACGTCTTGCAGCCGCACCGCATTGCCGCTGCGGTAGCGCAGGATCAGCGGCGCGAACTCGGCCGCCGTGCGCGCCTGGTCGTTGGCGCCGATCTGCCAGTTGCGCTCGCCTTCCTCGACCGAGCCCTTGGGCCGGTTGGCGTTGGTCTGCGTGAGCGCGATGCGCACTTCGTCCAGGGCGATGCCGTTGGCCGCCAGCCGGTCGGGATCGATCTCCACGCGCACCGCCGGCAGCGCCCCGCCACCGATGCTGACTTCGCCGATGCCCTCGACCTGCGACAGGCGCTGCGCCAGCACGGTGGAGGCCGCGTCGTACATCTGGCCGCGCGTCAGCACATCCGAAGTCATCGCGATGATCATCACCGGCGACTCGGCCGGGTTCACCTTGCGGTAGGTAGGGTTGCCGGGCAGGCCGCTGGGCAGCAGCGCGCGCGAGGCATTGATCGCCGCCTGCACATCGCGCGCTGCGCC
Source organism: Burkholderiaceae bacterium (assembly GCA_030653255.1). Taxonomy (GTDB): domain Bacteria; phylum Pseudomonadota; class Gammaproteobacteria; order Burkholderiales; family Burkholderiaceae_C; genus JAURZS01. The sequence continues at coordinate 11,294 of JAURZS010000046.1, read as the reverse complement.
ATTGATGTCGCGGTTCAAATCGAATTGCAGCACCACACGCGTGTTGCCCAGCGACGAGGAGGAGGTCATTTCGGTCACGCCGGCGATGGCGCCCAGTGCCCGCTCCAGCGGCGTGGCAACGGTGGCCGCCATGGTCTCGGGGCTGGCGCCTGGCAGCGAAGCCGACACCGAGATCGTGGGGAAATCCACCTGGGGCAAAGACGCCACCGCGAGCCGGGTAAAGCTGATGATGCCGGCCAGCGCAATGCCCAGGGTCAGCAGCGTGGTCGCCACTGGCCGGTGAATGAAGGGCGTGGAGATGTTCATGCGCGGGCCCTGCGCGCGCGCCAACGCTGCGCTGTCTCGGCAAAGCCCAGATAGATCACGGGCGTGGTGAACAGGGTCAGCAGCTGGCTCACGATCAGTCCGCCCACCATGGTCACGCCCAACGGCTGGCGCAGCTCGCTGCCCACACCGGTGCCCAGCATCAGCGGCAGCGCGCCCAGCAGCGCGGCCAGGGTGGTCATCAGAATCGGCCGGAAGCGCAGCAGGCTGGCCTGGTGGATGGCCTCACGCGGCGACAGGCCTTGCTCACGCTCGGCGTCCAGCGCGAAATCGATCATCATGATTGCGTTTTTCTTGACGATGCCGATCAGCAGCACGATGCCGATGATCGCGATGATGCCCAGGTCCAGCCGCGCGGCCAGCAAGGCGAGCAGCGCGCCCAGGCCGGCCGATGGCAGTGTGGACAGAATCGTCACCGGATGGATATAGCTTTCGTAGAGCACGCCCAGCACGATGTACATGGTCACGATGGCGGCCAGGATCAGCAGCAGCGTACTGCCCAGAGAAGCCTGGAAGGCCAGCGCCGCACCCTGGAAACTGGTCTCGATGCTGGGGGGCAGGTCGAGCGCCGCCTGCGCGGACGTGATCGCCTTGACGGCCTCTCCCAGCGAGTAGCCGGGCGCGGAATTGAAGGAGATCGTGACCGCCGGAAACTGCGCCACGTGGTTGACGGCCAGTGCCGCCGGCCGCTCGATCACACGCGCCACCGAGCTCAGCGGAATTTGCGTGCCGTTGGACGAAGGCACGTACAGACTGGTCAGCGCCTGCGGCCCGACCTTGTAGCGGGGCGCCACTTCCAGCACGACACGGTACTGGTTGGACTGGGTGAAGATAGTGGAGATCAGCCGCTGGCCGTAGGCGTTGTACAGCGCATTGGTGATGCCCGCCACGTTCACGCCAAGACGGCCCGCCGCCGCGCGGTCGATCTCCACATAAGCCTGCAGCCCCTTGTCCTGCAGATCACTGGCCACGTCGGCCAATTCCGGCAGGCCGCGCAGCCGCTCCAGCAGCAGCCCCGTGTAGCGGCTCAGTTCTTCGCTGTTGGGCGAGGACAGCAGGAATTGGTACTGCGTCTTGGCGACCCGGTCCTCGATGGTCAGGTCTTGCACGGGCTGCATGAACAGTTCGATGCCAGGCACCGAACGGCTGGCCTCGGTGATGCGCCGCACCACGGCGCTGATGTCGCGCGAGTCGGCGGCGCGTTCGGCCTTGGGCTTGAGGTTGATCAGCAGCCGCCCGGCATTGAGCGTGGCGTTGGCGCCATCCACACCGATGAAAGAGGACACGCTTTGCACCGCAGAGTCCTGCAGCACCCGCTCGGCCAGCGCCTGCTGGCGCTCGGCCATCGCCGAGAAGGAGGTGGCCTGCGAGGCCTCGGTGATGCCCTGGATCAGGCCCGTGTCCTGCACCGGGAAAAATCCCTTGGGCACAACGAAGTACAGCAGCCCCGTGAGCACCAGCGTCGCAATGAAGACCAGCATGGTGGGCGTACGCCGCTCCAGCACCCAATCGAGCATGATGCCGTAACGCCGGATGGTTTCCTCGAAGAACCGGCCCGTCAGGCGGTAGAGCCGGCCATGGCTCTCCTCGGGCGTGTGCTTGAGCAGCCGCGCGCACAGCATCGGCGTGAGCGTGAGCGAGACCACCGCCGAGATCAGGATCGCCACGGCCAGCGTGATCGCGAACTCATGGAACAGCCGCCCCACCACATCACCCATGAACAGCAGCGGAATCAGCACGGCAATCAGCGAAACCGTCAGCGAGATGATGGTGAAGCCGATCTGCCGGGCGCCCTTGAGCGCCGCCTGCATGGGGTCTTCGCCTTTTTCGACGTAGCGCGCGATGTTCTCGATCATGACGATGGCGTCGTCGACGACAAAGCCCGTGGAGATCGTCAGCGCCATCAGGGTCAGGTTGTTGATCGAGAAGCCAGCCATGTACATGACGCCGAAGGTTCCGATCAGCGACAGCGGCACCGCAAAACTCGGTATCAGCGTGGCCGAGGCGCTGCGCAGAAAGACAAAGATCACCGCCACCACCAGCGCCACCGCGAACAGGAGCTCGATCTGCGTGTCCCTGACCGATGCGCGTATGGTCACCGTGCGGTCGGTCAGCACCTGCACGTCGATCGACGCCGGCAGCGTGGACTGCAGCTGGGGCAACAAGGCGCGGATGCGGTCCACGGTCTCGATCACGTTCGCGCCGGGCTGGCGCTGGATGTTCAGAATCACGGCGGGCTGGGTGTTGGCCCAGGCGGCCAGCCGTATGTTCTCGGCGTCGTCGACGATCTCGGCGATATCACTCAACCGGATCGGGTTGCCGTTCTTGAAGGCAATGATCAAGCCTGCATATTCGGCGGCCGAACGCAGCTGGTCATTGGCGTCGATGGTCGAGGCCCGCGCCGGGCCGTCGAAGCTGCCCTTGGCCACGTTGACATTGGCGCCGTTGATCACGGAGCGGATGTCTTCCATCGACAGATTGGCCGCGGCCATCGCCGCCGGATTGGTCTGGATCCGCACCGCCGGGCGGCGCCCGCCCGCGATCGCCACCAGGCCGACGCCAGGCACCTGTGACAACTTGGGCGCCAGGCGGTTCTCCACCAGGTCGTGCACGCGGATCACCTGCAGCGAGGGCGATGTAATGGCCAGCGTCAGCACCGGCGCATCGGCCGGATTGACCTTGCTGTAGGTCGGCGGCATGGGCAGGTCGGCTGGCAGCAGATTGCTGCCAGCGTTGATCGCGGCCTGCACCTGCTGCTCCGCGATGTCGAGCGCCACCTCCAGCGAAAAGCGCAGCGTGATCACTGAAGCCCCGCCCGAACTCGTGGACGACATCTGCGTGAGTCCCGGCATCTGGCCGAACTGCCGCTCCAGCGGCGCGGTCACAGCCGAAGTCATGACATCGGGACTGGCGCCGGGATACAGCGTGGTCACCTGAATGGTCGGGTAGTCGACCTCGGGCAAGGCCGACAGCGGCAGCATGCGGTAGGCCAGCAGGCCCGAGATCAGGATGGCCACCATCAGCAGCGAGGTCGCCACCGGCCGCAGGATGAACAGTCGCGACAGATTCATGGGCGCAGGCGGCGGCTGAGGATGACTCTTGCCATGGTGCGCCGCCTATTGCGCGTCGCGCTGCGTCTGCTGGCGGCGCTCACGCATCTTCTGGACAAACTCGGTGCGCTGCTCGGGCGTCATCTTGCGATACCGCTCGGCGACCTCCGGGGTCGCACGACTGAGCCAGGGTGGATTCGGTCCATCGGGCGCACCGCCTGCAGAGGTGGTGCCTGGCGTCCCCGTTGCAGCGCCCTTCGCGGCACCCTGAGGGGCGGCACGCGGCGCGCTGCCGTTCGCCGCCGCTGGACCGGCTGCCGCTCCGGCAGCAGCACCGGACGCCGCATCGCGCGGGCCCCTGCCCTGCCCGCCCGCGCCCGCACGGGGCGTGGCGGCGGCGATCACTTCCACCTTCGCACCCTCGCGCAAGCGGTCCGCGCCGTCGATGACCACGCGCTGGCCCGGAGCCACCTCGCCTTCCACGCTGACCCACTCGTTCTCCGTGGCGCCCAGTCGGATGCGCCGCATGGTGACCGTGCCATCGTCCTTCACGACATAAATGAAAGTGCCCTGCGTCCCGCGCTGTATGGCATTGGTGGGCACAGCGGTCGCGCCCTCCAGGGTATCGACCTGCAACCGCACGTTGACGAACTGATTGGGGAACAACTGCCCGTCGGCGTTGCGGAACTCGGCCTTGAGCTTGATGGTGCCGGTCACGGCGTCGATGCTGTTGTCCGTGGTGCTGACCCGCCCGACGGCCAGCCGCAGGCGCTGCTCGCGGTCCCAAGCCTCGACCACGAGGGGCTGGCCGGCCTTGAGCTTGCGGTTGATCAGGGGCAGATTGGCTTCGGGCACGGCAAACACCACGCTGATCGGCTGGGTCTGGGTGATGCTCACGATGCCTGCGGCGTCCGACGCGCGCACCAGATTGCCCAGGTCGGCCTGCTTCAGGCCCAGCCGCCCGGCAATGGGCGCCGTGACCTTGGTGAAGGACAGCTGCAGGCGCGCGCTGTCCACCTGCGCCTGATCCGACTGCACAGTGGCCTGCAACTGCTGCACCAGCGCGGCCTGGGTATCGACCTGCTGGCGGGCGATCGAATCCTTGGCCAGCAGCTCGCGATAGCGCTCGAGGTCGATCTGCGCATTGCGCAACTGGGCCTGATCGCGCCCCAGTTGACCCAGGGCTTGCGCCAGCTGGATCTCGAAGCTGCGCGGATCGATCTCGGCCAGCAGTTGTCCGGCGCGCACCAGCTCGCCTTCCTTGAACCGGATGGCCCGCAGTTCGCCATCTACGCGCGCGCGCACCACGGCCGTGTTGAGCGCGCTGATGTTGCCTATGGCCGTCAGCATCACCCGGACATCCTGGCGCCGCGCCACCGCAACGGACACCGGCTGCACGCGATTGGCGGCGGTGAAGCGCCGCCCTGCCGCGCTCGCAGGCGCGCCGCTCGCCGAGGCCCCGGCCTGCGCGCCGCCGCTGGCGGGGCCGCGCTGGGCCCACCACCACCAGGCGCCAGCGGCAATGGCACAGGCGAGCAACAGGCTCAGCCACCAGCCCGTGCGCACACGGCCAGCTTGACGGATCGCAGGCGATCCAGAAGTCAGGAGATATCTCATGGCGGGAAGGTCCGCAGTGTGGGCATGCAGGAAATATACGCCCCTCAGCGCCCTCGACCCTGAAATGCGTGCTGCCTTTACGGCTCCTTTACCCTCATGGCCTCCGGCAAAACCCCTAGCCTGCGCCAGCCGTGCATGCAGGCTGGCGGTCTATACTGAATTTTGCACCCGGGCAAAGCTTGCACCCCTTGCCCCCGAGCAACTGGTTTTTTTCTGATGAGAGGTAGTCCATGTACAAGAAAATCCTCCTGGCCTACGACGGCTCCGAAGCCGGACAAAAGGCCCTGCTCAGTAGCGGCGATCTGGCGCAATGGAGCCAGTCAGAACTGTCCCTGATTGCGGTCATGCCTTCCAGCCTCAACGTCATGAGCGTCGAAGGCGCCAGCTACGACGGCGAACTGCTCGAAATCGAAAAACGCCAGTACCAGGCCGTTCTGAACGAAGGTGTAGCCCGCCTGGCGGCTCTGGGCCATGCCGTCAGCGGCCAGCTGCTCAACGGCGACCCGGTGGACCAGATCGCCCGCCATGCCCGAACCATAGGTGCCGACCTGATCGTGGTCGGTCACAAGCACCTGGACAGCTGGGCTGCCCGCTGGTGGAGCGGATCAATCTCCAAGGCGCTGGTCGAACATGCGCCATGCAGCGTGCTGGTGGTGATCGTCCGGTAACCACCAGGCACGTTCACACCAGCCGGCCGATCAAGCCGATCAAAAGACTGATGAGCACCGTGCTCGTCAGCGGAATGAACCACTCCCGGCCGAACAACCTGAACCGGAAATCACCGGGCAGCCGCCCTATGCCCAGCCTGCCCAGCAGGGGAGAAATCCAGCTAATCAGCACCAGGGCGAGAAAAATGACGATGAACCAACGGAACATTGCGCAGGACGCGGCGCGTCAACAGGACGCGGGCCGCATCACAGTGTATGCGTGCGGTCGCCCGCCAGAAAACCCAGAGGCTCCCAGGCCGCTCCGGGGCCGAAGGCGATGACCTTGAACAGTTCGCCCATTTCGTGCTCGTTGATCAGCTTCTGTCCCAGGGCGCGGTCCGCCAGCCCGGCCTGCGCCAGCAGCGAGGGCAAGCCGCAATTGAGAAGAAAGCGCGCCTGGCTGGTGTAGCCCAGAACCTGCATGCCGGCCTCCTGCGCCGCCAGCGCAATGCCGGTGAAGTTCACATGCGCGGTGATGTCCTTCAGGCCCACGTCGGCCAGCGGGTCCATGTCGCTGCGGTGACCGCGATGGCACATCAGCGTGCCCATGTGGCGCTGCGCATGGTAGTACTCGCCTTCCGGAAAACCGTAGTCGATCAGCAGGGCCGTGCCGCCCTTGTCGCTGCGCCCCAGGTGCTCGGCCAGCGTGCGCACGAAGGCTTCGGCGCGGGGGTGGATCTCGGTGAGATAGTCGTGTCCGCCTTCGATTTCGACAGGCGGACGCAGCGCGGTGGGCCGGTCAGCCCAGAGCAGCCCACCACTTTGCGAACTCAGTGCCACGCCGCGCTCATGCCAGACACCCCCGACGCGGGCCAGCAATTGCACCGGCATGGCGTCCAGCACCTCATTGCCCAGCAGCACGCCGTGCAACGCTGCGGGCAGCGCCTCGGGCCATTCGACCAGGGACAAATGGGCCTGCAGGCGCGAGCGCTGACGCTCGCGCAGGGCCGACGAGAGCTCGATGATGCGGTAATTCCCGATGTCCACGTCCATGGCGCGCAAGGCGTCCAGCAGGTCTGCGGCCAGCGCGCCCGAGCCGGCGCCGAACTCCCAGATCTCCCGCGTGCCTGAGCGCTGCAGCGCCTCGGCCACCTGCCGCGCCAGGGCCTGGGCAAACAAGGGGGTCATCTCCGGGGCGGTCACGAAATCGCTGCCCGAGGCGGGCATGGCGCCGAATTTACGCGACTGCGAGGCGTAATACCCCAGGCCCGGCGCATACAGGGCCAGGTCCATGAAGCGGTCGAAGCCGATCCAGCCGCCGGCGGCACGCAACTCTTCTTCGATCAGGTCGGACAGCATGGGAGAAAACGGATAATCGGGGATTGACGACGGCATCCCCTCCGAAGAAAGTGTAACCATGGCGCAAGCACCCGCATTCCGCGCAGGCGAGTCGGCCTGATGAGCCCGCACGACAAGCAGCAGGCCCGCCCGGTTGCGATCGTGACCGGCGCGGCGCGGCGCATGGGCCGCGCCATCGCGCTGGCCCTGGCCGACGCGGGCCATGACCTGCTCGTGCACTATGGCAACTCCGCCGCGGAAGCTGCCGACGTGGTGCGCGAGGTCAACGCCCGCGGCCGCCGCGCGCTGGCCGTACGGGCCGACCTCGCGCGGGCGGCCAGCACGCTGCCTGCGCTGTTCCAGCGCTGCTGCGATGAACTCGGCGTGCCTTCAGTGCTCGTCAACAACGCCTCGGTCTTCGAGTACGACAGCCTGGACACACTGTCGGCCGACAGCCTGGAGCGGCACATGCGCATCAACCTGCTGGCCCCGCTGATCGCCACGCGCGAACTCGCGGCCGGCTGCAAGGCCAGCGGCCGCCAGGGCGTGGCCGTCCACCTGCTGGACCAGAAGCTGTTCAATGCCAACCCGGATTTCGCCTCCTACACGCTGTCCAAGTCGGCGCTGCACCAGGCGGTGACGCTGGGCGCGATGGCCCACGCGCCCCATCTGCGCGTGGTGGGCGTGGCCCCCGGGCTGACCATGGTCTCCGGCGACCAGACCAGCGCCGGCTTCGAGCGGGCCCACCAGCGCACGCCGCTGCAGCGCGGATCGACCCCCGCCGACATCGCCGCCGCCGTGGTCTTTGCCGTGCAATGCGGCAGCGTCACCGGCACCACTCTGGTGGTGGACGGCGGCCAGCACCTCGCGGGTTCGCCCCGCGACGTCATGTTTCTCACCGGCGACGACGGGCGCGCAAGCGCCCCGGACGCAACCAGGCCCTGACCCATGCATTCCCACCTGATCCATCCCGAATTGCAGCAGTGCCGCCGCCTGTTCCTGCGCAACTACGAAGTCCTCATCAATATCGGCGTGCACGAGTTCGAGTTGCGCGGCGAGCAGCGTGTGGTGTTCAATGTCGACCTCTACGTCCCGCTGGATCTATCCACGCCGCTGCGCGACGCCCTGGAAGAAGTGGTCGACTACGATTTCATGCGCAAGTCCATCATCGACCGCGTCAGCAAGGGCCACATCTACCTGCAAGAGACGCTGTGCGACGACATCGTCAACCTGATGCTGGCCCACGACAAGGTGCGTGCGGTGCGTGTGTCCACCGAAAAACCCGATGTGTATCCCGACTGCGATGCCGTCGGGGTCGAAGTCTTCAGGATCAAAAGCGCATGAGTGCCCAACCTATGGAAACGGACCGCGAAATCCACAAGCTCGAAAAGCGCCTGTGCCGCCAGGTCGGCCAGGCCATCGTCGACTTCAACATGATCGAGGAAGGCGATCGCGTGATGGTCTGCATGTCCGGCGGCAAAGACAGCTACGGCATGCTGGACATCCTGCTCAAGCTGCGCGAGCGCGCGCCGGTCAGCTTCGAGCTGATCGCGGTCAACCTCGACCAGAAGCAGCCCGGCTTTCCCGAGCACGTGCTGCCGGCCTACCTCAAGACGCAGGGCATCCCCTTCCACATCGAAAACCAGGACACCTACTCCATCGTCAAGCGCGTCATACCCGAGGGCAAGACCATGTGCAGCCTGTGCAGCCGGCTGCGCCGCGGCATTCTGTACCGCGTGGCCGACGAGCTGGGCGCGACCAAGATCGCGCTGGGCCATCACCGCGACGACATCCTGCAGACCTTCGTCCTCAACATGTTCTTCGGCGGCAAGCTCAAGGGCATGCCACCCAAGCTCGTCAGCGACGACGGGCGCCACATCGTGATTCGACCCATGGCCAACGTGGCCGAGCGCGATCTGGCGCGTTGGGCCGCGCACCGGCAGTTCCCCATCATCCCGTGCACGCTGTGCGGCAGCCAGGACAACCTGCAGCGCAAACAGGTCGGCCTGATGTTGCAGGAGTGGGAGAAAAAGCACCCGGGCCGCCTCGACAATATGTTCAACGCGCTGCACAAAGTCGTGCCTTCGCACCTGATGGACGGAACGCTGCACGATTTCAAGGGTCTCAAGGTCACGGGCGTGCCCAGCGACGATGGCGACAAGGCCTTCGACCCTGAGACCTTTGCGTCCGAGGCCAGGCCCGGCCTTCGGGTCGTGAAGGCTTGACTGACTGCACGCCATGAACCATCTGCCCCCCGCCTCGATACCGTGCTGGATTCGGTCCTTGTGCCGCAGCATCGCCATCGCGCTGATGAGCCTGGGCCTGCTGGCCGCCTGCGCATCGAACTGGATCATCGACAGCCGGGTGCGCGCCTTCGCCGGCATGGGCATACCCGCCGGCGCCACCTACCGCTTCGAGCGCCTGCCCTCGCAGCAAACCCTGGGGCCGCAGCAGGACATGATCGAAGCACTGGCCGCAGACGCGCTGGCCCGCGCCGGCCTGCGCCGGGACGATGCGCAGCCGCGCTACAGCATCCAGCTCAGCGCCCGCGTGCAGCGTGAAAGCCGCGGCCTGTGGGACGATGTGTGGATGGGCTGGGGCTTCGGCGGGCCACGCGATTTTTCATTCAGCATCGGCTACAACACCTGGCTGCCACCGTTCCCGCCACCTCAGTCGCCTTACTACCTGCACGAGGTGGGTCTGATCATGCGCGAGCTCGCCACCGGACAGATCGCCTACGAGACCCGCGCCAGCTACCAGGGCCCCTGGTCGGACACCAACGCCGTGCTGGCGGCCATGTTCGAGGCAGCGCTCAAGGACTACCCCAACCCTCCGGTGGGCGCCAGAACCGTCAATATCGAAGTCAGCCCCAAGAAATGACATTGACAGAACCCACCCGCATCATCGCCCTGCGCCACGGCCAGACCGCCTGGAACTCCGACGCGCGCATCCAGGGGCACCTGGACATCCCCCTCGACGACACCGGCCGCTGGCAGGCCGGGCGCGCCGCGCAGGCGCTGGCGGACGAGCAGATCGACGCCATCTACGCCAGCGATCTGGCGCGCGCCGCGGACACGGCCCGCGCCATCGCGCAGGCGCATGGCCGGCCGCTGATTCTGGAGCCCGGGCTGCGCGAGCGGCATTTCGGCAGCTTTCAGGGCCAGACCTTCGCCCAGGTCGAAGCCGAGCAGCCCGAGGTAGCCTTACGCTGGCGCAAGCGCGACCCGGACTTCGCGCCACCCGACGGCGGCGAATCGCTGGCCCGGCTGCATGAGAGGATCCGGCGCGTGACCGGCGAGATCGCGGCGCGCCACCCGGGCGAACAGATCGTGCTCGTGGCCCATGGCGGCGTGATGGACCTGCTCTATCGCCTGGCCACCGGCCAGGGCCTGCTGGCGCCGCGCACCTGGGCGCTGGGCAATGCCGCCATCAACCGCCTGCTGTGGACGCCCGAGGGTCTGTCGCTGGTCGGCTGGTCGGATGTGCGCCACCTTGAGAGCGGCAGCCTGGACGAATCCACGACCTGAGGGTCGCCCGAGCGCCCAAAAAAAGCCTATTCGCCGAACAGGCCTTCGTGGGTCCGCGACGGTGTGACGCCGAGGTGGCGATAGGCCGCCATGGTCGCCACGCGGCCGCGCGGCGTGCGCTGCAGATAGCCCTGCTGAATCAGGTAAGGCTCGATCACATCCTCGATGGTGTCGCGCTCCTCGCCGATGCTCGCGGCGATATTGTCCAGTCCGACCGGGCCGCCGTCGAAGCGGTGGATCACCGCCTCAAGCAGCTTTCTGTCCATCACATCGAAGCCCTGCGGATCCACATCCAGCATGGCCAGCGCCCGGTTGGCGATGTCCAGCGTAATCGTGCCCACGCCCTTGACATCGGCGTAGTCGCGCACACGGCGCAACAAGCGGTTGGCAATGCGCGGCGTGCCGCGCGAGCGCCGCGCGATCTCCATGCCACCGCTGTCGTCCATCGGCACGTTGAGCAGACCGGCGCTGCGCCGTACGATGCGCGCGAGCTCGTCGGCGGTATAGAACTCCAGGCGCGCGACAATGCCGAAGCGGTCGCGCAGCGGGTTCGTCAACATGCCCGCGCGCGTGGTCGCGCCCACCAGCGTAAAAGGCTGCAGGTCGAGCTTGATGCTGCGCGCGGCCGGACCTTCGCCGATCATGATGTCGATCTGGTAGTCCTCCCGTGCGGGGTAGAGAATTTCTTCCACCACGGGCGAGAGGCGATGGATCTCGTCGATGAAGAGCACATCGTTGCGCTCGAGGTTGGTCAGCAGCGCCGCCAGGTCTTTCGGCTTTTCGAGCACCGG
>JAURZS010000043.1 GCA_030653255.1 Burkholderiaceae bacterium | reverse complement strand
GCCCCGCGCCCAGCGCCTGCGCTCGGTGATCAACTGGCAGACGCTGGCCCCTTTGCTGGAGGCCCGTCCTGACATCGCAGCAGTCTCGCCCATGGTGGCCGGCGCGGGCCTGGCCTTGCGCGGCGAGGCCGTGCAATCGATCGCCCTGCTGGGCGTGGACCTGGACCGCTACGACCGAATCGTGGGCTTGCGCGCCAAGGTGGTGGACGGCGCGGCGCGGCTGACCCCCGGCGAGGCCATCGTCGGCAGCGAGCTGGCCTCGGACCTGGGCCTGCGCATTGGCGACCGTTTCGCCATTCAGACCGGCTCGGTGAGCGATTCCCTGCGCGTGACGGCGCTGGTCGATCTCGGCGTCAGGGACCTGAACCGCCGCACGGTCATCGTTCCGTTGCGGTCGGCGCAAAGTCTGCTGGGTCTGGCCGGCGGCGTGACGCAGCTCGACCTCAAGGTGAACGATGTCTGGTCGGCACAGACACTGGCTGAGGACCTGCGCCGGCAGTATCCCTACAAGGTGGAGAGCTGGCAGGAAAACAATGCGCAACTGGTCTCGGCACTCAATGCACAGTCGGTCAGCACCGCCATCATCCGCGGTGTGGTGCTGGCCGTGGTGGTGCTGGGAATCGCCAGCGTGCTGGTGGTGTCGGTGGTGCAAAAGCGCCGCGAGATCGGCATTCTGCGGGCCATGGGTGCCACCCGGCGGCAGATCCTGCGCGTGTTTTTGCTGCAGGGCGCCATCGTCGGCGCGTTGGGCTCCGTGCTGGGCCTGTTGCTGGCCGTGGCCATGATCTGGCTGTTCACGACTTTCGTGCGCGGATCGGACGGGCTGCCCTTGTTCTCGATCGCGCTGCCATTGGCCACCGGCCTGCAAGTGGCGCTGATTGCCACAGTGTGCGGTGTGCTCGCAGCCATCGCGCCGGCGCGCCGCGCAGCCGCCATGGACCCGGCCCAGGCCATCCGCATCTGAGACGCGCAGCGACCATGGCCCCGCCTCCCGCCCCCACCGCGCTGATCGCCCTCGATGGCCTGTCCAAGAGCTACAACATTGGCCTGCCCAGCGAAACCGAGGTGCTGCACAGCCTGACTTTGCGGGTGGACCGCGGCGAATTCGTGGCCTTGATGGGCCCATCGGGCTCGGGCAAGAGCACCCTGCTCAACATCCTGGGCCTGCTCGAGCCCATGACCTCGGGCAGCTACCACCTGATGGGCGAGGAGATGCGCGGGCTCGACGACATGGGCCTGACGCTGCGGCGGCGGCGCATCCTGGGTTTTGTGTTTCAGTTTCATCATCTGCTGCCGGCCTTCACGGCGCTGGAGAACGTCACCCTTCCGGCACTGATGATCGAGGGGCGCGTCAGTGCGCAGCAGCGCGAACACGCGCGCGAACTGCTGGCCGACCTGGGCCTGTCAAAAGCAGAGAACAAGCGCCCCGGAGAGCTGTCTGGCGGCATGCAGCAGCGCGTGGCCGTGGCCCGCGCCGTGACCTTGAATCCGCCCCTGGTGCTGGCCGACGAGCCCACGGGCAACCTCGACCAGGCGTCGTCGGCCGAGGTCTTCACGCTGTTGCGCCGCCTGCATGCGCAACGCGGCACCACCTTTGTGGTGGTCACCCACGACACGCGCCTGGCGGCGCGCTGCGACCGGTTGATTGAACTTGTGGACGGGCGCATTGCCCGCGACGAGGCCGTGGCGCACGCCGCCGCATAAAACACGCCTGACACACGCCACGCAGGCTGCAGACCCGCACGACTCAGGCCGGCACACCCCCGCGCCGGCGCCACCAGCGGGTCAGACGCGGCAGCAAGAGCACCGCAACCACCACCGCCAGCAGGAAAGCCGACATCGGGCGGTCAATGAACACGGTCCAGCGGCCTTCTCCGATGGACAGCGCATTGCGCAGCTGCGCTTCAGCCAGCGGTCCGAGGATCATGCCCACCACCACCGGCGCCGTGGGGAAATCGAAGCGGCGCATGACCACGCCCAGCACCCCGATGCCATACAGCAGCACCAGATCGAAGGCGCTCTGGCGCATGCCGTACACCCCCACGGTGGCAAAGATCAGGATGCCGGCATAGAGCTGGGGCTTGGGGATTTTCAGCAGCTTGACCCACAGGCCGACCAGGGGCAGGTTCAGGATCAGCAGCATCACGTTGCCGATGTACAGGGACGCGATCAAGGCCCAGACCAGTGTTGCCGAGGTGGTGAACAGCTGCGGCCCCGGCTGAATGCCGTAGTTCTGGAACGCGCCCAGCAGAATGGCTGTGGTGTTAGACGTCGGAATGCCCAGCGTCAGCAGCGGAATCAGGGCCGCAGTGACGGTGGCGTTGTTGGCCGCCTCGGGGCCGGCCACACCCTCGATCGCACCTTTGGTGCCGAACTCGCTGCTGTCCCGGGCCAGTTTCTTTTCGGTGGCATAGCTGAGAAAGGTCGGAATTTCGGTGCCGCCTGCGGGTATGGTTCCAAAAGGAAAGCCGATGGCTGTGCCGCGCAGCCACGCCGGCCAGGACCGCCGCCAGTCGCGGGCTGTCATGTGCACACGGCTCATGCTGTTCTGCTGCTCGACCACCCGGCCTTCGTAGAGCACCGCGTACAGCGCCTCGGCCACAGCGAACAGGCCGACCGCCACCAACACGATCTCGATGCCGTCGAGCAGTTCGGGCACACCACCGGTATAGCGCGCCTGACCCGAGATCTGGTCCATGCCGATCAGCCCGGCCGCCAACCCCACGAACAACGCCGTCATGCCGCGCAGCGTGCTCTTGCCAAGCACGGCGCTCACCGTCGTGAACGCCAGCAGCATCAGGCAGAAGTATTCCGGCGGCCCGAGTTTGACGGCGAAATCGGCCACCAGCGGTGCGAACAGCGTGACCAGCACCGTGGCGATGGTGCCCGCGACAAAAGAGCCGATTGCCGCAGTGGCCAGGGCCGCGCCTGCGCGCCCGCTCTTGGCCATCTTGTTGCCCTCCATGGCCGTGACCATGCTGCCTGTCTCTCCGGGCGTGTTCAACAGGATGGAGGTGGTCGAGCCGCCGTACATGGCGCCGTAGTAGATGCCGGCGAAGAAGATCATCGAGGCCGTGGCCTCGACCTTGGTCGTGATCGGCAGCAGCATGGCCACCGCCACGGCCGGGCCTATGCCCGGCAGCACACCCACGGCGGTACCGATGGCGCATCCGATGAAAGCCCACAGCAGGTTGACGGGCGTGATCGCCGTGGCGAAGCCCATCATGAGTTGGTTCCAGATTTCCACTACAGCCACCCGGTCGAAGTCAGGCCCGGCAGATTGATGGCCAGGAATTGCGTGAACATCCAGTAGACGGGTGCGGCAATCAGCAAACCGGTCACTGCGTCCAGCAGCCAGCTTCGCAGCCCGCCGTCGGACTGGCCGGCCGCACCGCGCAGCCCCCTCACGGCGAGCACGAAGCACAGCGCGCAGCTCAGGATGAAGCCTATCGTTGTGATCAGCGCGGCATTGGACAGCAGGCCGGCCGACACCCAGACGAAGCCGGGCCAATACCCACGCTCGGCGCCACTGGGCGCTTCCATGTAGCGAAAGCCTGTGGTGCGGGCCTCCCAGACGATAAAGCCGCCGCACAGGATCAGCACCAGCGACACCACCCAGGGCAGAAAGTTCGGACCGACACCGGAATAACCGGCGGCAGACGGAATGGTCAGCGCCCCCAGCGCCATCGCGACGCCCGTGAGCGCCACGCCGACGCCGATCAGCGTCTGGATCGAGCGTGCGCCGACGGTCATCAGATCATGCCGGACTTGACCATGGTCGCGCGCAGGCTGGCGAAGTCCTCATCGACGAACTTCTCGAACTGGGCGCCCGTGAGCACTGCAGGCGTCCAGCCGTTCTTGACCACCGCCTCAGCCCAGGTCTTGGACTTGACGGCCTTGAGCAACAGATCGATCAGCGCGCTGCGCTGCGCTGCCGTGATGCCGGGCGCGCCGTAGACGCCGCGCCAGTTACCGATCACCACGTTCAGGCCCAGCTCTTTGAGCGTGGGCACGTTGACGCCCTTCAGGCGCACGTCGGAGGTCACAGCCAGGGCCTTCATCTTGCCGGCAGCGATGTACTCGGAAAATTCGCTGTAGCCGCTGCCGCCCACGGTGACATTGCCGCCCAGGATCGCTGCCGTGGCCTCGCCGCCGCCACGGAATGCAACGTAGTTGATCTTCGCCGGGTCAACACCAGCTTCGCGCGCGATCATGGCCGCAGCGATGTGCTCGGTGGAGCCGCGCGAGCCACCGCCCCAATTGACGCTGCCGGGGTCTTTCTTGAGCTGGTCGACCACATCCTTCATGGTCTTGAGCGGCGAATTGGCCGGCAGCACGAAGACGTTGTATTCGCTGCTCAGGCGCGCCAGCGGCGTGGCCTGGCTCAGGCTGACCGGCGGCTTGCCGGTGATGATGCCGCCCAGCATCACCGCGCCCATCACCATCATGGCATTGGGGTCGCCCTTGCTGCCATTGACGAACTGGGCCAGCCCCAGCGCGCCCGCAGCTCCGCCCTTGTTGTCATAGCTCACGGTGGAGGCCGCACCAGAATCGATCAGCGCCTTGCCCAGCGCGCGCCCGGTGGCGTCCCAGCCGCCGCCCGGATTGGCGGGGATCATCATCTTGATGTTGGCGGCCGCCTGGGCCGGCTGCGCCAGCGTTCCGGCAGCGGCCATCAGGCCCAGGGATTTGAGGAATGTGTCGCGACGCATATGGGAACTCCTTGTTGGTTTTGGCGATACCCTAGATGATGCCCCCGCAAACTGTCGCTGGGCTTGCAGTTGTATTGGGGAAAGTGCTGATGCGGCTCACCCTGACCTGACTCCTGCGCGACACGGGTATGAATCCTGCTTCGGGCTTTTACTATGTGGTCGTATCAGTCCGTGTGGTGTACTTCCCACCCACCCCCACGCAAGTGCATTACCTCCAGGAGATCCTCATGAACATCAAACGAATCGCCGCAGCCCTGATCGCTGCCACTGCGCTGACCGGGGTCGTTCAGGCCCAGCAGTTCTTCCGCATCGGCACCGGCGGCACCGCCGGCACCTATTACCCCATTGGCGGCATGATCGCCAACGCTGTGTCCCAGCCCGGCAAGATTGTCGCCACGGCGCAGGCCACCAACGGCTCGCTGGCCAATGTCAACGGCGTGGCGGGCGGCTCGATGGAGTCGGGCTTCAGCCAGTCCGACGTCGCCACCTGGGCCCAGAAGGGCACCGGCATCTTCGAGGGCAAGCCCAATATTCCAGAACTGCGCCTGATCGCCAACCTGTACCCCGAGACGGTGCACGTGGTCGTCAAGAAGGGCTCGGGCATCAAGTCGATCGCCGACCTCAAGGGCAAACGCGTGGCGCTGGACGAACCCGGCTCGGGCACCCTGGTCAACGCGCGTCTGATCCTGGCCGCCTACGGCGTCAAGGAGACCGATATCAGGCCGGAATACATCAAGCCGAACCAGGCCGGCGACAAGATGAAGGACGGCGCGCTCGATGCCTTCTTCTTCGTTGGCGGCTCGCCTGCCGGCGCCATTTCCGAGCTGGCATCGTCCGGTGCCGGCATCGAACTGCTGCCGATCGACGGCCCGCAAGCCCAGGGCCTGCGCATGGCCAGCCCCTTCTTCGCACCCGACAGCGTGCCCGCCAACACCTACAAGGATGTGCCCGCCGTCAACACGCTGTCCGTGGGCGCGCAGTGGGTCACCAGTGCCCGGGCCGACAATGAAACCGTCTACCAGATCGTCAAGGCCCTCTACAGCCCCGCTGCCCAGCGCGCGCTGGCTGCGGGCCACGCCAAGGGCAAGCTGATCACGCTGCAGAACGCGGTCATGGGCGCGGGCATTCCATTTCATCCTGGCGCAGAGCGCTTCTACCGCGAAGCCGGCGTCCTGAAATAAAGACTCCGCCCCCCGCGCAAAGACAACGGGCGACGACAGTTCGCCCGTTTTTCATTTTGAAGGAATGCCCATGAGTGATGCCGCCGTCGTGCTGCCAGACGCCAGGAAGCTGCAGGAACTGGAAGAGAAGTTCGACCCCGAGATGCGCTTTCGCGCGACTGTGCCGCCGGCCACGGTCATCGTGAAATGGCTGCTGATCGTCCTGTCCTGCTTCCACTACTACACGGCGGGCTTCGGGCTGCTGCAGGAGACCACACACCGCGGCATTCACATGGCCTTCGTGCTGAGCATGATCTTCCTGGTGTTCGCAGGCAGCAAGAAGGCAGCGGCGCTCGCGCCCGCCAACGACTGGCGCACGCCGGGTGGCGTGCCGCTGGTGGACTGGGCCCTGGGCGTCTGCTGCGCCATCAGCGTTCTCTACATTCCCTATGTGTTCGATGGTCTGGCCTTCCGCGTGGGCAATCCCAGCACGACGGACGTGCTGTTCGGCAGCGTGCTGTTCATCACCCTGCTGGAGGCCACGCGGCGCGCCATGGGCTGGCCGTTGCCCCTGATCGCGATCGGCTTCACGCTGTATGCGTTGGCCGGGCCCCTGTTTCCCGGACTGCTGCAGCACGCGGGCGCGAGCTGGAGCCAGATGATCAACCATCAGTACCTCACCAGCCAGGGCATCTATGGCGTGGCGGTGGGCGTGGTGGCGACCTATGTGTTCCATTTCGTGCTGTTCGGCGTGCTGGCCACGCGCGTGGGGCTGGGGCAGCTGTTTCTCGACATCGCCGCCAGCGTGGCGGGCCGCTATGCGGGCGGGCCGGCCAAGGTCAGCGTGTTCGGCTCGGCCCTGTTCGGCATGCTGAGCGGCTCGTCGGTAGCCAACGCCGTGACGGTCGGGTCGCTCACCATTCCCGCGATGATCCGCGTGGGTTACCAGCGGCACTTTGCCGCGGCGGTCGAGGCGGCTTCATCGACCGGCGGACAGATCACGCCGCCCGTGCTGGGCGCGGCCGCCTTTCTGATGATCGAATTTCTCAACGTGCCCTACCAGACCATCATTGCGGCGGCGGTGGTGCCGGCTTTCATGCACTTCTTCGGCGTGTTCATGCAGGTGCACTTCGAAGCCAAGCGCTACGGCCTGCGCGGCCTGACCGAAGAAGAGATGCCCCGGCTGCGGCAATCCTTCCAGATGCGCTGGCCCACGCTGATTCCACTGTTCCTGCTGATTTCCATCCTGGTGTCCGGTCGCACGCCCTACCTGGCGGCTTTCGTGGGCATCAGTTCCTGCGCCATCGTCGGGGTGACCACGCAGGTCAAAGGCAACCGGCTGCGCAACTGGGCCTTGATGATCGGACTGCACCTGCTGTTGATTGCCATTGCCT
>JAURZS010000033.1 GCA_030653255.1 Burkholderiaceae bacterium | reverse complement strand
CATCTCGCTCGCGTTCGAGTTCCAGTCGGCCCAGGCCGAGCCGCTCAATACACCGCTGACCCGTCCGCAGGAAATCCCGAACTTCGAATTCCGGCTGCGCCTCATTGCCAAGCAGATCCTGCAGTACCGGCACATGTATCCGCTGTCGGACGATGTGGCCGCCATGGCGCAGGTGCTGCACGGCGAAGACCTCAGCCCCGGCTAGAACCCGCAGTGAACCCTGGCCGGGCCGGGTAGCAGCGCCGGGTCAGGTAAAGCGCAGCGTATCGCTTTCCATGAAAGAAAGATCGAGATCGCCCTTGGGCGGCGCCACCGCCTGCCGGTGCGCAGCCGACTGCGCGCGGGCATGCGCCAGAGTGCCCAGCGCGTTCAGGTTGTGCATGGACACCAGCTGGGCATAGGCCAGCGGCAGGCCGCCCGCGCGGCGCAGTTCAAGAAAGGCCTCATCCGGCAAAGCGTTCAGCGCGCTTTCGCTGACACGGAACAGTCCGCCCACAGGGTGGCTCGCGCCGCCGGATTCCACCGTCAGCGGCCAGGGCTCCAGCACGCCTGCAGCCCGGAGTGCGGCGCAGATTTTTTGCGTCACGGCCTGACTGGACTCGGCCTGGATCAGGAAATCGAAAATCTGCTGCACCGGCGCGGCCAGCTTGCCCTCGGCATCGACGATCAGCTCGCCGACGCCATCGTCGCGGATGAGCCCGGAACTCTCGTCCACGCACAGGACATGGCTGCCCTCGGCCGTGGGCGCCAACACAAAGGGATGGCTGCGCAGCTTGGCGGGCACATAGGGCGCGAGCCAGCGGCCGTCCAGGTCGACGAAAAGATTCGTCTGCGGATCCAGCCCTACCAGGGCCGCCAGGGTCATGCCATCGCCAAAAGGCACAAAGGCCAGCGGCAGGCACAAGGCGGCGTGTCCCGCCTCCAGGCCCACGACGGGCACCAACGCCTGCCTGGCGGCGAACGCGAAATTGCTGGGCTGGACCCAGCGGCGCTGCCCGTGCCGCTGCGGCGTGACGGCCTCGACCATGCGGGCCGGCGTGCTTGCCGCCGTGTTGGCTTCAGTATCCATAAATCAAATGACCCCATTCATGCATTTTTCGGAACAGCGCGCGTGCCGCTGTCTTGGCCTGTTCAGGCGTGGCACCCTGACGGTACATCACATCGAACATGTCGCGGATCGGCCGCGCGCCGTTGACCTGCTCCATGACGAGCGCGAGAGAATGGCTCAGATCGATCTCGTGGGCGATGCGCTTCATCTTGGCCGGCCGACCACTCGCCGGATCGGAGGTCTGCGTCACGCTCATGCCTTTGCGAAAGCTGGGCACGTAAGACAGGAACTCGTCGTCGTCAAACTGGATGTGGTAATTCTCCACCGGCCGGTCGCTGCGGCAGACGATGAAGCGGTGCACGCCCTGGCTGGCCGTCAATAGCTCGGACAACTGCGCCTTGCGGTCTGCATTCAGCACGCCAAGCAAGGGCCGCACGGGATGGTTGTCGGGGAGAAACAGGTCCAGCGAATACGCCAGCGGATCGAGCCAGCCCTGGAACACCAGCCCATTGCCACGAACGAAGTCCAGCAATTGCGGCACGGTATAGGCGCGATCGGTCGTGTGCAAAAAAGTGTCGACGATGCCTTCGTCGCTTGCCAGATCAGGCGATGCGGCAATGTAGGCGTGCACGCTGTGCGTCTTGGGCAAAGCGGCGATCACCGACTTGACCACCTGCACATCCTGCGCGGTCTGTCCCAGCCCCAGCAGGCGGAAAGCCTCCTGCAGCAGATAAACGCCGTGGCGCAAGGTGCTGCCATAAACCATCAGGCTCATGACACCGTCGGGCGCCAGCACACTGCCCAGTGCGCGCAGCCCCGCATCGGGATCAGGCAGATGGTGCAAAACGCCGGTAGACACGATGAGATCGAACTGGCGACCCAGTGCCGCGACGTCCAGCAGATCCATCTGCGCCAGTTCGAGATTGGCCAGTCCGTGCTTTTCCGCCAGGTATTTCTGGTGGGCCAGACTGGCCTGCGACAAGTCCAGCCCCAGCACGCGGCAGGTGGGGTGCCGGTACGCAAAATACGCCGCCTGGTGCGTGCCGCAGCCGGCCACGAGAATGTCCAGATTCTCGAAGCTCCTGCGGCGCGGCCAATAAAGGCGGCCCACCAGCGCCGGATCGCTCAATTGCACAAAGCCCCGGCCCACCGCCTCGGCCATGTCCTTGACCGGCGCGGGGTAGGCCCATTGCTCGTACTGGCGCGCAACGATGTTGTCGCCCAGCTTCATGGCCTGCGCCCTCCGCAGCAATGTACCTGCCTCAAGCCATGACCCCCAGATCGCGCCAGGCCTTGAACTTGCCGGCGTTCATGACATCGAGGCGAGCCGTGACCTCGGCGATCTTCTCGTCACGCGAGGCAAAGGGCTTGCCCTCCTTCAGGAGCTCGCGTCCGTGCGACTCCATCAGTGTCAGGACCGCATCGGCCAGCGCCACACCCTTGAGCTTGGGCTGACTCTCCAGCGTCATCAGAATCATCATGTCGATGAACTGCGCAATCACCCCGCCGCCCGACACCGGCGCGGCCAGAAAGGAATAGTCGAGACCTTGCAGGCCGCGTGCCTGCACCATGCGGTTGAAGCGCCGCGCCGCAGCACCCTCGCCATCAGCGTTGCGCAGCGATCCGCCCCCCGCGCCATGCGGCACCGGGTGGATGAAAGAGCCCGCCATCAGCAATGTAAAAGCCTGGATCAGCTCGGCCCGGGGCACGTCCTTCCAGGCCGGCAGGGACATGGCCTCCTCAAGCGACAGCGGCCCTTTCTGCATGGCCTCCAGCAAGGGGCGGTACACAGCATCCTTGCCCACGGCCTCGCCCAGCGGCGTGGCAAATTTGATTTCACCCGCGGGTGGCGGCTCGCGCAGCAGCGCAAAACTCAGGCGCTTGAGGGCGCCAGCCTGCTCGATCGGCCCCATGGCGACCGCTCCGCGTATGAAGATGTCGCGCCGGAAATTCTGGTTCCGCGCCAGGTCCTTGAGGGTCTCGGCGATCATGGAGTCGGCCGCCGCCTCCACCAGCGGAATCATCTTGGCCGGCAGGGACACCTGCTTGAGGTTGTCCACCAGGTGCGCACTGCCGATGAACTCCAGCTTGGCCGACGCCATGTCGCGCGCGACATCGGAAGAATGATGAATATGCCAGTGCTCATGGAGCAACTCGTGCGAGAGGTAGGCGTGATCCTGCTTGCTCAGCGTGTCCACCACCTTGGGCAGGTCGGGATAGGACGTGAAAGCCTTGGCCCCGGCATCACGCACCGCGGCCAGGTATTGCAGACCGGCCACGGCCTGCTTGTCGGAGCGGCCCGGATGCGCATGCGCATGCAGCTTGATCAGCTTCTTGGCAGCCTGGAACTGCGCCCAGCCGGGCTGGCAGTTGTAGCTGATGTAGACCATGCCGCCCGGCTTCAGGTAGCGCAGCAGGATGCGGCACAGCGCCAGCTGATTCTCCCGGGAAACCCAGGAATAGATGCCGTGCATGACCATGAAGTCGAACTTCGGGCACAGATCGGTCGGCGAATCGGCGAGATTCTGGAAACTGTCTTCGATGAACTCGATGTTGTCCAGCGCAGCATCCACCGCCATGCGCTGCGCATTGGCAATCTGCCCGGGATTGAAGTCAATGGCCCAGAAGCGCCCCAAGGGATTGGCCGCCGCCATCAGGGCCGTGCCGAAACCCTGGCCGCATCCGAGCTCGCAATAGGTGTAAGGGCGGTCGATGTCCGGCGCATGCTGGCCCATGAGGTGCGCGCTCGTCACCAACCAGCGTGGTGTCAGCTCGCTGTAGAAATTGCTGGTATAGCCGATGTCGGAGCTGTAGCCTTCTGTCCAGTCACTCATTGTGTGTATCTCGGTAGTTCGATGCGGTCAATTCAGTCAATAGGGCCGACGGTGTTCATGGGCTTTGCGGGCCGGCGCCTGGCAATCACAGTGTCTGGCCCTTGGCAAGACGCTCGATCAGCCCGATATGGCGTGGCAGGCAAATATTATGCAGGTCATAGCGGTCGACGATGGTCTGCCGGGCGCGCGTGCGCACATCGGCAAATTCACCGGGCCGGGCCAGCGCCTGCGCCACGGTGTCGGCCAGTGCGTTCACATCGAAGAAATCGACCAGCAAGCCATTGTCGCCATGGCGGATCACCTCCTCCACCGGCGGTGTGCGGGATCCGACCACCAGGCAGCCGCTGCTCATGGCCTCCAGCATCGACCAGGACAACACAAAGGGATAGGTGAAATAAACATGCACTGCCGACACCTGCAGAATGCCCAGGTACACGGCATAGGGAACCTGCCCCAGGAACTTCACACGCGCGGGGTCCAGTTGCGGGCCCACCTCTTCAAGCAAGGACTGACGCCAGCTCTTGCCGTCGGCGCGCAGCGGGCCGTAGCCTTTTTCTTCGCCGCCCAGAATCAAGACACGCGCCTTCGGCCGGCGCTCCAGAATGCGCGGGAGCGAACGCATGAACACATGAAAGCCCCGGTAGGGCTCCAGGTTGCGGCTGACAAAGGTGATGATCTCGTCGCCGGCCCTGTAGGCCTGCCCATCGCCCTCGGACTCCAGCACGGCCTGCGGATTGGGCCGGGCGAGCGCAGTGTCCACGCCATCGTGAATGACCTCGATGCGGGGGTGCGACCACTCGGGGAAACCATCTCTTTGCCAGCGGGTTGGTGACAGACCGCAATCCATCGCGTCCAGCGCCAGCATCAGATTGGCGTTCTTGACGCGTACACGCGCGGCAGCGTCAAGGCTGTCGTCCTGGAACTCCGGATCGAAGTTCACGTCGGCGCCGCGGTAGCGGTAAAAATATTCCAGAAAGCTCAGCATGGCGGCCTGCGGCCACACATCCTTGAGAAACAGGGACTCGCCCCAGCCCGAATGGACGCAGATCACGTCCGGCGCAAAGCCCTGCGACTTGAGTTCAGCTGCCGCGCGGGCCACGGCCTCTGCGCGAAGCGTCTTGGCTTCGAACTCGCTAGCCAGGACATGCGTCTGCGGCGCGCCGCCTCTGCTGAGGGCATAGCTCAACACCTGCCCGCCAGGAAGCACCGCCTGCCCGTTCATGCCCAGGGCGACAACCCTATGCCCCATGCGAGCCAACGCGGGCGCAATGTGCTTGTATTGCCCCGGAAAATTCTGATGAACAAACAGGAGGTTCAAATCGTTTCCACAAAAAAAAGCGCCATCCCCGAAGAGATGGCGCTTCGACAAACCGGCTTACGCCGGCTTGTACTTAGGCTGCAACAGCCAGGTTGACGGCGCCGAAGTTGGCGTAGTCAGCCGAGGTCATGTTGACCACACCAACCACGGCCACGTCAGCGTTGACGAAGTCGTTGGCGGCCAGCACCGTGTCGGCGTCAGCGTTACCGCCGACGTTGACAACACCGATGATCGCCTTGTTGTTGGTGGAATCGAACACCGAGACCACGTAGTTGCCGTTGGCGCCCAGACCGGTGATGGTCGAGGTGCCGAGGGCGGCAACGAAGGTGCCCTTGATGTCGGTGGTGAACGCGACATTGGTGGTCAGCTTGAAGAACGACACGTTGGCCGTCAGGGCTGCAGCGGTAGCGTCCTTGGCGATCGTCTGAACGACCATCGCGTCAGCAGCCGTCAGGCCTTGAGCGGTAGCGCCCTTGGCCAGACCGGTCGTGGTCGTCGTGGCTCCGGATGCGGTCTTCAGGCTGAAGTCAGCGTCGTTGCCGCTGAAGGCCAGGAAGTCCGAAGCCGAGGTCGAGGTGCCCACGGTGAAGTCGGTGATCGCGGCGAAGGCCGTGTAGTCGGTGGAACCACCGGTACCAGCAGCCGTGTTGCCCACGAAGGTGACGGTGTCGTTGCCGGCGCCGGTCACGATCACGTCAGCACCCGACGTGTTGTTGGCAGCAGCGGTACCCAGCGTGATGGCGTCGTTGCCTGCACCGCCGTTGACGGTGTCAGCAGCCGTACCCAGCAGGATCGTGTCAGCAGCCGTACCACCCTGGATGTTGGTGGCAGCAGCAGCCTGGCCCTTGACGTTCAGCTTGCCGGTGAAGGCGCTGGCGTCGAACTGGTTCGTGGCGATCGCGTTGGTGATCGTCAGGTTGGCAGCGCCGGTGACCACATGCTTGGCGGTCACGGCGTCGGTCGTGATCGTGAAGTTGGAGGTCGAGGTCGTGCCGGTGGCCAGGTTCAGGGTTTCCAGACCAGCGATGTTGGTCAGGGTCGTCAGCGTGTAGCCGGCGGTGGAGCCCGTACCCGTCACATTCACCGTGTCGGCCAGACCGGAGCTGTCCTTCAGCGAGGCGGTCAGGGTGGTCGTTGCAGCGGCCACAGTGATCGTCGTGGCGTTGGCCAGGTTGCTGATGGCCAGGGTGCCAGCGCCGACAACGGCGTAGTTCAGGCCAGCCAGCGAGGTGATGCCAGCGTCTTGGGTCACGTTGCCAGCAACGTCGAAACGCACGGTTTCGAAGTTCTTGACATTGGTCATGATCGAGTTGCTCAGAGCAGCCGAGACACCCAGGGTGTCGGTGCCTGCGCCGCCGTCGACGGTGTCGCTGGCGTTCAGGTTGGCGCCGAAGTAGACCGAGTCGTTGCCCGTGCCCAGAGTCACCGTGTGGTTGGCAGCGCCCAGGACTTGACCAGCACCGTCGGTACCGATCGCGACGGCACCGGTGGCGGTGCTGGCGTTGATCGTGGTGGCCGAGGTACGGATGTTGTCAGCGGCCAGACGCAGGGTCAGGCTGCCGGCGCCGGCGATGTTCAGGGTCTTGAGGGACGTCTGGGTGCCGTCGGTGGTCAGCGTGATGGCGTTGGTGCCGGTCGCGTTGATCGACAGGGTTTCCAGCTCGTTGGCAGCGGCGGTTTCCGTCAGGATCGTCACGGCTTGGATGGAGGTGGAAGTACCGTAGGTGCTCAGGTTCAGGGTCATCGCGTCAGCGGTGCCGGCCAGAGCGGTGTCGGAGTAGGTCACCAGGGTCGCGGCGGTGGCGCCGTTGATCGACAGATTGGCAATGGTGTTCACGTCGTTACCGGCAGCAGCGTCGTCCACGCCGAACTGCAGGGCGGCCGAGCTGCCGTTGTTGACCAGGTCGGTCACGCCGGACACGTTGGAGAACGTGACGTTGGCAGCAGCCGTTGCATTGACCTGAATCTTTTCGATGCTGGTCAGGTTGGAGCCGACGAGCGTGAAGTTGGCATCGGTCACGATGGACAGGGTGTCCGTGCCGGAGCCGCCGTTGATCAGGTCGGCTGCGGAGAACGTGGCGCCCGTGCCGGCAACACCGTTGAAGGTGTCGTTGGCGGAGGTACCGGTCAGGTTGTCAGCGGTCGTGGCCATCACGAAGGACGTGCCCGAGACGCCGGCGGAACCGTTGTCGATGGCGGTTTGAGCCGTCGTGACGGAACCAGCAACAGCGGTCACCGTGGAGATGGCTTGCTGCAGCGAGGCAACGCTGGTCTGCGCGATGGCCTTGGTCACAGAGTAGTACTCGGCGACGGTGGTCTTGTTGGTCAGGATGGCCTTGGCGTCAACGATGGCTTGCGTCGTGCCGGTGTAGGCATTGATGGCTTCGGCAGCCAGGTAGGCGATTTCGCCCTTGTTCACGCCGGCGTTGAAACGCGAGGTGACAAAGTCGACAGCTTCCGTGTTGGCTTGCAGGCCGAACGGGGTCAGGAAAGCGGTTGCGAATTCGGCGGCGGTCTGGAACACGGGGTTCAGGGCCTTGTACGAAGTCGTGGCCGACAGATCGCGAGCCAGGTTAACCAGGCTGCGGCCATTGGCTTCATAGGCCACGGTCAGGTCGGACAGATAGGTAGCACCGGGCGCTGCGTTATAAAGAGCGACGACCACCTTGATGATGTTCGCGCGCTCTGCTGATGTGATTGCCATTGATTTTCTCCACTAAGAGGTGAAATTAACCAGGCACCCAATGCACCCAGTACGGGGGTAAGTATAAACAAGCTTGGTATTGCGGCGCTGTGATTCGCGTCACATGCAAAAAGCCGCCGTTTGATGCGTTGTTTTTTTGCATCATTGCCTCTGTACGGGGGCCTAGACGGGACGGGAACCGGACGGTCGCGCTACAGCAGTTCCCACCGCAAGCCACTGTACAACGCATTCTGACGGCTGGCAAACGGGGCCAGATTGCTGGACTGGCGCGTGATCTCGCCATTGACGAACCATTCCGCGCCACCCAGCATGCTCTTGGGCAGGCGGCGGGCCAGTTCCAGCCTCAGGCTGTGGCGCGTGGTCGACCGAGCCAGATTGTCCGAAAGCAGAATGCTGTAGCCGGTGGCATCGGACTGGCGGATGTAGCCATAGTCGGCGTTGTACTTGAACGGCCCGCGCCGTGCCTCCCAGGTTGCGCGAAGTTCAGTCTTGGCGTAGCGGCCCCCTGGGCGGGTGGCACTGACGGGTTGCTCCTCACCCGAGCGCAACTGAAGACTGACCAGTTGGTCAGTAAAAGCACTAGTGCCCTGATTCTGAGGACCCTGACAGCTCAGGGCCAGCACAAAGCCGCCATACCGGCCGTTGAGTTCGGGCGTTACCGGATAGCGGCGCTGCTCGACCTCTGCGCCGACTGCCGGTCGGCACACGCTGGCCAGCGCCAGCGGCAGCAGTCCTGGCATCTGCCATTGACGCAACACGCTGGCGCGCTGCCCCTCCAGAAGGTGCTGCCCGCCAAAGTCCACGCGCGTCATGCCGGCGCGCAGAATCCACTGGCTGGCCGCCTCGGGCGCCTGCAGCCAGCTGAGGGCGAGATCGGCCTGCGCATAGCGCGTATTTGCCTGGGCGGTGTGGCGGCTACGCAGTTCCGCCTGCACCACCCACATCTGGGAGCCCTGGGGCTTGACACCCTGCCACTGCACTGCGTTCAGCCAGGCCGTACCGCTCTGTGGGCGCGAGCCCGGGTCCAGCGGCAAGGTGATGGGGCCCTGGGGGAATGTAAGCGTCAACTCACTGGCGGCGGGCGCCTGATTGAGGTTGCTGTCCACGCCGATGGCGCTGCTCAGAAGCCAGCGGGTGCGCCAGGCGAGCGGGTCGGTGGCTGCGAGCTCGCGCTGCAGCAGGGGCCGCAGATGGCCGGGCAAGTCGGTGCGCGCGGACAATTGCTGCAGCAGGCCGCGCGCCGACGCCGTATCGCCCACCGCCAGCAAGGCCTGCGCAAAGTCGAGCTGCGCACCAGGCAACTCGGGGTCGATCAGCAAAGCGCGTTCAAGCGCCTCGATGGCTGCAGCGGGACGCGCCAGCGCCAGCAGCACGGCACCGCGCCACGCGTGGAAGCCGGCATCATTGAGGCAGCGGGGTGCTGCAGCGTCGAGCTGCGACAGCAGGACCTGCCGGGCAGCCGCGCCGGCGGGCAGCGGGTACACGGGCGCAACCGGGCAGGCAGAAGAAGGGGCGGGATTGAACGGGCCGGCCACCGCGCCCTGAGCCTGCGCGAGAGGGCTGTACAGCGCCCAGAGAACCAACGCTACACCAGCGACCGCCCATTGTCCCAGGCCGCATTGGGATGCGCTGGCTTTCACGCTACAAGATTTTGTTGTTGGTGGAGGTAATACAGAGTACTTTGCTCGGCCGGACTGCCCGGCTGCAACAGCGTGCGAAGTGTAAATACTTTACAGCTCTGCTGCAAGCCAGGAAGCAGGAAACTGCCCAGTGGTTTCAGCGCCAGGCTGGCCTGCTCGAAACGCGGTCCGATCCGTTGTGCCGCAGTCTGCCCCACCAGGATGGGATAGGCGAGGTCGGTGCTCATGCCCTGCAGCCGCAACGCAATGGTGACCGTCTGCCCGAGCACGGTATGCACGCGCCGGCGCGCCGCACCAAAGGAGCCGACCAGCGCGGTGCCGGTCTCCAGACCGATGCCGATGCCCAGCGGCTCCAGCCCCAGGCCCGAGGTATTGGGGAGTTCTTCGCTGCAACGCAGCCAGAGTTCGCGCGCAGCAGTGAGCGCCTGGGCGGAATGGTCCTCGCACGGCTTGGGGCCGTTGAAGACCGCCAGCAGGCTGTCGCCGACCATCTCTTCGACCACGCCGCCATGGGCTTCGACAATGGCACTGGCGGTGCTGAAAAAGCGGTGCAGCACGCGGGCCGCATCTTCGGGCGCGCGCGCTTCGCAGTAGCGGGAAAAGTTTTGCAGGTCGGCCGCCAGCACGGTCACGTCGCTACGCTGCGCCTGGATGTCGCCGCTGGGCACAGTCAGGGCGATTTTCTCCGCCACCGGCCCCGGCACGTAACTCGACAGGTTCTGGAACAGGCGCCCCTTTTCGACCAGGCTGCGCGCATGCTCGCCCAGCGCCAGCAGAAGGCCGGCCAGGCCGATCGCCAGTGCTGCGCCAGCCCAGCCCACATACCAGCCCGCCTGCAGCAGCGCCAGCGCATGCAGGCCGTAGGCGAACGCGGCAAAGGCAACCGCCGCCAGCGGCAGCAGGACCACCCGCTGGCGCTGGCGCAGAGGCGGCCCAGCCATCAGGGCCAGCATGGCAGCCAGTGCCAGCACGGCCCACAGGGCCTGCATCCACGGCGCCGCACGCGGGGTGAAAGGCAGGGCGCCGTCGGCCATGCCCACCAGCAACTGGGAATGCACCTCAGCCCCGCTCACGGCGCCGCCCAGCGGCGTGGGCACGGAATCGGCAAGACCGAATGCGGAAGAACCCACCACCACCCA
Source organism: Burkholderiaceae bacterium (assembly GCA_030653255.1). GTDB lineage: Bacteria > Pseudomonadota > Gammaproteobacteria > Burkholderiales > Burkholderiaceae_C > JAURZS01. The sequence goes on along the minus strand of JAURZS010000033.1, from coordinate 31,999 downwards.
GGCGCCCTTGAGCAAGCCCGCAGGCACCTTGTCGCGCAGCAGATCGGCCGCAGACACGGCCGTCAGGGCCTTGCGCGCGACGGCATAAGGCACGCGCATCTGCCCCTGGCTGTCCAGTCCGATGCTGACACCCGGCAGGCCCGCAATCTGCAGCCGCCACTGCGCCTGCCAGGGCGTGACGCCAGGTGTGACCGTGATGCTTCCGGCCGCGCCCGGTGCTTGCCCGAGCGCGGAAAGACCCGCCAGTGTGAGGCTCGGATAAGTGCGGTCATCGAGACAGACCAGCGCGGGCACACGACGCACCGCGCCGTCGGAATCCAGGCCTGGCGTGATGTGGCCGGCGCGGGGATGCAGGCCCGCCGCATTGGCGATATAGCCCTGGGCCGGCACCGCCGGGGCCTGGCACCCCACCCCGGCAATGGCCCCCGCCAAAGCGCCGGAGCGCAGTTGGCTTTCGTTGCGCAGTGCAAAGACCTGGGCCAGCACGGAGGGCGCGACCGCATCGCGTTCGGCCAGGGCGGCAGACAGTTCGGCATTGCCTTCGCGGCCATCGGGAAACACCACGTCGAACAGCTTGAGGCCGGCGCCTTGCTGGTCGAGTTTGCGGGACAGTTGCGCCATGGTCTGACGCGACCAGGGCCAGGGCCCGATTTCGGTCAGGCTGGCGTCATCGATGTCGACCAGCACCACACGGCGCTCCGGTGCTTCGCTGGCGCTCAGGCGCCACAGCACATCGGTGCTTCGCTCATCGAGCTGACGCAAGCTGCCAGGCGCCAATGCCACCCAGACCAGCCACGCCAGTGCGGCGACCAGCAGGGCCAGCAGACGCCCGTGCCACGGCCGCAGCAGCCACTGAGCGACCCACTTTTTCATTTTGCCGCGCCAGATCGCCAGAGCGTGATGCCAGAGAGCAGGCCGCCCGCCGCCGCTTTCTCGAAGAAGTAGCCCGCCGTGCTGCCATCAAGGGAGGTCGCGCCGGCCATGGCCTGTGTGGCGCTAACAGAGTTGAAAATGCCATCGCTGCGGACGTAGCCATTGGCCTGGAAGCCAACGTTGCCCGTGGCGGCGGAATTGAGATTCAGGTTGGTGGCAAACCTTCCTGCAGCGAAGTCGATGGCCAGTGCGCCGCTCTGCACGACCGCCGGAATCCGCCCGGCAGCGCTGGCAAAGCTGGCTTGCGACTGCTGCAGCGCAAAATTGACGTTACCCAGGTTCTGTGCCAGCACTGCGGCGCCGTTTTCGGTGCGGTAGAGGATGTAATCGCCATTGCCCACCGTGGCCTGTCGCCCCGCAGCGGCATCGGCCCGCATGGCGGCCAGATCGCCGGCCCCGAGGCCGGCGCCCCAGCGCCCCCAGGCCAGGTCCGTCGGCACGACACGCACGACCTCGCTGGGGCTGTCCACCGTCACGGGCGCGGGCGAGACCGCAAGCCCGTCCTTGGCCAGGCGCACCGCTCCCTCGACAATCGCGGCGGCAACGACTTCGTCGTTGACTGTGCGCAACAAAGGCTTGCCGCTGTCACGCGAAGTCTCCACAGAACTGTGGGGCTCGCTGGTGGCCAGCAAGGGCTCCGGCGCACGCGCGCCATTGAAAGGCTTGATTTCAGGCTGCGCCAGCGTGGTGCGGAATTCGACCAGCACATTGCCCATGTCTGCGGACAGGAGGCGCGCGGAGCTGGAGCCACAAGGCCCGGAAGCCTGCATGGTGCAGCCGGCGTCGAATGGCGCCATGACAATGGCGCCCTGATTAACGACGGCAACGGTCTGGTCGGCCCAGGTCCGCACCACGAAGTCCGTGCCCTTGACACCGATGGCAACCAGAGGCGTGTTCAGGCGGAAGCGGTCTCTGGCGCCTTCTGCTGCGGCCCCGGAAATGGCCCGGGTAATGCCTTTTTCAAGACGAAAGCGCACCAGCGACAGCGCCACGTTGCTGGGGTTGTATTGGTAATCTTCGACGACCAGGCGGCTGGTGGGGCGCACACTGACCAGGGCGCCGTCCACGAACCGGATATGCACATGGCCGCCTTCAGCGGTCTCGATGCGGTCGCCGGCGCGCACCTTGCTGCCGCGCTGCAACGCCATGGCGGAGCCGTCGGCCTGTACGGCCATGGCCTGGCCAATGGTCATGGTGACTTCGCCAACCGCATCCGTCCGGGCCTGAGCCGCCAAGGCGGCGGCCAAGCCCAGCGCCAGCGCGGTGCGCTTCAGGAGGACAGAAGTGATGTTGATATTCACGATGGATGCCGCCAATAAGACCAATTAGCACTTAATTGGGACACAAAAGCAATTATCTGTCTGTGAGCATGGTCACAAAAAGAGGCTTATGCCTACAAGGCCCGGATGGTGAAGTGTTGCACAATGCACAGCCACCCCTCCTCCCTGCCCTTTACGTCTCGGTAGCAATGCCCATTCCCGTCGCCGTTCTGAACGGACTGCCGCTGCTGACCAGCCTGCCGCAAGTCACGCTCGCGCACCTGGCGCAATTTGCCACTGAGCGGTCCTTTTCCAAGCGGGAAATCGTGATGCAGAAGGACAGTCTGCCATCGGCCCTGTGCTTTTTGCTCGAAGGCCGGCTGCAGGGCGTGGACTTCACGATGGACAACCGGGAAGTGGGCCTTTATTTCATCAATCCGGGAGACTACTTCGGCGAGGTGGCCGTCATCGATGGCAGAACCCAGCCTGAATTCGTCACCGCAGTGGCACGCTCCAGGGTGGTGTTCATACCGCGCGACCTGGTCAAGCCCATCATGTTTGCCTCGCCCAAGCTGGCCGAATCGCTTTGCACGCGGCTGGCCACACGCCTGCGCGAGGTCTCCGCACAAAGGCGCATCCTCGGCCTGTCCAACCCCTTGCAGCGCGTGTGCGCCCAGTTGCAGTTGCTGCATGCCCGCGCCGTCGATGGGCAGGCGCGCGTCCTGAACGCGCCGACGCACCAGGAACTCGCCATCATGATCAACGCCAGCCGCGAGACGGTCACTCGCGTGTTCCAGTTGCTGCAGGGCCGCGGCGTGGTCGAGCGCGACGGCAACGACCTGCAGATCCAGAACAGCACACTGCTGGACCAGCTGGCGTCGGGCGAACGGGACATGAGCAAATGAACACGTTACTGCGCTCCATGGCGCCGCTGTCCAACGCCTACCTGATCCTGCAAATGACACGGCGCGACATCCTGGGCCGCTACAAGGGCTCGGTGCTGGGCCTGGGCTGGAGCATGCTGTATCCGTTGCTGCTGCTGGCCACCTATACGTTCGTGTTCCGGCTGATCTTCAAGGCGCGCTGGCCGGGCATGGAAGACCACCCCGGCACCTTTGCGCTGAACATCTTTGCCGGACTGGTGCTGTTCAATCTGTTCGCGGAGGTCGTGGGCCGGGCGCCGCGCCTGGTGCTGGAACAGCCCAATCTGGTCAAGCGCGTGATCTTTCCGCTGGAGGTCCTGCCCTGGATCGGCGTCGGCGGCGCAATGTTCCATGCGGCCTTGAGCCTCGTGGTGCTGCTCGCCGGTGTGTTCTACCTGCAGGGTGTGCCCCCGCTCAGCGCACTGGCCGTGCCCTTGATTCTCCTTTGCATGCTGCCGGTGCTGTTGTGCCTGGGCTGGCTGCTGGCCGCGTTCGGGGTGTTTCTGCGCGACATCGGCCAGATGGTGGCGCCGGTGCTCAATGTGCTGTTGTTCCTCACGCCGGTGCTGTATCCCGCCTCGTCCCTGCCGGCCGCATTGCAGCCCTGGCTCGTCGTCAATCCACTGGCACTGCCCATCGAGAGTCTGCGCGCCTGTCTGCTGCTGGGGCAGTGGCCGCACTGGGGGGCATTGGCGTTTTATGCGCTGGTATGGACGGCCCTGGCGGCGCTGGCGGCCGCGGTGTTCGAGCGCCTGCGGCCCTCGTTCGCCGATCAGCTCTGACGACGCAATACGCGCATCAACCAGCGCAGCGGCGCTGTGTACCGCCAGGACCGGGATTGCAACATGGCCTGCACCTCGGCCGCAATGCTGTCGCGCTCGGCCTGCACATGATCGCGCGCCCATTGCAGACCGTTGCGCTGTTCGACCGTTACCGCCAACTCCGCGCGGGTGCTCTCAAGCTCGGCCCGCGTGCTTGCAAGCAAGGCGTCGAGTGACACAATCCGCCGGCCTTGCTCGGCCGCCACCTGCTGCGTCGCGGTCAGCGATTGCTGCAAGCGCTCGACCGATGCATGGGCCAGTTTCAGCGCAGTTTCGGTGACGTCAGCCAGCCCCGGGCTCGTGGCCTCCCCATAAGACCCGGCCCAGGCAGCCAGGTCCTGCGGCGCCACTGTGTACAGGCCTTCCGCAGCCTCAACGCCCGGCAAGGCATAGGTGCGAAAAACATTGAGCGCGGCGATATGCCGGTCGTACGGCTGCATGGCAAGCTGCGACTCGAACATGCCCATGGCCTGTTTCTTCAAGGCGGCCACCGTGCTGATGTCGATCAGGCAGTTGGGCCTTTGCGGCGCGCCCACCTCAAAGAAGGCCAGCACGGGCGCATCGCCCCGCACCGCCTGTCTGCGCAAACAGGCCTGGACAAGCGCCCAGGCGATCACGCGATGGTCAGGGTGGACCTCCCACAGAGAAGGTGCAAAGATGACGTCGGCGGATGTCGCCTCGACCAGCTCATTCATGCGTCCCAGGAAGCGTGGATCGGCGCTCAGCCCGCGATCCAGAAAGTTCTCGAACGACAACTCGGCCACACCGAGCAGCGCAGCAGCGCGCCGGCTCTCGTCCTGGCGTGTGCGCACCACAGATTCGCGCTGTGCGCCCGCCAGATAACCGCCGCCGTCGGTCAGGACCCGAACTTCGACGGTGGCGCCGTCGCGCGCATACAAGGCAATACAGCCGCCGCAACCGAACACCTCGTCATCCGGGTGCGGCGCCAGCACCAATACCTTGCGTGCCGGGGGCAACGCCGAAGATGCATGAGGTTGAAACCAGTCTTCCATGGAGCGCTAGATCCGTCTGGCAACGCGGCGGGCCAGACTCGCCATGCGACGCAACGGATGGTAGAAGCGCGCCAGCCAGGGGCGCGCGAGCACGGCATTGCGCAGTCCGCTGAGCGGCACCGCCACGAAATAAAGATCCTGCGCCAGTTCCTTGCCCATGGCAACGACCTGGTTCGGATTGAGCGTGACGCGCAAGCGGGCATGCTTGGCCACAGCCTTCGCGTAATAGTCGTCCAGAACCTGCTGGCGTTGCACGGCCCGGTCGGCGTGGGCGGGCACGCGGTAGAGGGAAGTAACCTTGTCGACCATGACGAGGTCTTGCTCCAGCGTATAGCGCACCCAGAGATTCCAGTCCTCGAGGTTGTCGAGTTCGGGATCGAAGCCGCCGTAGCTGTCATAGAGCTGGCGGCGAAACAGCACCGTCTGGATCGGCAGGTAATTGTGGTGCCACAGCAGCGCCCGGCTGAAAGGCTGCCGGTACAGCAGGCTGTGCTCGACTTCGCGGTAGCGCCAGGGTTCGTCGCTGATGACTTCGGTGCGGACCTGGTAGGACAGGCTGTAGGCGCCGCCGAGTTCAGGCCGCCCGCGCAGCGCCTGCACCAGCACTTCAAGGTGGTCCGCATAAAACAGGTCGTCGTCGTCGAGAAAGCAGAACAGATCCCCGCCAGCAAGCGCCAGCGCGGCATTGCCGGCCTCGCAGCGCCCGACCTTGGCCAGGCCCTTGTAGACGACACCAGCAAAACGTCCGGACTCGCGCAGACGATCGGCCACGGGCGCCGCCGTGGCACTGCCGTCCTCAACGATCACCACCTCGATGTGCGGATAGGTCTGGTTGGCCACCGATGCCAGCGCTTCGACCAGCTTTCCGCCACGGCCAGCCACTGTGCGGATCAGCACACTGACCAGGGGCTGCTCGGCATCGCCTTCACTGATCGGGTATTCGTGGAACGCTCCGTGCCGCGCAATCTCGTAGTCCCACAGCCGGAAATCAAAGCGCAGCGCGGAGCGCTTGCGGGTGCTCAGGAAGTAAGGCGCGAGCCTGAGCAGTTTCAGCCCGTTGAGCGCCAGTTGGCGGCGCTGGCCGGGGAACTGGGGCTTCATGGCGAACAGCCCCAGGTACATCAAAAAGCCCTGCGCGACTTCGGCCCACCGGCCGTAGCGGCAGCGCAGCAGCACATTGGCCAGCGTACTACCCAGAAACTGCGCCGGCTTGACCTGGGCCGCATGCTCGTAGGTGAAATGCCAGACCGTGGCCTGCGGCACATAGTGCAGCAGCCAGCCGCGGTCACGCAGGCGATAGGAAATCTCGACGTCCTCGCCATAGAGAAAAAGCTTCGGTTCATAGCCGGCGATGTCACGCAGCGCGGCGCTCCGATACAGCACGCAGGCGCTCGATGCCCAGGCCACCTCGCCGGTCACGGGGCTGTAATGCTTGGGATGCTCGTACGGCTTTTGTCGGCACTCCCAGGCCGCGACATCCGCCGGAGCCGCACTGGCGCGCTGGATGAGCAGGGGCAGGGTCTGGGGCTCGAATTCAAGATCGACGTTGGTCACCATCAGCCAGGGCGCTGTCGCCTTTTCCAGATTCGCGTTATGGCCGCGACCGAAGCCGATGTTGTCGCCGGTGTCGATATCGATCTGCGCGAAGGCGCCGGAATGCCGCTGCGCGATCGCGTGCAGGCGCTCCACGGTATCGTCGCTCGATCCGTTGTCGCGAAACAGCAGGCGGATGCTCGTGCAGGGCAGATCCTGCTTGAGCAGGCTGCGCATGAAGGGCTCGAGCCAGCGTGCCGAGTTGTAGGTGACAACTGATATGTCGAGTACGGGAACGTGAGGAAAATCCATCGGCATTTCAGAGGAAGTCGGTGTCGCCGGCCATCAGCCAGATTGGCGCCGGCAACTGCGCGTCGTCGCGGCCCCAGCGGTTTATGGGTACTTGAACTTCGGTGGGCGTCACTGTGGCGTCGGCGTCGGCAAACAGATCGACCAGCACACTGCTGAACCAGCCCCGGACCTGCGGCAACTGCAGTTCGCCTGCACGCATGCGCACCGCGCGCTGGGCCACCGCAACGCCCGCGAGCGGCCCCAGGTAGTCCAGCCATTCAAGGTGCGTGGCGTGTTCGCGCAAGGCCACGGCGGCGATGGGACGGCCACCGATGCGGCGCCTGATCAGAAGAACGCGGTAGCTGTGCTCCGGATGATCCGCATAGCGGTACTGCCACCGCGCCGCATCGCGCACCGGCAGCAGCCAGCCGGGCCATTGAAGCTGCATTTCACGCCACAGCCGATCGAGCGCACCTGCCGCATCAGGCAAGTGGTCAATGCCGCGGGTCTTGGTTTGCCAGCTGCGTTTCGGCGCCAAGGCCGGCCAGGACAGCTCGGAGATCGCGTCTGCCTGCGCGTACAGGCCCAGCTTCAGGCCGAGCCTGACATGGCGCTGTGAGGGGAAACCGAACGCGAAGCGAACCTCCGGGTACAGCGCTGCCATATTGCCGAAGTAGGCCGCCGCCGCGCGAAACATGGGGCCGGTGCGCGACAGCACGCCGCGCTCCGACGGGCGCACCATCACGTCGCCGATCTGGACCGCCGCCACCGGCTTGCCGGCCAGCATGAAGGCGCGCGGCATGCCGCCGAAAAAAGCCGAGGCTACCCCTTCGCGCTCGACCAATGTGCCCCAGGTTGGCGACTGGCGGTACTTCCAGTGCCAGCGGCGCTGCGACATCGGCTTGCCAAAGGCTTCGGTAAACAGGTCCTGCAATGCCGGCAGATCGTCGGCCACGGACCAACGGGTCTGCCAATGCGGTGTCCATTCGGCCGGCAGCACCAACGCGCCCGGGCCATCGGACCCGGCCTGCACCGGCACATCGGCGCGCTGCGCCATGCCGGCCTCGCTGGACCACTGATGCGGGATCGAGACGATGCCCTGCTCCAGGTGATGCTGCTCGACCGCCAACGTGGCGAACTTTTCGGCCGCGCTGTAGATATGCAGGCCGCGCTCGCAAAAGAGATAGGCGGAGAAGGTGTAACTGCCCTTGAGCAGCGGCAGCGCCGGAAAGCGGATGTGCACCGTGCCATGACCGCTTTCGCTGCGCTGGAGCCGCACGCCATCGATCCAGGTTCCGGAGCTGGCAAGGATCCGACCATCGGCGCCGTTGAGCGTCACGGCGGCATTGGGCGCATCGAGCGTCGGGTCGGATTCGAAGCCCAGGGTCAGCTCTATATTGCTTCGACCCGACACCGCCTGCAGCGCGGCGCCTGTGCGCCCGTCGCACGCGAGCTGCAGTGTCTTGATCCGCGCATGCCCCGGCGATGTCACGACCAGCGCAGGCGCAGCGCCATCAGCCCGCATGCCTGCGGGGGCCGACATCTGGTCGAGATGCTCCTGGTACGCGGTGGTCACGTCGGCCGGCCGCCCCACGCGCTTGACCTGCCCATGGTCCAGCCAAACGGCGCGCGTGCACAGGGACTCGATCTGGTACATCGAGTGCGAGCAAAAGAGAATGGTCGTCCCCTGGTCGCGCAACTTCAGGATGCGGTCGAAGGACTTGCGCGCGAACTCTCCGTCGCCCACGGACAGCGCTTCATCGATCACGAGAATGTCGGGCTCGACGCTGGTGGCCAGCGAAAACGCCAGACGCACGAACATGCCGCTGGAGTAAGTCTTGACCGGCTGGTCGATAAAGGCCTCTATGCCCGAAAATTCAATGATTTCGTCCAGCCGCGCCGCGAGCTGCTGGCGGCTCAGACCCATGAGCGGCCCATTGAGCAACAGGTTCTCCCGGCCACTGAATTCCGGATTGAAGCCCGCACCCAGTTCGAGCAGTGCCGCCACGCGGCCGCGCACCTGCAGTCGTCCGACACTGGGCGACAAGGTGCCGCTGATCATCTGCAGCAGGGTGGACTTGCCGGCACCGTTGTGCCCCACCAGTCCGAGCACTTCGCCGCGTTGCACCGAAAGGTCCATCGGATGCAGGGCCCAGAACGGCTGGCTGCGGCGGTTCGATCCGGACAGGGCGGCCAGCAACGCCGATGCCGGGCTGGAATGGGGATAGTAAGCCTTGCCGATGCCGCGCGCCTCGATGACCAGGGACCCCGCCAGCGCCTGTCCTGGCGGATTCAACCGGCCGGAGGTGGCCTGCGGGGCCTCGTCCAGTTCGATCATCGGGCAGCCCAGGGCCGCTGCTGCGGCATGCGTGACAACATAGCGACGAATTGTCGCACAGGGGTTTTGCGCTTCGCCCCCCGCTCCTGACACCCCCAGGCCCCTCGCGGACGGGTTGAATTGTGATTCCCGTCACATCCCGGGCCGAAGCCAGGTTAATTTCATATAGGAGATGCGATAATCCACGTCCTATATGAATTTTATTCTCCGCATCCCCCTGCTTGCGTCCGCTGCGCAGACCGAAAGCCTGCAGGCTTTGCAACAGGCGTTTGCGCAGACCTGCAATGCGCTGGCGCCCATCGTGCAGCAAACCCGTTGCTGGAACCGCGTCGCCCTGCATCATCTGGCCTACAAGCAGTTACGCGAGAAATTCCCTCACATGGGCTCGCAGATGGTCTGCAACGCCATCTACTCGGTGTCGCGGACCTGCCGTCTGGTGTATCAGCATCCCCAGAGTCCCTTCAATGTCGCCCGCCTGGGCGACAAGCCGCTGCCCCTGCTGCGCTTCACGGAAACCTGCCCGGTCTATTTCGACCGCCACACGCTCAGCGTCAAGGACCAGTGGCTCTCGATGTACACCCTTGAAGGCCGCATCCGCTTTCACCTGGCCCTTCGGCCCGAAGACGAAAAGCGGTTCCACGAGAAGAAGCTGCGCGAGATCGTGCTGTCGCGCGACGAGCAAGGTCAATTTGGACTCTCTTTCTGGTTCTCGCATACGCAGGACGGCGAGACGCCAGCTGCAGACTCCGCCAAAGGCGAGATTCCGGAATACGTCATGGTTGAGGAAGCCACATGAATATCAACACCCCGCCCTCCGAACTTCGCGACGCGGTGCGCAGCCTGCGTCCCTTTTTTGTGCGGGCCGCCTGGTTCAGCCTGTTCTCTAGTCTGCTGGTGCTGGCCCCCAGCGGATATATGCTGGAAGTCTACGATCGCGTGGTCAACAGCCGCAGCCACATGACGCTGGTGATGCTGACTCTCGCGGTGATAGGCGCCTATGCCCTGATGGAGGTGCTCGAATGGGCCCGCAGCGAGGTCATGCGCGAAGCCGGGCTGGCTCTGGACCGGAAGTTGAGCCGGCGCATGTTCGACGTGGTCTTCAAGGGCTACCTGCGGCGCATCACACCGGCCTCGATCCAGCCCATGAACGACTTCCGCACCATCCGGGAGTTCCTGTCTTCGCCCGTGGTGCTGGCCATGATGGAAGCGCCCGTGTCGCTGGTGTTCCTCGTTCTGATTTTTGCCATCAGTCCCTTGCTGGGCTGGGCCGCCGTGGTCGGCGCCTTGCTCCAGACCCTGATCGGCTGGCTCAATGAACGCAGCACACAGCCCCCCCTGACGGCGGCGAGCAGCAGCGCGCGCGCCGCCCAGCTGTATGCCGATAGCTCACTGCGCAACGCGCAAGTGATCGAATCCATGGGCATGCTGCGCGACATCCACCGCAAGTGGATGGACAAGCAACGCGAATTTCTCGGACTGCAGGCGCTGGCCTCGGATCGCGCCGGCATTTACCAGTCGATCACAAAGTTCATGCAAACGGTCATGGGCTCGCTGATGCTGGGCCTGGCCTGCTGGCTGCTGCTGCGCAATGCGCTCAATGGCGGCGCCGGCATGATGATCGTGGCTTCCATTCTCGGAGGCCGCGTCATCGCCCCCCTGGTGCAGATCGTGACGCAGTGGCGTGCCGTCGTCACCGTGCGCGACTCCTGGGCCCGGCTTGACCGCCTCCTGGGGCAAGTGCCGCCCGAAGTCGCCTCCATGCCGCTGCCGGCACCCAAGGGCCTGCTGCAGGTCGAGAACCTGGTGGCGGGCGCGCCTGGCGGCAGTGCCCCGATACTGAAGGGCATCGCCTTCAGTCTGAACCCCGGCGAAATTCTGGCTGTGGTGGGGCCTTCTGCCGCCGGCAAGACGACCTTGGCGCGCCTGCTGGCCGGCGTATGGCCGGCCGCCAATGGCAAGGTGCGGCTTGATGGCGCGGATGTCTTTGCCTGGAACAAGAACGAACTCGGCCCCAACGTCGGCTATCTGCCGCAGGGGGTGGAACTGTTCGACGGCACGATCGCCGACAACATCTCGCGCTTCGGCCCGATCGAGCCTGCCAAGATACAGGCAGCGGCCAGGGCCGTGGGTCTGCATGAATTCATTCTTGCCTTGCCCCAAGGCTATGACACACCCATCGGCATCGAAGGCGCCGTGCTGTCTGGTGGTCAGCGCCAGCGCGTGGGTCTGGCCCGAGCACTCTATGGCGATCCGGTTTTTCTGGTGCTCGACGAACCCAACTCCAGCCTGGACGAAGCCGGCGACGCCGCGCTGGCCACCGCGCTGCTGGAATTGAAATCACGCGGCACGACCATCGTCGTCATGACCCACCGCACCAGCGTGTTGGCGGTGTCCGACAAGATGCTGGTATTGCGCGACGGCATGCTGCAGGCTTTCGGGCCGCGCGACGATGTTCTGGCAGCCATCAAGAAGGCCAGCGAACAGGCCCAGTCAGCAGCTCGCCAGGGCGGCCTGCCAGGCGCCCTGCCCGAAGCGGCCTGACGCAGGCTGCACGCGAATCCCCCAGGACACCTCCATGAACAATAAAAATCCCTACCGCGGACGCAATGAACTCTCGGTCACGCTACGGTCCTTCCGCCGCGAATTCATCGTGGTCGGCATCTTCAGCTTTGTCTCGAATCTGATGCTGCTGGCGCCCACCATTTACATGCTGCAGTTGTTCGACCGCGTCATGATCAGCGGCAGCGAGCTGACATTGCTCGCGGTCTCGATGATCACGCTGTTTCTTTTCGTAGTGATGGCATTTTCAGAATGGGCGCGGGCCCGTGTCCTGGTCCGCGCAGGGCTGCGTTTTGACAACGAGCTCAGCACCCGCGTGTTCAATGCCAGTTTCGAGGCCTACCTCAGCCAGACCGGCGCCAACCCCTCGCGGGCTTTCAACGACCTGATACAGGTGCGACAGTTCCTGACCGGTCAAGGCCTGTTCGCCTTCTTCGATGCGCCCTGGGCGCCGATCTATATCGCCGTGACCTTCATGCTGCATCCCTGGCTCGGCATCCTGGCCCTGATCTTTGCGCTGGTGCAAGCGGCCCTGGCCTGGTTCGGACATCGCCACACCGTCAAGCCTTCAGAGGACGCCGCCAAAGCCAGCAACGACGTCAGCGCCTATCTCTATGGCAAGGTGCGCAACGCGGAAGTGCTCGAATCCATGGGCATGATCCGCAACCTGCATGGACACTGGGACGAGCGTCACCAGAATGCCATGGCGCAGGGCAATGTGGCCCAGGCCCAGAGCCACAAGGTGGTGGCCTTCAGCAAGTTCATACGCTATTCGCAGCAGTCGCTGTCTTTGGGCGCGGGTGCCCTGCTTGTGATCGACGGCCGCCTGTCCGCCGGCGCGATGATCGCCGCCAATGTGCTCATGAGCCGCGCCCTGGCCCCAATCGATCAGCTGGTGGGAAGCTGGCGCGTTTTCGTAAGCACCCGCGCAGCCTACCAGCGGCTGAGCGCACTGCTCAAGGCCTACCCCGAGCGCGACGCCACGCTGACCCGCGTGGCGCCCTCCGGCAAACTGGAACTGCGCAAGGTTTCGGCCAGCGCGCCGGGCCGCACCACTGCGATCCTCAAGGACATCAGTTTCAGTGTGGCTGCGGGCACTGTGGTCGTGGTGCTGGGGCCTTCGGGTTCGGGCAAGTCCACGCTGGCGCGCACCATGATCGGCATCTGGCCCGATGTGCGTGGCGAGGTTCTGCTCGACGGCCTGCCCATCCAGGGCTGGAACCGTATGGAGCTCGGCCCGCACCTGGGCTATCTGCCGCAGGACGTCGAGCTTTTTGACGGCACCATCGCAGAAAATATCTCCCGCTTCCGCGAGCTCGATTCCCCCAAGATCATCGAAGCGGCACGCTGTGCCGGATTGCACGACATGATCCTGCGCCTGCCCAAAGGCTACGACACCCCCATCGGCGAAGCCGGCAGCCTGCTCTCTGGCGGACAACGCCAGCGCATCGGGTTGGCCCGCGCCGTCTATGGCGACCCCGCGCTGGTCGTGCTCGACGAACCCAATGCCAATCTTGACGACGCCGGCGAGCTGGCGCTGCTGCGGACAGTCAGCGAACTCAAGGCCAAAGGCAAGACCGTTTTCCTGATCACGCACCGGCCGGGCGCGGTCGCCGCAGCCGACCGCCTGATGATTCTGCGCGACGGAAGAATAGAACACGAAGGTCCGCGCGACGAAGTGGTGGCCAAGCTGCGTGCACAGTCCCTCCCGTCCACGCCCGGATCTTCCGCAACCGGTGCGTTGCCAGCATGATTTCCGCCGCTGAACCGCCCACAGCCCCACCCTCTTTTTACCTGTCACTAGCCGAGGCTCCAAATGGCCAAACCTGAAAATCTCAAACGCCTGACTTCCACCCCTGCGCCAGCCCCAGGCGAGGTGACCGAATTCTCCACCGCCGGACTGTCGACCGATACCGGGCGCGCCAGCCGCATCGGCCTGTGGGCGCTGGCCATCGGATTCGGCGGCTTTGTGCTGTGGGCCGCGTTGGCGCCGCTCGACGAGGGCGTGCCTGCACCCGGTTTGGTCTCCATCGACACCAAGCGCAAGACCGTGCAGCATCTCCAGGGTGGCCTCATCAAGGAGGTGCTGGTCGGTGAGGGCACCCGTGTCAAGGAAGGCCAGTTGCTGATCCGCCTGGACGATGCGGTGGCCCGCGCCAATTACGAAGCTTCGCGCCAGCGCTACCTGAACCTGCGTGCGGTGCAAGGGCGCCTGGCCGCAGAACAAGGCGGCAAGAGCACCATCAGCTACCACCCCGACCTGGTGGCGGCCAGCCAGGATCCGTCGATTCGGCAACAGACGATGAACCAGGAACAGTTGCTGGCCTCGCGCCGGGCCGCACTGCGCGCGGACCTCCAGGGCTTGGAGGAAAACATCCAGGGACAGGAAGGAATGATCCAGTCCTACGAGAGCATCCTGGTCAGCCGCCGCAGCCAGCTGGCCTTGCTCAATGAAGAGCTCAACAACACCCGCGGTCTGGTCAAGGATGGCTACGCACCGCGCAACCGTCAGCTTGAACTGGAACGCCAGGTGGCCGAATCGAACGCTGCAGCAGCAGAGCTTCTGGGCAACATTGTCCGCGCCCGCCGCTCCATCGCCGAAGTGCGCCAGCGCATGATCTCGCGCCAGCAAGAGTACCGCAAGGAAATCGAAAGTCAGATCGGCGACATCAGCCGCGAAGTGACGATCGAAGCAGAAAAGCTGGTGGCCTACCAGGCCGATCTGTCTCGCACGGAAATCAAGGCGCCAACATCCGGTCAGATCGTGGGCCTGACGGTGCAGACCGTGGGCGGTGTGGTCGCTCCCGGCCAAAAGCTGATGGACGTGGTGCCTGAAGACGAAGTCCTGATCCTGGAGACACGGGTGCAGTCGCACTTCATCGACAAGGTCCACGCGGGCCTGAGCGTCGACGTGCGCTTCAATGCCTTTGCCAATTCGCCCCAGTTGGTGGTCGAAGGAAAGGTGATGACGGTGTCCAAGGACCTGCTCACCGATCCGCAAAACGGCAGCGTCTACTACCTGGCGCGCGTGAACCTGACCCCAGAGGGCATGAAGAAGCTGGGCACGCGCGCGCTGCAGCCGGGTATGCCGGCCGAAGTCATCTTCAAGACTGGCGAGCGCTCCGTGCTGACCTATCTGCTGCACCCGCTGACCAAGCGCATGGCCGCGTCCATGAAGGAGGAATAGGAATGAAGCACTCTCACTCCCAGGTTCGCGCCGCATCGCCACGTCTGCGCCGGCTGGCTGCGGCCTGCATCGTGTGCTGCGGCGCGCTCGGTGCGGCCAGTCTCTCGATGGCACAGACATCGAACAGCGTGGACCGTGCGCTGTCGGCCCTGGCAGGGCCGCCCGACACGCGGAACACCATGCAGGCCCCGCCCCTGCCCACCGTGCCCCGCCTCGACCTGCGCGGCGCCTACCAGGCGGCACTGGAGCAGGACGCCTTGATGCGGTCGGCCCGCGCTGGCGCCGAAGCGCGGCGTGAGCGCCTGCCGCAGGCCCGCGCGCAGCTGCTGCCCAACATTGGGCTGAGCGTCTCGCGCAATTCCAACAAGCTGGACGCCACGGTGCCTGGCCCGCTGGGCTCGCCTTTTTCCTACCGGCAGAACTACGTCAGCAGCTCCCAGGCGCTCACCTTGCGCCAGCCGTTGTTTCGCAAGTACCAGCTCGCGGACTACCGGCAAGCACAGTCCCAGGTTGACGAGGCCAACGCCAATCTGGAGCGCGAGCTGCAAAATGTGTCCGTGCGTGTTGCAAGCGCCTACCTCGAAGCCTTGCTGACCAGCGACCAGCTCGCGTTGGTCCTGTCGCAGAAGACCGCTTACGCCACACAGCTCGACGCTGCGCGCAAGCGACTGACCGCAGGTTCGGGCACCCGCACCGACGTCGATGAGGCCAGCGCCGCACTCGACATGAACGTGGCCCAGGAGCTGGAAGCCCGCCAGAACGTGGACTTCACGCTGCGCCAGCTGCAAACCATCACCAACCAGCCCACAGGCAACCTGGCCACACTCGATGAGGCCCGCATGTTGCTGGCGCCGCCCTCGCCCAACCGGGTCGAGCACTGGATCGAACAGTCGGAGATCCACAGCCCCGAAATCCAGGCGCTGCAGGCCCAGCGCAACGCCGCCCGCGAAGAGATCGAGAAGGCGCGCGCCGGGCACTACCCCACGCTGGACGCCATCGCCCAGATCTCGCGCACTGAAAGCGACACGGTCACTGCCGTGAACAATCGCTATACCAACCGCTCCTTCGGATTTCAATTCAACCTGCCTTTGTTTTCAGGCGGCTACGTCAACTCGACCGTGCGCCAGGCCCTGGCGGACCTGGAGCGCATCGAACAGTCGCTGGAGGCGACGCGCCGCGACCTGGGCCTGCGCATCCACAAGGAGTTCCGCAGCATCACCGAAGGCGTGCTTCGTGTGCGTGCGCTTGAGCAGGCCGTGCGCTCCGCCGAGCAGGTGGTCATCTCCAATCGCCGCTCCTACGAGGCCGGCAGCCGCACGCTGATGGAGGCCCTGAACGCGGAACAGTCCCTGGTGTCCGCCCGCCGTGATCTGGCACAGGCGCGCTACGTTTATCTCCTTTCGCGCGTGCGCCTGCAGGCGCTGGCCGGAGGCCCCAAGGAAGACACGATCAACGAAATCAATGCCTGGCTCAGGCCTTGAAGGCGTAAAGTAGCGCATCCGTCCATTTTCCGGAGTCCAACGCATGGCAAAGAAACCGCAGAAACAAAGCGCCGACAAGAAGTCCGGCTCGCAACTCTCCGACACCGTCAAGGAATCGGCGCACCAGATCTGGCTGGCCGGACTCGGCGCATTCGCCAAGGCGCAGCAAGAAGGCGGCAAGGTATTCGAAAGCCTGGTCCGGGAAGGCAGCAGCCTGCAGCGCAAGACCCAGGCCGTCGCTGAGGAAAAGATGTCCGAGGCTTCAGACAAGATGTCCAGCATGGCCACCGACCTCACGGCCAAGGCATCGGGTCAGTGGAACAAACTGGAGACTCTGTTTGAGGAACGCGTATCGAGGTCGCTCAAGAAGCTGGGCGTTCCCACCACAGCAGAAGTCGCGGCGCTGACCGCGCGCATCGACGAGCTCAATCGCACAGTGAGTCGGCTCACACCCAAGCCGACTGCCAAGCCTCGGCCTGTCGTGCGGGCCGCAAGCAGCCCCGCACCAGCCGCAAAACGGACGGCCAAGCCGGCAACAGGGACCGCCAAGCCGCGTGCCAAGCGCCGGGCCGGCTGAGCCCGCGAGACCGCGCTGACCCGGCCAGCGCCCGCCAACAGGGAACTGAAGCATGGCGAAAAAGGCGCCCCGCCGCACCGCCGAGCGGATTCTTGAAACAACGCTCGCGCTGTTCAACCGGTTCGGCGAGCCCAACGTCTCGACCACGCTGATCTCGGCCGAGCTGGGCATCAGTCCCGGCAACCTCTACTACCACTATCCGGCCAAGGACGAGTTGATCAACTCGCTCTACGACCGCTATGAAAAGTCCTTGGGCGCGCTGCTGGAAACCGGCGGCGGCGTGCGCAACGTCGAAGACGCCTGGTTCTTCATGCACAGCCTGTTCGAGCTGATCTGGGACTACCGCTTTCTGTACCGCGACCTGAACGATCTGCTGAGCAAGAACCGCCGCCTGGAGAACCGCTTCCAATGGGTGCTCGAGAGCAAGGCGCAAGCCATTCAGGCCCTGCTAGGCAGCATGCGCCATTCGGGCGCGCTGCGCATCGACCCGCACGAGATTCCATCCACAGCAGCCGGCATGGTCGTGATCCTGACCTACTGGCTCAGCTACGAGTACGTGCGCAATCCGCGCCACGCACTGGAGCCGCTCAACGCGCAGCAAGCCATGCTGCGCGGGGCCCACCATGTGCTCAACTTGCTGATGCCCTATCTGGAGCCGGTCCAGCGCGCGCACCTGCTGGGCCTGACAGGGGCTTACTTCCCGCCCGGCACCTTGCCTTCCACGCCCCTGACGTAGAAGTTGATTCCGCTCAGGAACTTGTCGTCGGCCACTGCATCCTTGGCCAGCACTTCCTTGCCATCCTGGCCCGCGATCGGACCCTTCCAGATGGCGAAGCTGCCATCGCTCAGACCCTTCTTGATTTCAGCGATACGGGCCTTGGTCTCGTCCGGCACGTCGGCAGCGATGGACACCATGTCGATCGCACCTTCCTTGACGCCCCACCAGGTCTGGCCCGTGGTCCACTTGCCCTCGAGCGCATCGCGCACGGCCTTCACGTAGTAGGGGCCCCAGTTGATCACGGCCGAGCCAAGGTGCGCCTTGGGTCCGTAGGACGTCATGTCCGAATCCCAGCCGAAGGCGCGCTTGTTCATTTTCTCGGCGGTCTGAAGCACGGCCGACGAATCCGTGTTCTGAAACAGCACATCGGCCCCGCCGTTGATCAGCGCGGTTGCAGCCTCGGTTTCCTTGGGCGGGCTGAACCATTCGTTGACCCACACCACCTTGGTCTTGACCTTGGGGTTGACCGACTGCGCGCCCAGCGTGAAGCTGTTGATGTTGCGGATCACCTCTGGAATCGGCACCGAGCCGACCACGCCCAGCGTGCCGGACTTGCTCATCTTGCCGGCAATCACCCCGGCCATGTAGGCGCCTTCATAGGTGCGGCTGTCGTAGGTGCGCATATTCTCGACGGTCTTGAAGCCGGTCGCATGCTCGAACTTGACGCCCTGGTTGGCGGCGGCCACCTTGAGCATGGGCTCCATATAGCCGAAGGTGGTGCCGAAGATCAGCTTGTTGCCCTGCGCCGCCATGTCGCGGATCACACGCTCGGCGTCCGCCGATTCGGGCACTTTCTCGACGAAGCTGGTGACGACCTTGTCGCCGAATTCCTTCTCGATCGCCTTGCGACCGTTGTCGTGCGCGAAGGTCCAGCCCCCGTCTCCCACCGGGCCGACGTAGGCAAAGGCGATCTTCAGTGGCTCGGCCTTGGCCGGCGCGGCGGCGGCGGCCGGCGCGGTGGCGGCCTCCTCTTTCTTGCCGCAACCCACCAGGGCGGCAGCAGCCACAGCGGTCAAGGCAGCGACCTTGAGCAGGGAGCGTTTATTCAGGTCAGTCATGGGATTTCCTTGTAAAGACAGTTGCGACAGAGGGCGGAGGGCTCGATTATGAGCCGGGATAAAACGGTTTTCCAAGCGAGGCGGGCATGTTCACGCGAATCCATTCCGGCCGGCGCGAGATCAGGGCCAGCACCACGATGGTGGCAAGGTAAGGCAGCATGGACAGGAACTGCGCCGGCACGTCCACGCCATTTCCCTGCAAATGGAATTGCAGCATGGTCACGCCGCCGAACAGATAAGCACCTAGCAAGACCCGCGCCGGGCGCCAGGTTGCAAAAGTCGTCAGTGCCAGGGCGATCCAGCCCTTGCCGGCGACCATGCCCTCCACCCACAGGGGTGTATAGATCACCGACAGATAGGCGCCGGCCAGCCCGCACAGGGCGCCGCCAGTGACCACCGCCACCAGCCGGATGCGCCGCACCGGATAACCCAGCGAGTGTGCAGATTCGGGCGATTCGCCCACGCAGCGCAACACCAGGCCGGCACGGGCACGATAAAGAAACCAGATCAGCCCGAACACCAGCGCCATCGTCAGGTACACCAGTGGATGCTGCTGGAACAGCGCCGGCCCCAGCAGCGGAATGTCGCCGAGCCACGGCACGGAGAATTGCGGCCGCGAAGGCAGCTTCTCCTGCACATAGCCGATGCCCGCGAATGCGGAGAAGCCCGCTCCGAACAGGCTCAGGGCCAGACCGGTCGCGTACTGGTTGGTGTTGAGCCAGATGACCAGCGCTCCGAACACCAGCGCCATCAGCGCGCCCACGCCCATGCCTGCGGCAAATCCCAGCCAATCGTTCCCGCTATGGACCACGGCGGCGAATCCAGCCACTGCCGCGCACAGCATCATGCCTTCGGCGCCGAGGTTGACGATGCCCGCCTTCTCGTTGATCAGCAGGCCCAGCGCGGCGATGGCCAGAACGGTGCCGGCGTTGAGCGTGGCGGCCAGAAGAAAAGCCCAGGACTCCATCAGTGGGCTCCCGCACCGGCACGCCCGGTGAACCTTATGCGATAGGCGATCAGCGTGTCGCAAGCCAGCAGCGTGAACAACAGCAAGCCCTGGAACACCCCGGTGATCGACTTGGGCAGGCCCAGACGCGACTGCGCCAGCTCCCCGCCGATATAGAACATGCTCATGAGCACGGCAGAGAACACCATGCCAGCGGGATGCAGCCGTCCGACAAAGGCCACGATGATGGCGGCGAAGCCATAGCCCGCAGGCACGAACGGGGTAAGCTGCCCGATCGGGCCGGCCACCTCCAGCGCGCCGGCCAGCCCCGCCGCGCCGCCAGAGACCAGCAGGGCCGTCCACAAGGCCCGGCGCGAGGAATAGCCCGCGTAGCGCGCAGCCGCGGGCGCCAGGCCGCCGACCTGCTGCGCAAATCCAGCACGTGTGCGAAACAGGAATACCCATAGCGCCACGGCGCCCAGCAAACCGATCACCAGGCCGATACTCACGCGCGAACCGGCCAGCAAACGCGGTATCTGCGTCACCGCGTCAAAGGTGCGGGTCTGCGGAAAGTTGTAGCCTGCCGGGTCCTTCCAGGGGCCGTAGACCATGTAGCTCAACACCATGTCGGCCACGTACACCAGCATCAGGCTGACCAGGATTTCGCTGGCGTTGAAGCGGTCGCGCAGCAGCGCCGTGATGCCGGCCCACAGCATGCCGCCCAGAACGCCGGCCAGGATGATGCACACGACGATCCAGCCGCCCGTTCCCTTGTCGGCCAGCAAGGCCACGCCACCGGCGCACACGGCGCCGATCACGAACTGCCCCTCGGCGCCGATGTTCCACACGTTGGAGCGGAAACACACGGCCAGCCCGAGCGCGATCACCAGCAAGGGCGTGGCCTTGACCATCAGCTCGCCCAACGCATAGGGTGAGCGAATCGGCTCCCAGAAAAAAACCAGCAAGCCCTTGACCGGGTCCTTGCCCAGTGCAGCGAACAGCAGCACGCCAATGAAGACCGTGATGACCAGCGCCAGCAGCGGCGAGCCATAGCTCCAGAACCCCGACGGCTGGGTGCGCGGCTCAAGCCTCAACATGTCCTGCCTCTGCTTCGCCGGCCCACAGTCCAGACATCCATTCGCCAATCTGCGCGACCGTGGCGTCGGCGCGGGCCACTGAGGGAGACAGACGGCCCTTGGCGATCACATGCAGCCGATCGCTGATCTCGAACAGCTCGTCGAGCTCCTCGCTGACCACCAGCACGGCGCAGCCGGCGTCGCGCAACGCCAGGATCTCGCTGCGGATCTGCGCCGCAGCGCCGACGTCCACGCCCCAGGTCGGTTGTGCGACGATCAGCAGACGGGGGTTGGCGTCGATCTCGCGTCCGACGATGAACTTCTGAAGATTCCCGCCCGACAGCGACTTGGCAAGCGCATCGGGGCCGCCCGCCTTGACATTGAAGCTGGCAATGATGGCCTGGGCCTGCGCGAGCAGCCGCCGGGTGTCGATCCAGCCACCGCGCCCCACGGCCTCGCGGCGCGTGAGCAGCAGGTTGTGCGCCAGGCCGAGCGTGGGCACGGCGCCGCGACCCAGCCGCTCCTCGGGCACGAAGTGCACGCCGAGCCCCCGGCGCGCGCCCGGGCCGAGCCGTCCCGCAGGGCGGGAGAACACCTGGATCATGGCGGGCTGGGCGCGCGTGTCTTCGCCCGACAGCGCAAACAGCAGCTCGCGCTGCCCATTGCCGGAAACACCGGCGATGCCCACAACCTCGCCGGCACGCACGGTCAGACTCACGTCTTCGAGGTCCACCCCGAACTGGTCTTCGCGCGGCAGGCGCAGGCTGCGGACTTCGAGCACCGGCGCGCCGACCTGCACCTCCCGGTGCTTCAGCGCCGGCGGTTCCGCGCCGATCATCAACCGGCTGAGCGAAGCATTGCTTTCTTCCTGCGGGTTGCACACACCGGTGACCTTGCCGCCGCGCAAAACAGTGCAGGCGGTGCACAGCTCCCGGATCTCGTGCAGCTTGTGGCTGATGTAGAGAATGCTGCAGCCTTGCTGCGCCAGTTTCTTCAGCACCACGAACAGCTTGTCGACGGCCTGCGGCGTCAGCACCGAAGTCGGCTCGTCGAGGATCAGCAACTGCGGATCGGTCAGCAAGGCGCGGATGATCTCCACACGCTGCATCTCGCCCACGCTCAGGGTGTGAACCGGGCGCCCCGGATCGATGTCCAGACCGTATTCGCTGGCCTTGGCGTCAATGCGCCGCGTGACCTGTGCGAGCGACAGGCTCTTGTCGAGTCCCAGCCAGACGTTCTGCGCCACGGTCAGGGTGTCGAACAGGCTGAAATGCTGGAACACCATGCTGATGCCCTGCGCGCGCGCCTCTTGCGGATTGCGGATATGCACCGGACGCCCATTGAAGCTGATCGTTCCCTCGTCCGGCTTGACCGCGCCGTAGATGATCTTCATCAGCGTGGACTTGCCCGCGCCGTTCTCGCCCAGCACTGCATGCGTCTGTCCCGGCTGCACCAGCAGCGACACATCGCTGTTGGCCACCACCGACGGATAGCGCTTGGTGATATGGGCCAGTTGCAAGCGCGGCGGCGGCGCCGCAGTCAAGGCCGTCATGGGGCCTGGCGCAGCGAGGCCGCGACCGACTTGACCCGCTCGCGCAGCCAGCGCGCCGACAGCGAGGTATGGGTGCGCTCATGCCAGAGCTGGTAATACATCATTCGCGGAAAGTCGATCGGGCAGGGCAGAATGCGCAGCGGCAGGCGATCGATGAAGCGCTCGCAGTATTGCCGACCCGTGGTCAGCACCAGCAAACTCGATGCCACCATGGCGGGTATCAGGCCGAAATGCGGACAGCGCGCCGTGATGTTGCGCCTGATCCCCAGGGAGTCGAGATGATCGTCGATCACACCCTTGGCACCGGGATGCGTGGGCGTGGGCGCGATGTGCTCGGCCTCCAGCCAGGCGGCGGCGTCCCATGTCTTGCGCGTGGCCGGATGATCGGCAGCGACGAGGCACACGACGTCGTCGCCGAACAGCCGCGCGATGTGCAGGTCCTCCGGCGGCCGGGGCCAGTTGCCGACGACGAGGTCGATTTCACCTTGCGCCAGTCGCACCTGGTAATCTGACTGGGCTGACAAAGGGTGGATCTCGATCGGGCAAAGCGGCGCCTGCGACTTGATCTGCGACACCAGCTGGGGCAGGAACAGTGGATCCAGGTAATCGCTGGCAGCGACCCGGAAAGTGGTGCGCGCCGTGTGCGGCTCGAAGCCGCGCGCGTCCGTGAACAGCACTTCGGCGGCGCGAAGAATGCTGGCGCTGGGCTCGATCATGCGCAGGCCCGCATCGGTGGGCACCATGCCGGAGCCCGAACGCACCAAAAGCGGATCGCCGGCCAGATCGCGCAGGCGCTTGAGCGCAGCGGAGACCGCCGGCTGGTACATGCCTAAACGTATGGCGGCGCGCGAAACGCTGCGTTCAGTCAACACGGTGTGCAAGACCCTTATGAGATGGAGGTCTATCTTGTCGAAAAGTGCCTGGTCCCTCATACCTTTGTCAGCATTCCTGTCATATGCGAATACCTATGTCGGGCTGCCAACAGCGGCCTACCCTTGGCTGCGAGGCCTGAGCCTGAAAGCCCTATGGACACCCGAACGTTCCGATTTCTGCGTCGCGGCCAAACGGTATCGCTGACCAATGTACCACCCGATCGCACCCTGCTGGAAGTGCTGCGTGAAGACCTGGGCTGCACCGGCACCAAGGAAGGCTGCGGCGAGGGCGACTGCGGCGCCTGCACCGTGGTGATCGGCGAGGAAGACGCGGGTCGCCTGCGCTACCGAGCCATCAACAGCTGCATCCGTCTGGCGCACTCCATCGACGGCATGGCCCTGTGGACCGTGGAGGACCTGGCCGCCGCCGACGGCACGCTGCATCCGGCACAGCAGGCCCTGGTCGACTGCCACGGTTCGCAATGCGGCTTCTGCACGCCGGGCTTCGTCATGAGCCTGTTCGGCATGTACCAGAACCATGTGGCCTGCGCCCGGCCCACGCCTATCACGCGCGAACTGGCGCAGGAAGAGCTCTCAGGCAACCTGTGCCGGTGCACCGGGTACCGGCCCATCCTTGAAGCGGCACAACAAATGGCGAGCCTTCCGGCCGCGCCGGTCGACGAGGCGGCAATCCTGTCGGCGCTCAGAGCCCTGCACGACACCTCCCGTTCGTCCACGCAATACCTTGCCCCGGGCAGCTTGCGCGCATTGCTGACAGCGCGTGCAGCGCACCCCGACGCACAGCTCGTCGCCGGCTGCACCGACGCCGGCCTGTGGATCACCAAGATGCACCGGCGTTTCCCCAAGGTGCTGGACGTCACCCGCGCGCGTGAACTCCGGCGCATCGAGGTCTACCCCCATCACATTGCCATCGGTGCGGCCGTCACCCTGAACGACGCCTTCGAAGCCCTGCGCCAGGACCGCCCGCAGCTCGGCGCCTTTGCCGCGCGCTTCGCCGGCCTGCCGGTGCGCAACGCGGGCACGCTGGGCGGCAACGTGGCCAATGGCTCGCCCATCGGCGACTCCATGCCGCTGCTGATCGCCCTGAGCGCCAGCATCGTGCTCATGAGTCAGCGTGGCCATCGCGAGCTGCCGCTGGAGCGGCTCTATAGTGGCTACCGCCGGAACATCATGGCCGCCGACGAACTGCTGGCCTGGATCAAGGTACCCAAGGCACAGGCCGGAGAACTGATGCGCGTGTACAAGATATCCAAGCGCTACGACGACGACATCTCGGCGGTCTGCCTGGCCTTGCGTCTGCAGATCAAGGACGGCCGCGTGCTGCAAGCCTCCATCGGTGCGGGCGGCGTCGCCGCCACGCCCGTGCGCGCAACACAGGCCGAAGCCGCTCTTATCGGCCAGCCCTGGACGCTTGATGCGGCGCAGCGCGGCGCCCAGGCACTGCGCGCGCAGTTCAAGCCCATCTCCGACATGCGCGCCTCGGCAGACTACCGAAGCACGGTCCTGGGCAATCTGATGCAACGTTTCTGGCTCGAAAGCCAGGGGTTGCGACAGGTCCATCTGGAGCGCTTCGTTCTGGAGGATGCTGCATGAGCGCCGCTGCCGGCTTGGTGGGCGCGGAGGCTTGCGGCACCTCGCAGGTCCACGAGAGTGCACGCGCACAAGTGGCGGGCGCCGCAACTTATGTCGACGACATCCCCGAGATCAAAGGCACGCTCTACGCCGCGCCCATTCTGTCCACCGTGGCCCACGGCAGGCTGCTCGGTATTGACGCCAGCATGGCACTCGGCATGCCCGGCGTGCGAAGCGTCCTGCTCGCGCAAGACATCCCCGGCGACAAAATCCTGGCCACGTTCACCCGCGACGAGCCGATCTTCGCCATCGACCGGGTCGAGCATGTCGGACAGGTCGTGGGCATCGTCGTCGCGGACTCCGTCATGGCTGCGCGGCATGCGGCGCGCAAGGTGCGCCTGGACATCGAAGCTCTGCCCGCCATCCTCACCGTGCGCGAGGCGCTGCAGGCCGAGAGCTACGTGCTGCCGCCCGTGTTCGTGAAGCGCGGGGATGCGCAGCGCGCCATGGACACTTCGACGCACACCCTGAGCGGCACGCTGGAGGTCGGCGGCCAGGAGCATTTCTATCTGGAAGGGCAGGTCGCCTACGTCTGCCCGTGCGAGCAAAACCAGTGGCGGGTCCACTCCAGCACCCAGCACCCCGGCGAAGTCCAGCACTGGGTCGCGCACGCCCTGGGGCTGGACAACCACGCGGTCACCGTCGAATGCCGGCGCATGGGCGGCGGCTTCGGCGGCAAGGAAACCCAAAGCGGGCACATCGCCGTGTGGGCGGCTCTGGCCGCGCACAAGCACCGCTGCCCGGTCAAGCTGCGCCTGGACCGCGACGACGATTTTCTGGTCACCGGCAAGCGCCATCCCTTCAGCTACGAATGGACCGTGGGCTTCGACGCCCGGGGTCTTCTGACAGGCCTGAAGCTCATGCTCGCGGCGAACTGTGGCTTCAGCGCCGACCTGAGCGGCCCGGTGGCCGACCGCGCAGTGTTCCATGCCGACAATGCCTACTTTCTCGCCGATGTCGAGATTGCGTCCTACCGCTGCAAGACCCACACCCAGAGTCATACCGCCTTCCGCGGATTCGGCGGCCCGCAGGGCATGATCGTGATCGAGACCATCCTGGGCGACGTGGCCCGCCATCTGGGGCTGGATCCGCTGGCCGTGCGCCAGATCAATCTCTACGGCGGACCGGGGCGCAACACCACCCACTACGGCATGCCGGTGGAAGAAGACATCCTCGGACCCCTGATGGCCCGGCTCGCACAGACCAGCGACTACCAACGGCGACGGCACACGATAGACCGCTGGAACGCCGGCAATCCGGTCGTCAAGCGTGGACTGGCCCTCACGCCAGTGAAGTTCGGCATCTCCTTCACGGCCACCTTCTTCAACCAGGCCGGCGCGCTGGTGCATGTCTATACCGATGGCAGCGTGCAGGTCAACCATGGCGGCACGGAGATGGGCCAGGGCCTGCACACCAAGGTCGCGCAGATCGTGGCGGATGAACTCGGCGTGCCCATGGCCAGCGTGCAGGTCACGGCCAGCGACACCAGCAAAGTACCCAATGCCTCCGCCACGGCCGCCTCCGCTGGCACCGATCTCAACGGGCGCGCGGCACAACACGCGGCGCGCCAGGTGCGCGAGCGGCTGGCGCAGTTCGCGGCCGGGCAGCAGGGCTGCGAACCCGGCCAGGTGGAGTTTTCCCAAGGGCAGGTGCGCACGCCCGCGGGCACCATGCCCTTCGCGCAGCTCGTCGACCAGGCCTACCATGCGCGCGTCCAGTTGTGGAGCGACGGTTTCTACAAGACGCCTCTGATCCACTATGACAAAGCCACCTTGAGCGGTCGCCCCTTCTTCTATTTCGCCAACGGCGCCGCCTGCACCGAGGTCGCCATCGACACGCTCACCGGCGAGAGCCGGGTCCTCAAAGTCGACATCCTGCACGACGTGGGCACCAGCATCAACCCGGCCATCGACATCGGACAGATCGAGGGGGGCTTTGTGCAGGGCATGGGTTGGCTCACCACAGAACAACTGGTATGGAATGCCGAGGGCCATCTGAGCACCCATGCGCCCAGCACCTACAAGATTCCAGCCACCGGCGACGTTCCCGCGCACTTCAGGATTGACTTCTGGCACGCGCCGAATGCGCAGGACACGGTGTTTCGCAGCAAGGCCGTCGGCGAGCCGCCCTTCATGCTGGCCCTGAGCGTCTTCGAGGCGCTGCGCGAAGCCGTGGCCGCTGCGCGCGAAGACGGCGAGCCGGTGCGCCTGAACGCCCCGGCGACGCCGGAGAACCTGCTGCAGGCGGTGTACGTGCTGGCGTGATGCCGACACACAACCGCGCGTCGGCAGCTTTGCGTGTCGTCGGCTAGAGAATCAGCACGGCCCTGAAATCATTCACATTGGTGTGCGTCGGCCCGCACACCAGCAGATCGCCCAGCGCTTCGAAATAGCCATACGCATCGTTGCGCGCCAGACTGTCCTCGATCCTGAGTCCGGCCTGCGCTGCGCGGACCAGGGTGTCTGGCGTCACAAAGGCTCCGGCATTGTCCTCGACGCCATCGATGCCGTCGGTATCGGCAGCGAGCGCAAACACGCCGGCCTGCCCCTGCAGCGCCTGGGCCAGCCCCAGACAGAACTCGCCGGCCCGCCCGCCGCGACCACGCACCTGAGCCGCGTCCCTGGGACGCAAGGTCACCGTCGTCTCGCCCCCGCTCAGAATCACGCAGGGCCGTGCGAAAGGCTGTCCGTGCCGCGCCACGGCCCGCGCCATTGCCGCATGCACCCGGCCGACCTCGCGCGACTCGCCTTCCATATCATCCGCAAGAATGTGCGCCGCCAGGCCCGCATCCCGCGCCGCCTGCGCGGCGGCCCCAAGCGACTGCTGCGGCGTGGCGATCAGGTGAACCTCGTGGCCCTCGAAGGCCGCGTCTGCGGGCTTGGGCGTTTCCAGCTCGCCGCGCTCCAGCGCTTCGGTCACGGCCTGCGGCAGCGCGATCCGATAGTGTTTCAGAATGGCCAGCGCCTCGGCGCAGCGCGTGGCATCGGGCACGGTCGGGCCACTGCCGATCACGGAAGGATCGTCCCCCGGCACATCGCTGATCGCCAGGGTGACGACACGCGCCGGCGCGCAAGCTGCCGCCAGACGCCCGCCCTTGATGCGCGACAGATGCTTGCGCACGCAGTTCATCTCGCCGATGTGCGCGCCGCTGTCGAGCAAAGCCTGATTGATGCGCTGCATGTCAGCCAGACTCAGGCCTGCAGCCGGCAGCGTCAGCAGCGCGGACGCGCCGCCCGACATCAGGCACAGCGCCAGATCGTCTTTCGTCAGACCCTGCGCCAGCGACAGGACGCGCTGCGCGGCGGCCAGCCCTGCTGCATCGGGCACCGGGTGCGCGGCCTCCACGACCTCGATGCGCCGGGGCAGACCTTCAGGCCGGGACGGTATGTGCCCATAGCGCGTCACTACCAGGCCTTGAAGCGGCGCATGCGCCGGCCACAGCGCCTCGACGGCCTGCGCCATCGAGCCCCCGGCCTTGCCCGCGCCGATGACGAGGGTACGGCCCCTGGGCACGGGCGGCAGCTTCGCGGCCATATTGGGCAACGGCAATGCGCTGCGCACTGCGGCGCGAAACAGATGCTCCAGGAACGCGCGCGGCGCGCGGGCGGGGTCGGGTACGTTCAAGACCATGACGCCTTCATTCCGTCTTTGCGCCCGCCAGAAACCAGCGCCCGATCAGCAAACGCTCGGCATCGGTGAGGCCAGTGGCATTGTTCATCGGCATGGTGCGGGCCACCACCGCCTGCTGATAGACGCCCTGCGCATGGAGCTTGAGTGCATCCGCCGAATCGAGACGCACATTCTTCATCTGTACCTGTACGCCGTGGCACATCACGCAACGCTGCTCCAGCACCGCCCGCACCTGGGCATAGCCCGAGGGCTCGGGCGCGGACACTGCTGCGGCCTGCGGTGGAGGCCGCAGCCACACGATCACCCCGGCAATCACCGCCGTGCCCACCAGGGCATAAGGCAGGGGATTGCCATTGCGCCCCAGCTTGTAGCCATGGCGCATGACGAAATACTGCCGGACCATCGCGCCGGCCAGCATCATCAGCACCAGCACCAGCCAGTTCTGCGGATGGGTGTAGGTGAAACTGTAGTGATTGCTCAGCATCGCAAACAGCACAGGCAGCGTGAAATAAGTGTTGTGCACACTGCGCTGCTTGCCGCGCCTGCCATGCACCGGGTCGGCGGGCAGCCCCGCATTCATGGCCGCAACCACCTTGCGCTGCCCCGGGATGATCCAGAAAAAAACATTGGCGCTCATGGCCGTGGCGATCATCGCCCCGATCAGCAAAAAGGCCGCCCGCCCCGCAAACCACTGACAGGCCAGCCATGAGGCCAGACACACCACCAGAAACACCAGCACGCCCACGATGGCGTCGCCGTTCTTGCGAAAGCCAAAGGCCTGGCAGATCAGGTCGTAGACCATCCAGAACACCACCAGAAAAGAAACAGCCACACCGACGGCCGCGCCCGGCGACCAGTCCATCAGTGACTTGTCGATCAGATAGGTGCTGGCGCTCCACAGATACGTGACGGTGAACAGCGCGAAACCGCTGAGCCAGGTGGAATAACTCTCCCAGTAAAACCAGTGCAGGTGCGTATGGATTTTCTTTGGCGCACCGAGGTACTTCTGCGGGTTGTAGAAGCCGCCGCCATGGACCGCCCAGAGCGCGCCGTCCACACCCTTTTCCAGCAGATCGGGCGAAGTCGGCCGGACCAGGTTGTTGTCGAGAAAGACAAAGTAAAAAGACGAGCCCACCCACGCAATGGCGGTGATCACATGGACCCAGCGCAGCAGCAGATTGCTCCAGTCGAGAAGATAGCTTTCCATGGGAATCAATCCTTTGCCTGTGAATCCGCCAGAAGTACAGGACTCGTTATTCGCGGACTCGCTATTTGCAATAACTGTGCCGCCACAGCCACCGCGATCACCTCGGGCTCCTTGCCCGCAATGCCTGGCACACCGACAGGGCAGGTGATCTGCGCCAGTTCGCTGTCATCGAATCCGCGCTGCATCAGCCGCTGGCGAAAACTCGCCCATTTGCTCTTGCTGCCGATCAGGCCGATATAGGCCAGATCAGCGCGTTCGCG
Organism: Burkholderiaceae bacterium; assembly: GCA_030653255.1. Taxonomy (GTDB): domain Bacteria; phylum Pseudomonadota; class Gammaproteobacteria; order Burkholderiales; family Burkholderiaceae_C; genus JAURZS01. Next base: position 2,052 of record JAURZS010000033.1, on the reverse strand, counting down.
CTGGCGCTGCAGGCACGCCGCCACCACGTCCAGGTCTTCGGCGTGGCTGAAGCTCATGATCAGAACCCGGGCGCTGGTGGGCAACTGGCGCACCGCCGCCTGCACCGGGTCGGAATGTTCGCACACCACATTGGCGGGCACAGCGTCCGGGAAAATTTCGTCCCTGCTGTCGATCCAGCGCACCTGAAAAGGCAGCATGCCCAGCACCTGCACCAGGGCCCGGCCCACATGGCCGCCGCCGAACAGCGCCACCGGCGCCATCGCCCCCAACAGCCGCCCGCGCAGGAAGTCCAGGTCAGCAGCATCCACGCGCTCGAAGCGCAGATGCACCACGCCGCCGCAGCACTGGCCGAGGCTCGGTCCCAGAGGGAAGCGGCGCATCAGCACAGACCCGCCGGTCGCATCAGCCCCCTGCGCCGGGGTGCCCATCAGCATGGTGCGCGCCTGAGCGATCGCGTCAAACTCCAGCCGCCCACCGCCCACGGTACCCAGCGTGGCATCGGCCCACACCGCCATCCAGGCGCCCGCGTCGCGCGGAACCGAGCCCTGAGCGGCATCCACCGTCACCAGCACGGCAGGCGCCTCGCGCAGGCGGCGCAGCAATGTCTCGGCCTGGGTTGCGCTCATGGCCTGCCGCTCAGGACCCGCGGTACGTCGAATAGCTCCATGGGCTCACGAGCAGGGGGACGTGGTAATGCGCCGCCGGATCGGCCACGCCGAAATCCAGACTGACCTTGTCCAGGAAAGAGGGCTTGGGCAGGACCACGCCGCGCGCGTCGAAATACGCGCCGACGTCGAACACCAGCCTGTAGGTGCCCGCCCGCAGAGCGCCGTCCGCGTACAAGGGGCCGCAACGCCCGTCAGCATTGAGCACAAAGTGCCTGACCAGCTGCGCCTGCTCGCCCTGCGTGGTGTACAGCGCCACGGCCATGCCCGCGGCCGGTGCGCCGTGCATGGTGTCCAGTACATGTGTGCTCAAGCCCATGGTGATGTCCGTTCGCCTGAATTTCGTCCACAGAAAGTGTATACACTTTTTGGGATTGAAGCTATCATTCCTCGCATGGAACCGTCCACGACCCGCGCCATCGTCGAATCGCTGACCCGCGCCATTGTCGACCACCGCCTGCTGCCCGGCAGCAAGCTGGCGGAGCAGAAGCTGGCGGACCATTTCGGCGTCTCGCGCACACTGGTGCGCCAGGCCTTGTTCCAGTTGGCGCAAAAGGGCCTGATAAGGCTGGAGCCGGCGCGCGGCGCCTTTGTCGCGGCGCCTGACGTCAACGAGGCCAGGCAGGTGTTCGCGGTGCGGCGGATGCTCGAATCCGAAATGACCCGTGCCTTTGTGCGGGGACTTACGCCGGCCAGGATCCGGGCCCTCAAGGACCATGTCGCACTGGAGAAAGCCGCAGTGCAAAAAGGCGAGCCCGCCGGGCGCAACCAGTTGCTGGGCGACTTCCATGTGCGCATGGCCGAGCTCATGGGCAACGAGGTGCTGGCGCGCATCCTCGGCGAGCTGATTTCGCGCTGCGCCCTGATCACCCTGATGTACCAAAGCGCCGACGCCGCAGAACACTCCAGCGAAGAGCATGCCGAAATCGTCAAGGCGCTGGCCGCGCGGGATGAAAAGCGCGCCGTCCAGCTCATGGCCGAACACCTCCTGCATGTCGAGGAAAGCCTGGCCTTCGACCGCAAGCAGCCGGCCAATGACATCTCCATGGCCCTGTCCTGAACGCGAGCCCCCATGAATTACGACAGCACCCTGCCCTATCCGCGCGACCTGATCGGCTACGGCCGCAATCCGCCGCATGCGCAGTGGCCCGGGCAGGCTCGCATCGCGCTGCAGTTCGTTCTCAACTACGAGGAGGGTGGCGAAAACTCCGTGCTGCACGGTGACGCCGGCTCCGAACAGTTCCTGTCCGAGATGTTCAATCCCGAGCGCTATGCCGACCGCCACCTCAGCATGGAAGGCATCTACGAATACGGCTCGCGCGCGGGCGTCTGGCGCATCCTGCGCGAGTTCGAGCGGCGCTCGCTTCCGTTGACCGTGTTCGGCGT
>JAURZS010000025.1 GCA_030653255.1 Burkholderiaceae bacterium | reverse complement strand
GTGTCGCTGCTGCTGCGCCGCCCGCCCGGCCGCGAAGCCTATCCCGGCGACGTGTTCTATCTGCACAGCCGTCTGCTGGAGCGCGCCGCCCGCGTCAACGAAAAGTATGTCGAGGACTTCACCAAGGGCGCTGTCAAGGGCAAGACCGGTTCGCTGACCGCACTGCCCATCATCGAGACCCAGGCCGGCGACGTGTCCGCCTTCGTTCCGACCAACGTGATCTCGATCACCGACGGCCAGATCTTCCTGGAGACCTCGCTGTTCAACGCTGGCGTGCGCCCCGCCCTCAACGCGGGCATCTCGGTGTCGCGTGTGGGTGGCGCGGCACAGACCAAGCTGTTCAAGAACCTGTCCGGCGGTATCCGTACCGACCTGGCCCAGTACCGTGAGCTGGCTGCGTTCGCGCAGTTCGCATCCGACCTCGACGAAGCCACCCGCAAGCAGCTCGACCGCGGCGCGCGCGTGACCGAATTGCTCAAGCAGGCCCAGTACAGTCCGCTGCCCATCTCGCTGATGGCCGCCACGCTGTTTGCGGTGAACAAGGGCTTCGTGGACGATCTCGACGTCAAGAAGGTGCTGTCCTTCGAGCACGGCCTGCACGGCTACCTCAAAGACAAGCATGCCGCCCTGCTGGCCAAACTCGAGGCCGAGAAGGCCATGGACAAGGCCGCAGAAGCCGAGCTGGACGCCGCCATCGCCGCGTTCAAGAAGACGTTTGCCTGATTCAGACCGCGCAAACGCTTAAGGCTTAAGGAGCAGAAATGGCAGCAGGCAAGGAAATACGCGGCAAGATCAAATCGGTGGAAAACACCAAGAAGATCACCAAGGCCATGGAAATGGTCTCCGTCGCCAAGATGCGCAAGGCGCAGGATCGCATGCGCGCCGCCCGTCCCTACAGCGACAAGATCCGCAACATCGCCGCCAACCTGGGCAAGGCCAATCCGGAATACACCCACCCGTTCATGCGCGTCAACGACGCCAAGACCGCCGGCATCATTGTCGTGACCACCGACAAGGGTCTGTGCGGCGGCCTGAACACCAACTTGCTGCGCGCCGTCACCGTGCGTCTGCGCGAGTTGCAGGGCTCGGGTCAGTCGGTGAAGGCTGTGGCCATTGGCAACAAGGGGCTGGGTTTTCTCAACCGCATCGGCGCCAGCGTGGTCTCGCACGTCACCCAGCTGGGCGACACGCCGCACCTTGAAAAGCTCATCGGGCCGGTCAAGGTGCTGCTCGATGCCTATGCCAAGGGCGAGGTCAATGCGGTCTACCTGAGCTATACGCGCTTCATCAACACCATGAAGCAGGAGTCGGTGGTCGAACAACTGCTGCCCCTGTCGGCCGTGAAGATGCAAGCCGAGGCACAAGCCCATGACGCCGCGCAGGGCGCGCGTCACGGCTGGGACTACCTCTACGAACCGGACGCACAGACCGTCATCGACGAACTGCTGGTGCGTTACGTCGAGGCGCTGGTCTACCAGGCCGTGGCCGAGAACATGGCGTCCGAGCACTCGGCGCGCATGGTGGCCATGAAGGCCGCCACCGACAACGCAGGCAACGTGATCAGCGAATTGAAGCTGGTCTACAACAAGACGCGTCAGGCAGCGATCACGAAGGAACTTTCCGAAATCGTGGCCGGCGCCGCAGCGGTTTAAAGCACAGTTTAATTTTGGAGCAAACGAAAATGGCTCAGGCACAGACTAAGACACAGGGCAAGATCGTCCAATGTATCGGCGCAGTGGTGGACGTGGAGTTTCCGCGCGACCAGATGCCCAAGATTTACGACGCGCTCAAGATGGACGGTTCGGCGTTGACGCTCGAAGTCCAGCAGCAGCTCGGCGACGGCGTGGTGCGAACCATTGCGCTGGGCTCCTCCGACGGCCTGCGTCGCGGCAACATGGTGTACAACACCAATGCCGCCATCCAGGTTCCGGTGGGCAAGGCCACGCTGGGCCGCATCATGGACGTGCTGGGCAACCCCATCGACGAGCGCGGCCCGGTCAACTCCGAGCTGCACGCATCCATCCACCGCAAGGCCCCCGCCTACGACGAGCTGAGCCCCTCGCAGGAATTGCTGGAGACCGGCATCAAGGTGATCGACCTCGTTTGCCCGTTCGCCAAGGGCGGCAAGGTGGGTCTGTTCGGCGGCGCCGGCGTGGGCAAGACCGTGAACATGATGGAGCTGATCAACAACATCGCCAAGGCGCACTCCGGCCTGTCGGTGTTCGCCGGTGTGGGTGAGCGTACCCGCGAAGGCAACGACTTCTACCATGAGATGGCCGACTCCGGCGTGGTGAACCTGGAGGACCTGCCTGCGTCCAAGGTGTCCATGGTCTACGGCCAGATGAACGAACCCCCGGGCAACCGCCTGCGCGTGGCCCTGACCGGCCTGACCATCGCCGAGTCTTTCCGTGACGAAGGCCGTGACGTGCTGTTCTTCGTGGACAACATCTACCGCTACACGCTGGCCGGCACCGAAGTGTCCGCGCTGCTGGGCCGCATGCCCTCCGCCGTGGGCTACCAGCCCACGCTGGCCGAGGAAATGGGCCGCCTGCAAGAGCGGATCACCTCGACCAAGGTCGGCTCGATCACCTCGATCCAGGCCGTGTACGTCCCTGCGGACGACTTGACCGACCCGTCGCCCGCAACCACCTTCGCCCACCTGGACTCCACCGTGGTGCTGAGCCGTGACATCGCGTCTTTGGGCATCTACCCTGCGGTGGACCCGCTGGACTCCACCAGCCGCCAGCTCTCGCCGCAAGTTGTGGGCGAGGACCACTACAACACGGCCCGTGCCGTGCAGGGCACGCTGCAGAAGTACCGCGAACTGCGCGACATCATCGCGATTCTGGGCATGGACGAACTGGCCCCCGAAGACAAGCTGATCGTGGCGCGCGCGCGCAAGATCCAGCGTTTCCTGAGCCAGCCATTCCACGTGGCCGAAGTGTTCACCGGCACGCCCGTCAACTACGTGCCGCTGGCCGAGACCATCCGCGGCTTCAAGATGATCGTTGCCGGCGAATGCGACCACCTGCCCGAGCAGGCCTTCTACATGGTCGGCACCATCGACGAGGCATTCGAGAAGGCGAAGAAAATCTGATGACTTGCGGGTCAGACCAAGAAATTGCGCAGCAATTTTTGCTCTGACCCCAACTGATCAGACTGACCCCAACCGATCAGAAGACTCGAACTGACTAGAAGGAACTCATGAACACCATTCACGTCGACGTCGTCAGTGCCGAAGAATCCATCTTCTCCGGCGAGGCACGGTTCGTGGCTCTGCCCGGCGAGGCCGGTGAGCTCGGCATCTACCCGCGCCACACGCCGCTGATCACGCGCATCCGGCCTGGTTCGGTGCGCATCGAGCTGGCCGACGGCACGGAAGAGTTCGTGTTCGTGGCCGGCGGCATTCTTGAAGTCCAGCCTCATGTTGTGACCGTGCTGTCCGACACCGCCGTGCGCGGCAAAGACCTGGACGACGAAAAAGCCGCGGCAGCCAAGGCCGCCGCCGAAGAAGCGCTCAAGAGCGCCAAGAGCGACATCGATCTGGCCCGCGCCCAGTCCGAGCTGGCCATCATGGCTGCGCAGATTGCAGCCTTGCGCAAATACCGGCAGAAGAAGTAATAACCTTCATTGGTGCCGAAAGTCCGGTGCCGACGGTACAAAGCAGCCCTTGCGGGCTGCTTTTTTTTGTCTGACCCTTATTCGAGCACCGGCATGTCCGGCAACTCGTTGCTGTCGGACTCGCCTTCGGCAAGAGGAAAGTGCTGCACCATCAAGGCAGAGACCTCCTCCAGTGCCTGCGTCAATCCTTCTTCGAAGCGGCCCTCGCGGAAAGCAGCCGCCATGCGCTGCGTCATCGCCTGCCACTCAGGCGCGCTGACGTGGCGATCGATGCCGCGGTCGGCGACGATCTCGATGGCGCGCTCGGCCAGCAGCAGATAGATCAGCACACCATTGTTGTGTTCTGTGTCCCATACCCTCAGCTTGCCGAACATCGTCACGGCGCGCTGACGTGCCGTCGCATTGCGCCACAAATAGCTCATGGGCAGGCCGGCTTCGACGCAGATGCGGATCTCGCCGCTATGGCGGTTTTCGCTGGCAGCTACTCGCTGCATCAGGCGTTGCACCATGGCAGGCGGAATGGCGCGTTGCGTGTCGGATGCATCGAGCCAGACGTGCCGGGCCATGCGGCCCACGAAGCGTAGAAGATTGATCTTGGCCATCACCAGTCTCCCGAGGCGCCGCCGCCGCCGAAATCGCCGCCGCCGCCCGAGCTGAAGCCGCCGCCGCCCCCGCCACCGCCCCAGGACCCTCGACCCGCGCCCCACCCGCCTGTGCCGCCGGTCATGGGAATACCCTTGAAACCCGACAACAGCAGGAACAACACGGCGACGACCCCCGCAATCCCGGCAATGACCAGGCTGGAGGTAAAAAACAGTGCAACCAGGCCCGCGACGCCGCCCGAGAGCAGCGAGCCGACCTTGCGGCCCATCAGCCGTGTGGCAATGCTGCCGAACACCGGCACCGCAAAGAACAGGAAGATCGCCAGATCCATCCACTGGAAGCCCTCGCCCCCCCGGGACTTGCCGCTGTCCGCGGGCGGCGGGGGCAGAGGCTCGCCGTTGATCAGGCCGACGATGCGCTCCACGCCGGCCTCCAGACCGGCGCTGTAGTCGCCGGCACGGAAGGCGGGGGTGATGGCCTCATCGATGATGCGCTTGGCCGCCAGATCGGGAATGGCACCTTCGAGGGTCTTGGCCACTTCGATGCGCAGCTTGCGGTCGTTCTTGGCGACGACCAGCAGCAGGCCGTCGCCCACACCCTTGCGGCCGATCTTCCAGGCATTGGCCACGCGGTTGGCATAGCTTGCGATGTCTTCGGGGGCGGTGCTGGGCACCATCAGGACCACGACTTGCGAACCCTTGCTTTTTTCCAGCGCCGCCAGGCGGGCTTCGAGTGCCGCCTTTTGTGCGGCGTCCAGCGTCCCGGTGGCATCCAGCACGTGCGCCGTCAGGGCCGGAATGGGCTGCAGATCCTGCGCCAACAGGCCGAGCGGCAGCAGCGCGAGCCAGAAGGCCACGCCGCCTGCGCGTAATAGAGCCAGCATGGCGCGACCCACGGGGCCTACTTCTTGTTGAAGTCCACCACCGGCGGCGTGGCGATCTGAGCCTCGTTCTGCACCGTGAAGTTGGGCTTGGCGCCGTAGCTGAACACCATTGCCGTAAGGTTGCTCGGGAAACTGCGCGCCAGGGTGTTGTACTCCTGGATGGTCTGGATGTAGCGGTTGCGCGCGACGGTGATGCGGTTTTCGGTGCCTTCGAGCTGCACGCGCAGATCGCGGAAGCCCTGGTTGGCCTTGAGATCCGGATACCGCTCGCTGACCACCATCAGTCGGCTGAGCGCACTGCCGAGTTCTCCCTGCGCCGCCTGGAATTTCTGGAAGGCCTCGGGGTTGTTGAGGGTTTCGGGCGTGACCTGAATGGAGGTTGCCCGGGCACGTGCCTCGACCACCTTGGTCAGGGTCTCCTGCTCGAATTGGGTCTCGCCCTTGACTGTGGCCACAATGTTGGGCACCAGGTCGGCGCGGCGCTGGTACTGGTTGAGCACTTCGCTCCAGGCCGCCTTGCTTTGTTCGTCCAGGCGCTGGAAGTCGTTGTAGCCGCAACCTGTGAGGCCCCCGAGGGCCAGCACGGCGATGAAGGTGAGAAGCCAGCGTTTCATCATAGAGTCCTCTTGCGGTTGGGATTGCAACAGTAGCATAGATGCGCCACCGTACTGAAACTTCAAGACCCGCGCCTGTCCCAGGGCCCGGGCGCACTGGCAAAATCGGGGGGCCCTTACTGCCGGACGCAAGACCATGACCAAGGCCAGAATCCACGCGAGTGGCTCCGCCGATGACACCGAAGCGGCCTTCTACGAGGCCCTGCAGAACGCCGACCTCGAAAAGCTCATGGCCTGCTGGGCCGACGAAGACGAGGTAGTCTGTGTGCATCCGGGCGGCGCCCGCATGGTCGGCGTCACGGCAGTGCGCAGTGGCTTCGAGGCCATCTTCGGCAATGGCAACGTGCAGGCTTGGCCGCAGCGCGTGCGCAAGGTCGAAACCCTGACCACCGCCGTGCACAGCGTACTCGAGCGCGTCACCGTGAACACACCGCAAGGCCCGCGCACGGCCTATGTCATCGCCACCAACGTCTATTTCAAGACCGCCCAGGGCTGGCGCATGGTGGCCCACCATGCGAGCCCCGGCACGCCCGCCGAGGTCCAGGAAATCAGCGAAGGCGCGCAGGTCCTGCATTGAACTACCAGGCGCCTTGGTGGTTGCCCGGCGGCAACCTGCAGACCATCTGGCCCGCGTTGTTCTCGCGGCGGGTCGAGGGACCGCACCCGGCGTACCGGCGCGAGCGCTGGGACACACCGGACGGGGATTTCGTCGATGTCGATTTCGCCGATGCCGCAGCGCACCAAGAGCACCACCAGGGCGCGGCGGCTGATGTGGCGGCAGGCCCGGCGCGGCCTTTGCTCGTGTTGTTCCATGGTCTCGAAGGCTCGTCCGGCAGCCACTATGCCGAGGCCTTCGCCGATTTCGCGCAGCGACGCGGCTTTGATTACGCTGTGCCTCATTTCCGGGGCTGCAGCGGCGAGATCAATCGCGCACCGCGCGCCTACCACTCCGGCGACCATGAAGAAATCGGCTGGATCCTGCAGCGCCTGCGCCAGCGGCAAGGCCGCCCGGTGATGGCCATGGGAGTGTCCCTGGGCGGCAATGCGCTGATGCGCTGGGCCGCCGAGATGGGCGCGTCTGCGGGCAAGACAGTGTGCGCCGTGGCCTCGGTCTGCGCACCCGTCGACCTCGGCGCCGGTGGCCGGGCCATCGGCCGCGGTTTCAACCGGCTTGTCTACACCCGCATGTTTCTGCGCAGCATGAAGCCCAAGGCCCTGCGCAAGCTGGCGCAATTCCCCGGCCTGTTCGACCGCGAACGCCTGCTCGCGGCACGTGATCTGTATGACTTCGACGATGTGTTCACCGCGCCCTTG
>JAURZS010000017.1 GCA_030653255.1 Burkholderiaceae bacterium | reverse complement strand
CGTGGCTGCACTGCCGAGCGCCAGCAATGTGTCCCTGCTGGCGGAGCGCTTCGGTGCCGACACCGGGCGCATCGCGCGCATCATCCTGGTGTCCACGGCGGCGGCGTTTCTGACTTTCTCTGGCGCAGTGGCCTTGCTGCGTTGAGGGGCGCGCACGTCATGGCCTGTTCCACCCATTTCCCTCACTTCGTCGAATGAAGCTTGCTCCCCTTGTAGAACTCACGCGTGGCGGCACACTGGAGAACCAGCACTTCGGCGCAGTGGCCGTGGTCGACCTTCGTGGCCGGGTGCTGGCCCAGGCGGGCGATGCCCATTGGTTGACTTTCACACGCTCCACACTCAAGGCTCTGCAGGCCTTGCCTTTCGTCGAGGCCGGTGGTCCCCAGCGATTCGGCTTCACACAGGCCCAGGTCGCGCTCCTGTGCGCCAGCCACAACGGTGAGCCGATGCATGTCGAGGCGGTGCAGGGCATGCTGGACAAGACGGGGCTGGACTACCGCAGGCTCCTGTGCGGCTGCCAGGTGCCCATGTTCACCGAACTGGGTCTCTCGTCCGCTGCCGGCCAAGTGTTCGACGAACGCCACCACAACTGCAGCGGCAAGCATGCGGGCTTCCTCGCCTATTGTGTGCAGCACGGCCTGCCCACCGATGACTATGTCTCGCCCGGACACCCCTTGCAGCAGGCGGTGCGCCGCGATGTGGCGCGCATCGCCCGGCTGAGCGCCGATGCGCTGAAGCCTGGCATCGACGGCTGCTCGGCGCCGAACTACGCCATGCCACTGTCGCATCTGGCGCTGGCCTACGCGCGCCTGGCCAGCGGCGCGCGAGACGCCGAATTCGGCGGCAGTCTTGCCCAGTTGAGCGAAGCCATGACCGCCTACCCTGAACTCGTCAGCGGCACCGGCCGCAATGACCTCGCATTCATGCGCGCGGGTCGCGGCGATTGGGTCACCAAGGTGGGCGCCGACGGCGTTCAGGCCGTGGGCAGCAAAAGCCGCGGCGAGGCCTTTGCCATCAAGATCATCGACGGCAACAAGCCGGCATTGTTTGCGGCCACGGTGGAAGTGCTGGACCAGCTCGGATGGATGGACGATGCCCAGCGCGAAGCCCTGCAAGCCTGGCGGGCCGAGGCCGTCGTCAATGCCCGGGGTCTGCGGGTGGGCGAGCGGCGCACCGTATTCAGGCTGTCTCGCCGCGGGTAAGGCGAGGCCGCGCGCCGAAAATCGCCGTGCCCACGCGCACCAGGGTGCTGCCTGCGGCGATGGCCGCCTCCAGGTCGTCTGTCATGCCCATGGACAGGGTGTCCCAACGCTGCAGGCCCGGGGGCTGAGCAAGCAGGATCTGATCGAACAGTCGCCGCGTGCGTTCGTGGACAGCTTTTTGCAGGGCGGGGTCCTTGCTGGGCTGCGGAATGGTCATCAGGCCGCGCAATTCCAGGCGGGACAGCACCGCCACCTGGCGCGCGAGCGCCAGCGCTTCCCCGGGGGGGACGCCTGCCTTGCTGTCGCTCCCGTCGATATTGACTTGCAGGCAGACCTGCAGCGGCGGCAGATGCGCGGGCCGCTGCTCGCTCAAGCGCTGGGCGATCTTCAGTCGGTCCACCGTGTGCACCCAGGAGAAATGCTCGGCCACCAGCCGCGTCTTGTTGCTCTGAACCGGCCCGATGCAGTGCCACTGCAGATGCAGGTCTGCGAGCGTCAGGATTTTCTCGATCGCCTCCTGGATGTAGTTCTCGCCGAATGCGCTCTGACCCTGCGCCGCCGCCTCGCGCACGGCTTGCGGGCCCTGTGTCTTGGATACGGCCAGCAGCGCCACGCTGCGCGGGTCCCGGCCGGCGGCCGCGCAGGCGGCCGCGATGCGGGCGTGAACACTCTGGAGCTTGTCGGCAATCATGGTCATAATCAATGCCGAGCGTAGCAAAAACATCGAGGGATTCGTGGATATAACCCAATTATTGGCCTTCAGCGTCAAGAACAAGGCCTCCGATCTGCATTTGTCAGCTGGCCTGCCTCCAATGATCCGCGTGCATGGAGACGTTCGCCGCATCAATGTCGATCCACTGGACCACAAGCAGGTTCATGGCATGGTGTACGACATCATGAACGACGGGCAGCGCAAGAATTACGAAGAATTCCTGGAGTGCGATTTTTCCTTCGAAATCAACGGCCTGGCGCGCTTCCGGGTCAATGCCTTCAACCACAATCGCGGCGCGGGCGCTGTGTTCCGCACGATTCCTTCCAAGATATTGACGCTGGAGCAGCTCAACGCGCCCAAGATATTCGGCGAACTGGCACTCAAGCCGCGTGGCATGGTGCTGGTCACCGGCCCCACGGGTTCGGGCAAGTCCACGACCCTGGCGGCAATGGTCAATTTCCTCAACGAAACCGAGTACGGTCACATCCTGACGGTGGAAGACCCGATCGAGTTCGTGCATGAGTCGAAGAAATGCCTGATCAACCAGCGCGAGGTTGGCCCGCACACCCTGAGTTTCAACGCCGCGCTCAAATCGGCGCTGCGCGAGGATCCGGACGCCATTCTGGTGGGCGAAATGCGCGACCTTGAAACCATCCGCCTGGCTCTGACCGCCGCCGAGACCGGGCACCTGGTGTTTGGCACGCTGCATACCTCCAGCGCCGCCAAGACCATTGACCGGATCGTCGACGTATTCCCCGCCGAAGAAAAAGACATGGTGCGTGCCATGCTGTCCGAGTCCTTGCAGGCCGTCATTTCCCAGACCCTGTGCAAAACCAAGGACGGCTCCGGACGGGTCGCGGCGCACGAGATCATGATCGGCACTTCGGCCATTCGAAATCTGATCCGGGAAGCCAAAATCGCGCAAATGTATTCGGCCATCCAGACCGGCAACAGCATGGGCATGCAGACGCTGGACCAGAATCTGACCGAGCTGGTCAAGCGCAACATGATCACACCGGCGGAGGCGCGCGGCAAGGCCAAGATTCCGGAGAACTTTCCCGGCTGAGCGCCTGGCCCGACCCATTTCCGAAGAAACCCGAGGTACTGTCCATGGAACGCGACCAGGCAAGTAAATTCATCAACGATCTGCTCAAGCTGATGGTGAGCCGCAATGGCAGCGACCTGTTCATCACCGGCGACTTTCCTCCCGCGATCAAGGTCGACGGCAAAGTGACCAAAGTTTCGCCGCAGCCGCTGAATGCAGCCCACACCTTGGCGCTGGCGCGGTCGATCATGAACGACAAGCAGGCCGCCGAATTCGAGCGCACCAAGGAGTGCAACTTTGCCGTCGCACCGCCGGGCATTGGCCGCTTCCGCGTCAACGCGTTTGTGCAGCAGGGCAAGGTCGGCATGGTTTTGCGGGTGATTCCCCAGACCTTGCCCACCATCGATGGCCTGGGCGTGCCGCAGGTGCTCAAGGAAGTCGTCATGTCCAAGCGCGGGTTGTGCATACTGGTCGGCTCCACCGGCTCGGGCAAGTCCACCACACTGGCGGCCATGGTCGACTGGCGCAATGAAAATTCCTATGGACACATCATCACCATTGAAGATCCGGTCGAGTTCGTGCACCCGCACAAGAACTGTGTCGTGACACAGCGCGAGGTCGGGCTGGATACTGACAGCTGGGAAGCCGCGCTGAAGAACACCCTGCGCCAGGCGCCCGACGTGATCCTCATGGGCGAGGTGCGCGACCGCGAGACCATGGAGCATGCGATCGCCTTTGCAGAAACCGGGCACCTGTGCATGTGCACGCTGCATGCCAACAGTGCCAACCAGGCGCTGGACCGGGTCATCAATTTCTTTCCCGAAGAGCGCCGTACCCAGTTGTTGATGGATCTGTCGCTCAACATGAAGGCCATGATTTCGCAGCGCCTGGTGCCCAAGCAAGACGGCAAGGGCCGCGCCGCTGCGGTCGAAGTGCTGCTCAACACGCCACTGATTTCCGACCTCATCTTCAAGGGCGAGGTCTCCGAGATCAAGGAGATCATGAAAAAGAGCCGCAACCTGGGCATGCAGACCTTCGACCAGGCCTTGTTCGACGCCTACGAGAACAATGTCATCAGCTATGAGGACGCGCTGCGCAACGCCGACTCGGTCAACGACTTGCGGCTGCAGATCAAGCTCAATAGCCAGCGTGCCAAGTCACAGGATCTTTCGGCGGGAACAGAGCATCTGGCGATTGTCTGAACTGCAAGAGCCGCATTTTCACTTTATTTTCTGGACACCATGAGCAGCATCAACGCGAAAACTTACGATTCCTCAGCGCCGCACAACGTGGCCTTTCTGGGCTTGGGCGTCATGGGCTTTCCCATGGCGGGGCACCTGGCCCAGGCCGGGCACAAGGTCACGGTCTACAACCGGTCCGCGGCTAAGTCTGCCGCCTGGTGCACAGAATTCGCTGCGGCGTCTGGCGCGCGCAGCGCGGCAACGCCGCGCGAGGCGGCCCAGGGTGCCGACATCGTGTTTTGCTGCGTTGGCAACGACGCCGACCTTCGCTCCGTGGTCCTGGGCACCGATGGCGCCTACGCGGGCATGAAGCGCGGAGCCTTGTTCGTCGACCACACCACGGCCTCGGCCAACGTCGCGCGTGAACTCCATGCGGCCGGCAAGGCGCTCGGCGTGTCCTTCATCGATGCACCCGTCTCCGGCGGGCAGGCTGGGGCCCAGAACGGCATGCTCACGGTCATGTGCGGCGGCGACGCGGCGGCTTTCGATGCCGCCCGGCCCGTGGCCATGGCTTTTTCACGCGCCATGGCCTTGATGGGAGAAAGCGGCGCTGGTCAGCTGGCGAAGATGGTCAATCAGATCTGCATCGCAGGCATGGTCCAGGGCCTTGCAGAGGGCATCGCATTCGGCCAGAAGGCCGGGCTTGATATGGAGCAGGTTCTGGAGGTCATCGGCAAGGGCGCGGCCCAGAGCTGGCAGCTCGACAACCGTGGCAAGTCCATGGCAGCGGGCAAGTTTGATTTCGGCTTCGCTGTCGATTGGATGCGCAAGGATCTGGGGCTGGTGCTCGACGAGGCTCGCCGCAATGGCGCGCGGCTTCCGATCACTGCGCTGGTGGACCAGTTCTATGCTGACGTGCAGAACGCTGGCGGCGGGCGCTGGGATACCTCGAGTCTGATCTCGCGGCTCAAGTAAGGTCGCAACGCCGCGAGCAGCCTCCATAGGCAGCGCTGTAGCAGGGCGGGATCAGCGCTGGGCCGCCGATGCCGCCTGGCGCGGCGACGCCGGCAGCAAGTTTTGCAACTCCTGCTCGCTGATGATCTCCAGAACGCGCACCACCCGCTGCACGCCGCTTACGCCGCGCACGATCGCCGTCGCGCGGTCGGCTTCGCGTTGCGTCACGCGGCCCAGCAGGTAGATGGTGCCGCGCTCGGTCACCACTTTGAAGGCATTGGCGAATATATCCCTGGCATCGACCAGCGAGGCTTTGACCCTGCCCGTGATCAGCGTGTCCGAGGAGCGGGAGGTAAGCGAGGCGTTGCCCATCACGGCCAGCTCGTTGACGACGGCGCGCACATTCTCGACGCGGGAAAGCGCTTGCTCGACCAGTTGCTTGTCCTGTGCCGAAGGTACTTCGCCGGTGACCAGCACCTGGCGGTTGTAGCTGGTGACGTTCACGTGGCCGCGCTCACCCAGTACATCACGCAGACGGCTGGCGCTGCGCAGTTCGATGCCTTCGTCCTCCAGCTGGGCGCCGGAGGTGCGACGGTCTGTGGCGACGATGGTGCCCATCACGGCGCCGCCGACCAGTAGCGGAGCGCAGGCTGCGAGCGATCCGGCCGCAATGGCGGCCGACAGGGCGCCGAGCGCCAGACGTCTTGAAGTTGCGATCATGTCGGTATTTCCTGTTCTCCGAGAAGTTGAGAATCCACGCCGTCGCACAGGCAGTGAAGCACCAGCAGGTGCACTTCCTGGATGCGGGCGGTGCGGTCGTGGGGGACGCAGATGTGAACGTCGGTTTCCCGCAGCACCTGGCCGAGCTTGCCGCCGCCCTTGCCGCTGAGTGCCACCACCGTCATCTCGCGCTCATGGGCGGCGTCGATGGCAGCCAGCACATTGGCGGAATTGCCGCTGGTGGACAAGGCCAGCAGCACATCGCCAGGCTGGCCCAGCGCGCGCACCTGCTTCGAGAAGATGGACTTGAAATCGTAGTCGTTGGCAATCGCGGTCAGGATGGAGCTGTCGGTGGTCAGCGCGATGGCCGCGAGTTCGGGGCGATCGCGCTCAAAGCGGCCGACAAACTCCGCAGAAAAATGCTGGGCGTCGGCGGCCGAGCCACCATTGCCGCAGGCCAGCACCTTGCCACCGCTGGTGACGCAGGCGAGGATCGCCTGGACGGCCACCGAGATCGGCTTGCTCAAGATCTGGGCCGCCTGGTACTTCAGGTCGGCGCTGTCGATGAAATGCTGTTGGATACGTTGCTCGAGCATGGCGCGAATGATAACCCCGGGGGCCTCTTGCATGGCGCCTGGAGGCGGGAGCTGGCCTTACCAGGCGTCGAAGGCGGCCTTGAACCACTGCATGGGCTTGTGCACCAGGACCACATCAAAGCGGCAGGCGGGCTGCACGGGCAGCCGCATCAGGTAGTGGCGCGCGGCGAACACGATGCGCCGCTGCTTCAGGCCCGTGATGCTCGCGCCGGCGCCGCCATGCGAGTCGCTGGCGCGGCGCCGGACCTCGACGAAGACCAGCGTGCCGTCGGTGTCGCGCATGACCAGATCGATTTCCCCGCCGCCGCGTCCCGGCGTTCGATAATTGCGCTGCAGCAGGCGCAGGCCCCGGTCCGTCAGATAGGCCATGGCCTGCAGCTCGGCGGCGTCGCCCAACTGCTTGGTCGTGCTGCGGCCTGCGGCTTTGGCTGGCGCGCCGGTCGTGTTTGTCTTTCGGGAGATTTCCATTGAGCGCTTCTTACGTTTCCGCACTGCCGGCCGCCCGTGAGGCAGCCGCAGCGCAGCATTATCCGCAGGGCGCGCTGTATGTGGTGGCCACGCCGATCGGCAACCTGGCCGACATCACCCTGCGCGCGTTGCACGTGCTGGCGCTGGTCGATGTGGTCGCGTGCGAAGACACGCGGCAGACACAGACACTGCTACGGGCCTACGGCATCGACAAGGCTGCAGGCCAATGGATGGCCGTGCACCAGCATAACGAGGCCGTAGCGGCGCAGGCGGTGATCGGGCGGTTGCAGCAAGGCCAGCGCGTGGCCTATGCCAGCGACGCGGGCACGCCCGCTGTCAGCGATCCAGGTGCCCGCCTGGTGGCGGCGGTGCGCGCGGCAGGTTTTCGTGTGCTGCCGCTGCCCGGCGCGAGCAGCATCACGACGGCGCTGAGCGTGGCCGGTTGTGTGGCTCCCGGGGGGCAGGACAGCGGGTTCGTGTTTGCCGGTTTCCTGCCGACCAAGGCGCGCGAGCGCGATACGGCGGTGCTGGCGCTGCAGTCAGAGTCGCGCACCGTGCTGCTGCTGGAGGCGCCGCATCGCATCGAAGCCCTGGCGCGCGCGTTGGCCCCCCTGGACGGGCGTACGGTCACGGTCGGGCGCGAGTTGAGCAAGCAGTTCGAAGAGATCGCGTCTATGCCTGCCAGTGAAGTCGCCGACTGGCTGGCAGCCGACCCGCAGCGCACCCGTGGTGAGTTCGTGCTGGTGCTCCACCCGGTGGTCATCGGTTCGCACGGGGATGATGGCATGCGCGTGCTGGGCTTGCTGCTCCGGGAGTTGCCGCTCAAGGGTGCGGTGAAGTTGGCCGCAGAGATCACGGGGGCCTCGCGCAATGAACTCTATGAGGCTGCCCTCAAGCTCAAGCCACCGGGCTGACGCCGCTCAGATCGTCAGCGGATCCACGTCGATCGCCCAGCGGATAAGTCCCCGCTCGCGGGTCGCCATCAACACCGGGCGCCAGGCCGCCAAAAAGCGCTGCAAGGCCATGCGTGAGTCTGACTCGACCAGCATCTGTGCGCGCTCCACATCGGCCACCCGCTGCACATTCATGGGCACGGCAGGGTAGACGGTGACTCTGTCGAAACAATCCACCGCAGTAGCCGCCGCCGCCTCGCGTGCGGCATTCAGAAAAGCCTGCGCCACTTCCTGGCTGCGCGCATCGGCCCGCACCAGCGCCTGGGACGCAAAGGGCGGCAGTCCGGCACGCTTGCGTTCCTCGAGTTCGTTCCGGGCGAAGGCTGGATAGTCATGCCTGCGCAGCGCGGTGAACAGCGGGTGGTCGGGATGAAAGGTCTGGATCCACATCTCGCTGGACTGCGCCTGCGCGGCATCGCGCCCGGCCCGCCCGCCGGCCTGCATCAGCAGGCTGAATAGGCGCTCCGGCGCCCGGAAGTCGCTGGAGAACAGCGCCGTGTCGGCATTCAGCGCCGCCACCAGGGTGATGCGCCGAAAATCATGCCCCTTGGTGATCATCTGCGTGCCCACCAGCACATCGACCTCGCCCGCATGGACGCTGGCGAGTTGCGATGCGAGTGCGCCCTTGAGCCGGGTGCTGTCGGCGTCCATGCGCGCAATCCGCACCGGGCTGCCGTCGGGATGGCGCACTTCGGCAAGAAGTTCGCCCAAGTGCTCTTCCAGCCGCTCCGTGCCGCGCCCTACCGGGGCGATGTCCACGTTGCCGCAGCCTGGGCACGCACGAGGCACGCGCTCGGTGAAGCCGCAGTGGTGGCAGCGCAGCGTGCGGTCGATCTTGTGAAACACGCGAAACGCGCTGCAGTGCGGACATTCGCTCTTCCAGTCGCAGGCGGTGCAGGCCAACACCGGCGCGTAGCCGCGGCGGTTGAGAAAAATCAGCGACTGCTCGCCGCGCGCGATGCGCTGGCCGATCGCGTCCAGCAATTGCGGCGACAGGACAGCTTTTTTGGGCTGCAGTCGCATGTCCACCATGCGCACAGCGGGCAAGGCTGCATCCCCGATGCGCGCACGCATGTCCAGGCGCAGATAGCGGCCCTTTTCACTGGCCTGCCAGCTCTCCAGCGCCGGTGTGGCCGAGCCCAGGATCACCCGGGCGCGGTCCTGCTTGCCCCGGTATACGGCGAGATCCCGCGCCGAATACCGGGCGCCTTCTTGCTGCTTGTAGCTGGGGTCGTGCTCTTCGTCGACCACGATCAACCGCAGATTGGGCATCGAGGCGAACACCGCCATGCGCGTGCCCAGCACGATGCGCGCAGCGCCCGTGTGCGCAGAAAGCCAGCTCTTGAGGCGCTGGGGCGGCGTCATGCCGCTATGCATCGAGACCACTGCGGCCTCGCCGAAGCGTTCCACGAATCGCTGCTCCAGCTGCGGGGTCAGGTTGATCTCGGGCACCATGATCAGGGCCTGGGCCTGCGGGTCTTCGCTCAGCAGTGTTTGCACCGTGCGCAGATAGACCTCGGTCTTGCCGCTGCCGGTGGCCCCGAACAGCAGGAAAGGACCGGCCTGGCCTTCGATGTCACTCAAGGCCTGCGCCTGTTGCTCGCTCAGAGTCCTCAGTTGACCGATGGGGGGGAGTTGGGCGGCGGCGGCGTAGGGACGCTTCATGCGGCGCGCCAGTTGCACCGCGCTGAGGTCACGCAGTTGGGGTGGCAACGCGGCCAGGGCCACCTCGCCCAGACTGCGTTGGTAGTAGTTCGCGCAAAACGTCACCAGGCGCCGCCAATTGGCCGACAAGGCGGCAATGCCGTCGAGCGAGCCGATCACCGGCTTGAGTTCGAAATCAGCGCCAGAGGCATGTCCGGCGGGGGCATCCCACACCACGCCAAGGACCTCGCGCCGCCCTAGTGGCACCCTGACCAACGTACCCGCAGCGAGTGGCAGCTCACTTCGGTAGCTCAGCAGCGCATGGGCTGAACCGTGGGCCGGCATGGGAACAATTACGGCGACGAGATGAGGCATGGGAAACGCTTCGCTTGGCCTTCTATCTTGAGGTGAACTAGCGAAAACTCAGTTAAGTCTATGATTTTCAAACAGATTGACAGAGATGCGATGGAATTGTGGATAACTTTGTTGATATCTCATCACCAGCCGCGCCGAAGCCTTGTCCCTCAAGGCTTCGGCTGGAATGCCCGTAAAAAAAGCACTTACTCAATATTCATATAAATCAATAACTTACGATCGCTATGGGTTTTGTAGCAGCCGGCAGAACGCGGCAGCGACTTTTCTGCACCGCAACACAACTTTTGTGCATAAGTCAAGTGAGGTGGGTAAACATTTACATTCCGATTTTTAGGTCTTTCGCTTGACATGTACGCTGGCGCACATATCAACGCCGCTGGGCGAGGGAATGCGAATGCACGGTTTCGACCAATGCCGAGACGTGTTCCGGCGGTGTGTGCTGGCTGATTCCATGGCCCAGGTTGAAGATGTGCGTTGGGCCCTGGCCAGGGCCACGGTGGGGCGTGCCGAAGCTGTCGAGTACGCGTATGGTTTCGGCGCGAATCGTGTCCGGATCCGCGAACAGCACATTGGGGTCGATGTTGCCTTGCAACGCCTTGGCGTGGCCCACAAGCGTCCGAGCCCGGCCCAGGTTGACAGTCCAGTCCAGGCCCAGCACCTCGCAGTCGAGTCCGGCCATTTCGTCCAGCCACAGGCCGCCGCCTTTGGTAAAGACGATGCGTGGAATCGGCACGCCATCGTGCTCTCGCTTGAGCTGGGACAACACGCGTGCGGTGTAGGCGAGGCTGAAGGTCTGGAAGGCGCCGTCGGCCAGCACGCCGCCCCAGCTGTCGAAGACCATCACGGCCTGCGCGCCGGCCTCGATCTGCGCATTGAGATAGGCCGCAACCGA
>JAURZS010000132.1 GCA_030653255.1 Burkholderiaceae bacterium | reverse complement strand
CCGTCCTTGCGCATGGGCACGCGCCACACCGCGTTGGCGCGCGTGGCCGCCAGGTACATGAAGCGGTCGTCCGGCGTGATCACCAGCCCGTTGGGGCTGGGCACGCAGTCGATGACCAGACGCGTGCGGCCGGCGGCGGTGCGCACCCAGACACGTCCGTTCGGATGGCGCAGGTCGCTCTCGCCCTGGTCGGTGAAATACAGGTCCCCCTGGCTGTTGAAGACAAGATCGTTGAGTCCCTTGAAGGGTTCATGCTGCGCCCGGTCCATCACCGTCGTGACCGTCCCCTTGGCCGCATCAAGTTCGAGCAGGCCCCTGGTATGGTCGGCAATGAAGATGCGGCCGTCTTTGTGGATCTTCAGTCCATTGGGCTCGCCATCGTATTCCGCGACCTGCGCGACATCACCCGACGGCGTGATGCGGAAAACTTGCCCGTAGGAGGTGTTGACGACGTAGAGATTGCCCTCGCGATCGAACGACGGCCCCTCCAGAATGCTCGTGCGGCTGCCGCTCTTCCACAGATGCGAGGGAATCTGGACAAAGACTTCGGGCTTGATGACGGGCGGCGCGGGAAACATGGCTGCGATGTCCTTCGCCTCAGTTGAACTCGGCCTTGCGCTTCTGCGCGAAGGATCTTGCGCCTTCAATGGCGTCCTGCGTATTGGTCATCATCCCGCCGGTCACGAGCCCGTACAGGCGGCGCGCCTCGTTCACGGGCAGATCGAGCACCCCGGCCTCGACCGCGCGCTTGATGCCGCTGACCACCGCGGGAGAATTGCCCGCGATCTTCTCGGCGATAGCCCAGGCGGTCGCCATCAGGTCGGCCTTCGGCACGATGCGGCTGATCAGCCCCCATTGCAGCGCCTGCTGCGCGCTCAGTGGCTCGCCGGTCAGCACCATGTCCATCACCACGGCGCGCGGCAGCCCGGCGCCTGCCAGGTCCAGCGGCATGCGCGTGCCGCGCCCGCGCGTGACCTGCGGATTGCCGAAGCGCGACTGCTCGGTGGCGATGCGGATATCGCAAGCCACCGCCACACGCAGGCCCGATGCGAGGCAATGGCCGTCGATGGCCGCAATCACCGGCTTGCCCAGTTGCACTGCATCGGGGTAACCGAATTCGCCGGTGGCGTCGTAGTCAAGCTTGCCGCCTTCGGCATCGACGATGGCCGTCTCCTTGAAATCGCGCCCGCTGGAGAACGCGCGGCCGCCCGCGCCGGTGATGATCGCGACACGCAGTTCCTTGTCGTCGCGGAACTCGCGCCAGAAGGTGGTCAGTTGCGCGCGCAGCTCGGAATTGAGCGAATTCATCGCATGCGGACGGTTCAGGGTCACGCAGATCACGGCGCCGCGGCGCTCCTTGAGCAGAACCTGTTCAGTGGTCATGTCGTACCTTTCGGGAAAAACGGAAAAAAACTGCGGCCACGCGAGCGCGACCGCGCAAGTCACGTCAGACCAATGGCCTTGGCGATGATGTTGCGCTGAATCTGCGAGGTGCCCGAGCTCACGGTGTTCTGCTTGGCGTCGCGCCAGTAGCGTTCCATGTCGTACTCAGGCAACTGTGCATAGCCGCCCAGCACCTGCATGCCCAGGTTGGTCGCACGCAGGCCGGCCTCGGACGCGAAGAGCTTGGCCATGGAGGCCTCTTTCAGCGCGGGAATGCCGCGCGCATCCATCCATGCAGCCTGGTAGGTCATGAGGCGCGCAGCGTCAATCTCGGTGGCAGCATCGACCAGCGCGTGCTTGATCGCCTGGAATTCGCCGATGGGCTGGCCGAACTGCCGGCGCTCGCCGGCGTAGCGGATCGCGTCGTCCACCGCAGTCTGTGCGTTGCCCACGTACATGGCGGCGCCGCCGATGCGCTCGGCGACCAGGAAGGCGCCCAGAATCTTCCAGCCCTTGTGCAACTCCCCCACCATGTTTTCCTTGGGCACCTTCACGTCAGTGTAGAAACACTCGTAAGTGCCCGACATGCGCCGCGACAGGACCGGCATCTTGCGGCACTCAAGGCCCGGCGTATCGCAGGGCACCAGGAACATGGTGATGCCGGAGTGGCGCTGGGGCTCGGGCGGGCCGGTGCGCGCCGCGAGCACGATGACGTTGTCCTTCACGCCCGCAGCCGTGGCAAACACCTTCTGGCCATTGAGCAGGTAGTGATCGCCCTTGTCCTCGGCCTTGAGGGCGATGCCGCTCAAGTCCGACCCGGCGTTGGGCTCGGTCATGGAGATCGACATGCGGATCTTGCCGGCCAGTGCGGGGGGGATGTATTTCGCGCGCTGCGCGTCGGTGCCGAAGCGCAACAGCGTCTCTATGCCCCAGCAGGTCAGACCGTAGACCGCGCCCAGGTCGAAGGCGTAGCGCGCCAGCCCTTCTTGCAGAATCGCGCGATAGATCACGTCGGCCCCCATGCCACCGTGTTCTTCAGGCACGCACAGCCCGAAATACCCCTGCTCGGCCATGGCTGCATAGGCTTCGAAGGGATACTCTCGCCGCACGTCGTTGTCGCGGGCATATTTGCGGGAGCAGTGCTCCTCGACGAAGCGGTTCACCGTGTCCTTGAACATCAGGTGTTCTTCGGTGAAAAAAGGCGATGCGTTCACGTCGTTGTCTCCCGGCCTCGGCGGACCTTGTTATGGTTATGGTGATCGTCCCACTCGCGGAACGATTGAAGCGATAGGCCGAATTCTGGAGCGCCTTCACATCTTTGCCAATAGCTAGAATCGGAACATTGCGTTTCTCTGGTGAAACGCCATGCAAAAACGTTTGCCATGAAACATTGCGATCCGAATGACATGCTGCTGTTCGCCAAGGCAGCCGAACTGCAGGGCATCAGCGCCGCCGCACGCGCCCTCGGCCGTCCCAAGGCATCGGTCAGCCGCGCCGTGGTACGACTCGAAACCGTGCTGAACGCGCGCCTGCTCGAGCGCACCTCCCGCAAGGTGGCGCTGACCGACACCGGCCGCATTTTCCTTGCCCATTGCCAGCGCGTGGCCGAAGAGGTGGAGACCGCCGAGACGGAGATCGGCCAGCTCCAGGGCTCCGTACGGGGCACCCTGCGCGTGGCCGTGCCCATGACTTTCGGACGCGCCTTGCTCGCACCGCTGCTGCCGCGCTTCCTGGCGACCTACCCCGAGCTGCGTCTGGAGCTGCGCATCACCGACCGCGCGTTCGATCCCGTCGAGGACGGGCTGGATGTGGTGGTACGCCAAGGCCCCCTGAGCGATTCGTCCCTGATGTCGCGGGAGCTGGGGCGCGCGTACTACGGCGCCTATGCGACGCCGGCCTATCTCGCGGCCCACGCGCCCATCGATCAGCCTGAAGACCTCGCAGCGCACGCCGTGCTGGACTTCTTCAACGGCAAGGAGCGCAAAGTCTGCTCGTTCGCGCGCGACGGCGAACAACGCGATGTGACGGTGCTGCCGCGCGTCGACCTGAACGACGCGGTGATGCGCCGCGACGCCGCGCTGCAGGACATCGGGATCGTGCTGGCTCCGATCTCCATCTGTACGGAAGCCGTGCGCGAAGGCCGCCTGAAGCGGGTGCTTCCGCAGTGGCAATGCCTGCGCAGCGCGGCGATATTCGCGCTGTGGTCGGGTCGGCGGCACGTGCCGCCGCGCCTGCGGGCCTTCCTGGATTTTTTATCGGAAGCGATTCCGCATGTGCAACAGGATCCGGCCCGGGACGATCTCGACAGCCTCCTGCAACGCTGAAGACGGCCTGCGCAGTGCGCGATCCCGAAAGACAGTGGGGCTGAAGAACTGCGCCTGTCAGCCCCCTAGAACAGTCTCAACGTCAAAGCCGCCAGGAACACCGCCGTGACCACCCCCATAGGCACGGCCCAGACCAACCGCCGCCCGGTCGCAGGCAAGGGCGCCGCCGGCTGGAGCCCGAAAGGCGGCGGCTCGGCGGGCAGCCAGTGCAGCAGCTCCTGGGCCTCCCTGGCGCTTCCCATGGCCAGCGTCAGGCCCTGCAGGCGCTCGCGAGGCGTGTCTTCGCCCGCCCCTGGCGGACGCAGCCACAGCGCGACCTGTCCGCCCTGCGTGCGGGCGTGGGCAATGTGCTCCAGCGGAATCTTGATGCGCCCCTGGCACCATCCATTCCATCGCCGGAAGGCACCGGCAATGCGCAGCCCCTCGGGCTGGACACGCACCTCGATCTCGCCTTGAAACCGCGGCACGGGGAATCCGCGTCCCTGCAAGCCGACCAGTGTGGCCGGGTAGCTGGCCTGGATCAACGACGCGGTGACGCTGACGGGGCGCATCCGTGCGCGCCGCGCGTCCCGGGCCACCAGTTCCTGCACGCTGAGCTTGCGGCCATTGCTGTCGAGCAGCGTCTGTGTGTCGCTCAGCGCGTTCTTGACGCGCAGGCCGACAATGGTCCGCCGGTCAAAGGGACCCAGACTGCCGTTTTCCAACAGGATGTGATATCTGCGCGTAGACATGCTCACGTTTATGCCCGGCGATGCACCGCAACGCGCAGGATAACGGAGAATGCCGCCGGATTGGCCTGAAAATACCCTCATGGAAAACACCCAAGATCTGCACGACCGCCGCATCGAGGACGCCTGGGCGACCTTGCAAGCGCACTCCCGCACCGGCGTGGCGCTGGAGCCCCGGGCGAGCCGCCTGGCTTTCGCCGACCCGGAATTCATGCTGCGCCGTGAAACCCGCGGCATCCGCTTTCAGCTGGAGCTGCTCAAGCCCGATCTGGACCAACAGGCGCTAGGCATCGAGAACACGGTGGTGGTCTTCGGCAGCGCGCGCTTTCGCAGCGAGGAAGAATCCCAGGCCGCGCTGCTCGCGGCCGAGGCCACGGGTGACGCCGCTGCGCTCGCCCGCGCCCGCACGCTGCTGCGCAATGCCCACTACTTTGAGCAGGCGCGTGCCTTCGGCCGGTTGGTCACACAGCACAGCGCGGGCAAGGCGCCCGCCGACATGCTGTTCATCTGCACCGGCGGCGGACCCGGCATCATGCAAGCGGCCAACCAGGGCGCGCATGAGGCCGGTGGCATCAGTGTGGGGCTGTCGATCGCACTGCCGATGGAAGAGTCAGCCAACCCGTTTGTCACCCCCGCGCTGAGCTTCAAGTTCCATTACTTCGCGCTGCGCAAGATGCACTTCATGATGCGCGCCAAGGCACTGGTAGCCTTCCCCGGAGGCTTCGGCACCCTGGACGAACTGTTCGAGGTGCTCACCCTGGTGCAAACCGGCAAGACAAAACCGGTGCCAATCGTTTTGTTCGGATCGGAATTCTGGAAGCGTCTGGTCGATTTCGACTTCATGGTGGAAGAAGGCACCATCTCGCCCGATGACCGCAAGCTGTTTCACTACACCGATGACCCGCAGGAGGCCTGGGGACTGATCAGGTCGTTTTACGGACTGTGAATCACGGCCGGGTCAGTGGAGGCAGAAACGGCGAAACGATGATGGGCGCGAGGGGAATGATGGGCCGTATCGGCCGAATGGGCACTACGGGCGGAGTCGTCGGCGCC
>JAURZS010000210.1 GCA_030653255.1 Burkholderiaceae bacterium | reverse complement strand
AGGATGATCTGCTCGTCAAGCGCCTTGAAGTTGACGATGGCGTCCAGCCGGTTGCGGAACTCGGGCGTGAACAGGCGCTTGATGTCGCCCATTTCGTCGCCCGCCTGCCGGGGGTTGGTGAAGCCAATGGTCGCCTTGTTCATGGTCTCGGCGCCGGCGTTGGTCGTCATGATGATGATGACGTTG
This sequence comes from Burkholderiaceae bacterium, assembly GCA_030653255.1. Taxonomy (GTDB): domain Bacteria; phylum Pseudomonadota; class Gammaproteobacteria; order Burkholderiales; family Burkholderiaceae_C; genus JAURZS01. The sequence continues at coordinate 1,041 of JAURZS010000210.1, read as the reverse complement.
CGGAAGTCGGCCTTGCGTCCGTTGTTGTCAGTCAGCGTGCCATGGTCCATGACCTGCAGCAGCACATTGAAAATGTCCGGGTGCGCCTTCTCGATTTCATCGAGCAGCAGCACCGCGTGCGGCTTCTTGGTGATGGCCTCGGTCAGCAGGCCGCCCTGGTCGAAGCCGACATAGCCGGGGGGCGCGCCGATCAGGCGGCTCACGGCGTGACGCTCCATGTACTCGCTCATGTCGAAGCGGATCAACTCGATGCCCATGATGTAGGCCAGTTGCTTGGCCGCTTCGGTCTTGCCCACGCCGGTCGGGCCGGAGAACAGGAAAGAGCCGATCGGCTTGTCGCCCTTGCCCAGGCCCGAGCGCGCCATCTTGACGGCCGAGGCCAGCACATCCAGCGCCTTGTCCTGACCGAAAACCACACTCTTGAGGTCGCGTTCCAGCGTTTTCAGCTTGCCGCGGTCGTCATTGGACACGTTGGCCGACGGAATGCGGGCGATCTTGGCGACGATCTCCTCGACCTCGGTCTTGCTGATGGTCTTCTTGCGGCGCGAGGGTGGCAGAATGCGCTGCGCGGCGCCCGCTTCGTCGATGACGTCGATGGCCTTGTCAGGCAGGTGCCGGTCATTGATGTATTTGGCGCTGAGCTCGGCGGCGGCCTGCAAGGCGGCGACCGCGTACTTCACGCTGTGGTGCTCCTCGAAGCGCGACTTCAGGCCCTTGAGGATCTCGACTGTCTCCTGGACCGTAGGTTCGACCACATCGACCTTCTGGAAGCGCCGCGACAAGGCGGCGTCTTTTTCGAAGATGCCGCGGTACTCGGTGAAGGTGGTCGCGCCGATGCACTTGAGGGCACCGGAACTGAGCGCCGGCTTGAGCAGATTGCTGGCGTCCAGCGTACCGCCCGAGGCAGCGCCCGCGCCGATCAGCGTATGGATCTCGTCGATGAACAGCACCGCATTGGGCTTGTCCTTGAGCGCCTTGAGCACGCCCTTGAGCCGCTGCTCGAAATCGCCCCGGTACTTGGTGCCGGCCAGCAAGGCGCCC
>JAURZS010000208.1 GCA_030653255.1 Burkholderiaceae bacterium | reverse complement strand
CTGCGCGTACTCGCGCCCAGCGTGCGCAGGATCGCGAATTCGTCGCGCTTGACGCTGACGCTCATCACGATGTTGCTGACCAGTTTCAAGGCTGCGACCGCAACGATCAGTGTGAGGATGATGAACATCATGCGTTTTTCGAGCTGCACGGCGGCAAACCAGGTGCGGTTCTGGCGCGTCCAGTCGCGGATCAGCAGCGGGCCGGTCATGGACGAGGACAACTGCGCGGCCACTTCGCGCGCCTGGTTCAGGTCGCGCAGCTTGAGCCGGATGCCGGTGGCGCCTTCAAGGCGGAAGATGCGCGCAGCGTCGTCCAGGTGCACCAGCGCCAGCGTGGAGTCGTATTCGAAGTGCCCGGAATCGAACAGGCCCACCACCGTCATCTGCTTGAGCCGGGGCACCACGCCGGCCGGCGTGACCTGCCCGCTGGGCGCCATCAGCGTGACCAGGTCGCCGGTCTGCACGCCCAGGCTGCGCGCGAGTTCGCGCCCCAGCACGATGCCAAAGGCGCCAGCAGCCAGGCGATCCATGCCGCCGCGCATCAGCGCGCCGCCGAGGTCGGTCACCTCGGGCTCGCGCTGCGGGTCCACGCCGCGCACCAAGGCACCCTTGATGTCCTCGCCGCGCGCGAGCAAGGCCTGCGTGGCAATGAAAGGCGCGGCCCCGACCACCGAAGGGTTGGCACGGGCTTGGGCCATGGCGCGCTCAAGATCGGGCAGCCCCTGGCCGCCGGGCTCGAAGATCTCGATGTGCGACACGACGCCCAGCATGCGGTCGCGCACCTCCTTCTGAAAGCCATTCATCACGCTGAGCACGATGATCAGCGCCGCCACACCCAGCGCAATGCCCAGCATGGACACGCCGGAGATGAAGGAAATGAATCCGTTGCGTCGGGTGGCGCGGCCGGCGCGCGTGTAGCGCCAGCCCAGAATCAGTTCGTAGGGTATTTGCATCGGTCTTTCAAGGAGGGCCGGCGACGCCCAGGGCAGGCGCAGCAGAAGATGCATTGTGGCATCCCGGACAATAGGGCCATGTCCCATTCGCCCCATCTTCTGATTCCCTTCGCTGCCGCCGGGGCGGACTGCCAGGACGCCACGGCGCGCCTGGCCCTGCCCCACCTCGAGCGCCTGCTCTCGCGCATGCGCCGCACCGACAGCGATGCGGCGTCGGCCCAGACCCTGTCGCCGCCCCACGAACGCGCGCTGGCGCTGGCCTGGGGCCTGGATGCAGCGCCGGACGGGCTGATCCCCTGGGCGGCGCTGTGGGCCGCCCAGGCGGGCCTGGCTGGGCGCGACGCGGCGTGGGCCTGCATCACGCCGTGCAGCTGGCAGGTCGGCTCCGACCACGTTCGCATGCTGGACCCGCAGACCCTGGGTCTGGCCGAGGACGAAAGCCGCGCACTGCTCGCGGCCATGCAGCCCTACTTCGCCGAAGACGGCATCACCTTGCATTACGACACGCCCGGGCGCTGGCTGGCCAGCGCAGAGGTGTTCCGCAACCTGGCCACGGCCTCGATCGACCGCGTGGCCGGTCGAGACACCCACGCCTGGATGCCCGCCGGCGCGCAGGCCAACCCCTTGCGCCGCCTGCAGAACGAAATGCAGATGCTGCTCTACACCCACGCCGTCAATGACCGGCGCGCCGAGCGCGGCGCGGCCGCCGTCAATTCTTTCTGGATCAGCGGCACCGGCACGCTGGCGCCGGGCTTCCAGCCGGCGCCGCAGGCCGCCGGCTGCATGGTGGCGGACGCCCTGCGCGCACCGGCACTGGCGGGCGATGCCCATGCCTGGGCGCAAGCCTGGGCCGCGCTCGACGCCGGCCCCTGCGCGCAATGGCTCGCCTGGCTCGACCAGGGCCTGCCCGTGGTGCTGACGCTGTGCGGAGAACACGCAGCCCATCGCCATGAGCCCGCTGCATCGGGCCTGTTCGGCCGCATCGCAGCACAGTTTCGTGCCAACCCCCTGCCCCAGGCCCTGCAGTCCTTATGAAAATCCAAGTCCGAGATGTACCCCCGCGCGCCGTCTGGGCGCTTGAACAGGGCGGCGTTCACCCCCTGCTGGCCCGGCTCTATGCCGCGCGCGGCGTCCAGGGCATGGACGAGCTCGACGACGGCCTGGGCCGACTGTTGCCGCCCGAGAGCCTGCTGGGCGCAGCACCGGCCGCCCGGCTGCTGGCCGACGCCATCGCCAGCGGGCGCCGCCTGTGCATCGTGGCCGACTACGACTGCGACGGCGCCACCGCCTGCGCCGTGGGCATGCGCGGCCTGCGACTGCTGGGCGCCACGCAGCTCGGCTACCTGGTGCCCGACCGCGTGGTGGACGGCTACGGCCTGACCGCGCCGATTGCGCGCCGGGTCAAGGACAGCGGCGCCGAAGTCCTGATCACCGTGGACAACGGCATCGCCAGCGTCGAGGGCGTGGCCGAGGCCAGGCGCCTGGGTCTGCAGGTGCTGGTCACCGACCACCATCTGCCCGGCCCCGGGTTGCCCGACGCCGACGTGATCGTGAACCCCAATCAGCCCGGCTGCAATTTTGAGAGCAAGTCACTGGCCGGCGTCGGCGTGATGTTCTATGTGCTGCTGGCCCTGCGCTCCGAGCTGCGCCAGCGCGGCGTCTTCACGCCGGCCAACCAACCCCGGCTCGATGCGCTGCTGCCGCTGGTGGCACTCGGCACGGTGGCCGACGTGGTGCGCCTGGACGCCAACAACCGGCGCTTGGTCGCCCAAGGTCTGAAGCGCGTGCGCGCGGGCGCGCTGCCGGCCGGCATGCGCAGCCTGTTCACCGTCGCAGGCCGCCGGTCGGCGGTGGCCACCACCTTCGACTTCGGCTTTGCACTGGGACCGCGCATCAACGCCGCCGGCCGCCTGAGCGACATGACGCTGGGCATCGAATGCCTGATCACCGACGACCCCGCACGCGCCGACGAACTGGCCGCAACGCTGGACGGCATCAACCGCAACCGCCGCGAGATCGAAGGCGACATGCGCGAGCTGGCCATGCAGATCGCGGAGTCGCTGTTCGAAGAGGGCGAGGAGCCACCGCCTGCGATCTGCGTGTTCGACCCCGATTTCCACGAAGGCGTCGTCGGCATCGTGGCCTCGCGCATCAAGGACCGGCTGCACCGCCCGACCTTCGTGTTCGCGGCCTCGCAGGCTCCGGGCAAGGAGCACGAGCTCAAAGGGTCGGGCCGCTCCATTCCCGGCTTTCACCTGCGCGATGCGTTGGACCTCGTGGCCAAGCGCCACCCCGGCCTGCTGTTGCGCTTCGGTGGCCATGCCATGGCGGCAGGCTGCACGCTGGACGAGGAAAACCTGGAGCAGTTCGAGCAGGCGCTGTCCGAGGTCGCGCAGGAGTGGCTGGATGCCGCCACGCTGCAACGCCGCCTGGACACCGACGGCGCGCTGGCGCCGGCCTATCTGCGCATTGACCTGGTGGACACGCTGCAACGCGAAGTCTGGGGCCAGGGCTTCGCGCCGCCGACCTTCAGCGAGGAGCTGGAAGTGCTGTCACAGCGGCTGGTGGGCGAGAAGCATCTGGCACTCAAACTCAAGCACAAGGGGCAGCCCGTGGACGGCATCTGGTTCGGGCGGACCGAGCCGCTGCCGCGCCGCGTGGTGCTGGCCTTCCGGCTGGACGCCGACGAATGGCAGGGTGTGAGGCGCCTGCGCTTTCTGGTGGAAGCCGCCGCCGAAGGCGGATAGGCTCAGGCGCGCGGCAGAGTCACGCCGCGCTGGCCCTGGTACTTGCCGCCGCGGTCCTTGTAGCTGGTCTCGCAGACCTCGTCGCTCTCGAAGAACAGCACCTGGGCGCAGCCCTCGCCGGCGTAGATGCGCGCGGGCAGCGGCGTGGTGTTGGAAAACTCCAGCGTGACAAAGCCTTCCCATTCGGGCTCGAAGGGCGTCACGTTGACGATGATGCCGCAGCGCGCATACGT
>JAURZS010000207.1 GCA_030653255.1 Burkholderiaceae bacterium | reverse complement strand
GCGTATTCCTGCTTGACCTCGCCCAGGATGCGCACGCCCAGACCCGGGCCCGGGAAAGGATGGCGGTAGACCATGTCGTGCGGCAGACCCAGGGCCACGCCGAGTTCGCGCACCTCATCCTTGAACAGCTCGCGCAGCGGCTCCAGCAGCTTGAGACCCAGCTGCTCTGGCAGCCCGCCCACGTTGTGGTGGCTCTTGATGGTGACGGCTTTCTTGCTCTTGGCGCCGCCAGATTCGATCACGTCCGGGTAGATGGTGCCTTGGGCCAGGAAGCTCGCGCCCTTGACCAGGCCCGTGCCCTTGTCGGCCGCCTTGAGCCGCTCGGCCTCGGCCTTGAAGACCTCGACGAATTCGCGGCCGATGATCTTGCGCTTGGCCTCCGGGTCGCTGACACCGGCCAGCTGGCCGAGGAACTGCGCGCTGGCATCGACGCGGATCACGTGCGCGTGCAGCTTGCCAGCGAACATGTCCATGACCATATCGCCTTCGTTCAGGCGCAGCAGGCCATGGTCGACGAAGACGCAAACCAGCTGGTCGCCGATGGCGCGGTGGATCAGCGCCGCCGCCACCGAGGAATCGACACCGCCGGACAGGCCGAGGATGACTTCCTCGTCGCCGACCTGGGCGCGGATTCTGGCGACGGCCTCGTCGATGTAGTTGCCCATGACCCAGTCGGCGCGCGCGCCGCAGATCTGCAGCACAAAACGCTCCAGGATGGCCTTGCCCTGCAGGGTGTGGGTCACTTCGGGGTGGAACTGCACGGCATAGTAGCCGCGCTCTTCATCGGCCATGCCGGCGATGGGGCAGCTGTCGGTGCTGGCCATCAGCTTGAAGCCGGGCGGCATTTCGGTCACGTTGTCGCCGTGGCTCATCCACACGGGCAGCATGCCGTGACCCTCGGGCGTGGTGTAGTCCTGGATGCCTTCGAACAGTTTGGTGTGGCCGCGCGCGCGCACTTCGGCGTAGCCGAATTCGCGCTTGTGCCCGCCCTCGACCTTGCCGCCCAGCGCCGCCGCGATGGCGTACATGCCGAAGCAGATGCCCAGCACCGGCACGCCCAGCTCGAACACGGCCTGCGGCGCACGCAGGGTCTCGTCTTCCCACAGGCTGGCATGGCTGCCCGAGAGGATCACCCCCTTGAGCATGCCGTCGCTGGCGTAGTCGCGCACCCACTGGTCGCTGACGTCGCAGGGATGGACTTCGCAGAACACATGGGCCTCGCGCACGCGGCGCGCGATGAGCTGGGTGACCTGGGAGCCGAAATCGAGAATCAGGATCTTTTGGTGCTGCATCAATCGGCCCGGTAGTTCGGCGCTTCCTTGGTGATCTGCACGTCGTGCACATGGCTCTCGCGGATGCCCGCGGCCGTGATCTCGACGAACTCGGCGCGGGTCTTCATGTCTTCGATGGTGGCGCAGCCGCAGTAGCCCATGCTGGCGCGCAGGCCGCCGGCCATCTGGTAGACGATGGACACCATGGAGCCCTTGTAGGGCACCCGGCCCTCGATGCCCTCGGGCACGAGTTTGTCGGCATTGGGGTTGCCGGTGGTGGCTTCCTGGAAATAGCGGTCGGCACT
>JAURZS010000204.1 GCA_030653255.1 Burkholderiaceae bacterium | reverse complement strand
GGGCGCGGACCCCCCGCTGGCCGACGGCGACATACTCGTGCTGTCCGGCAAGCCCGAGGCGCTGGCGCGTGCCGAGGAAATCCTGCTGAAAGGCTGACCCCATGAACCCGATCACCCCGCCTGATACCCACCAATACCTGCGGCAGCACATCCGCACCGTCCCCGACTGGCCCGCCCCCGGCGTGGCATTCCGTGACATCACGCCGCTGCTGCAGGACCCTGAGGTGTTCCGCGTGCTCATCGAAGCTTTCATGCAGCGCTACCGCCAGGCCGAACACCGCCCCGACGTGGTGGCGGGGCTGGATGCACGTGGCTTCATCATCGGCTCGGTGATCGCCCACCAGCTCGGTGTGGGCTTCGTGCCGATCCGCAAGAAGGGCAAGCTGCCTTACACCACCGTGTCCGAAACCTACGAGCTCGAATACGGCAGCGCCACCGTCGAGCTGCACACCGACGCGGTGCGCCCCGGCCAGCGCGTGCTGCTGATTGACGACCTGATCGCCACCGGCGGCACCATGATGGCGGGGCGCCGGCTGCTGGAAAAACTCGGCGCCGAAGTCACCGAAGGCGCGGCCATCGTCGACCTGCCGGAACTCGGCGGCTCGGCCCGGCTTCGCGCATCGGGCCTGCGCCTGTACACACTGGTGGACTTCGAGGACCATTGAAGCCATGGCTGTCCAGGCACGACCCGGCACGGCACGCCGAGTACCACGCGCAGCCGCCGCAATCCTGGCCCTGGCGTGGCTGATGACCGGCTGCGGCAGCGATATCGATGCCGCACAGACGATACAGACCGGTGGCCTGCTGCGCGACCGCGCAAGCGGCGCACCCGTCAACGCCACCGTGCGCAATCTGCCCTCCGCACAAGTGGCCGAGACCTCCATGCCCGGACTGTGCAAGGCACCTTTCAGGAGTGGGTTGCTCGACGGGCGGGTGCTGTGCACCGTGGCCGGCGGCAACCGGCTGGCTTCCTCCGAGTGGCAGGCCGGACGCAAGCACGGCACCGAGACCCTCTGGTTCGGCCAGACCGGACACCTGGCGTCGCGCACCGAATGGCACGACGGCCAGCGCCACGGTCTGCAGGAGCACTACGACAACAGCGGCGCGCTGACGGCCTCAGCCCAATGGGAACATGGGCGCCTCCTCAGCGAACAGCGCTAGGGCGCACAACCGCAGTCAGGCATTCCCCAGGCTTCGCGACGTTGCGGGCACTTTGCCGTCAGGCTACTGTCACGCACCGAGGTCGACTTGACCCCGCGCGAGGCGCGTGGATATACTGGACATTGGTAAGACCAAATTTCTGAAGGCAAGCCCGGCACGGCTGCGATCTTGTAACCCGATGAAAGCAACGCCGATGGAAATGATCTCAAACAACAAGACCTTGGTGCTTGAAAAACTGACGCCATGGATCGGTGCTGACATCAAAAATGTCAGCGCGTCCGAGTGCGCAGCGGACACTAATCTGCTGGCCCTTCTGAAAGAAGCGCTAGCGCAGCATCTGGTTCTCAGATTCAGGGGGCAAACCATTACCCCTGCGGAGATAGTCCGTTTTGCCTCGGCCTTCGGGCCCCTTATTGACGTGCGCTCGCCCTCCGTGCCCCAGGCCATTCACGTGCCCGGCCACGACATGATTCAGATCCTCTCGAACGGACTTGATGCACAAGGCCGTCGTTTTGGCGACGGCAACAACTCCGAGCAAATCTGGCACACCGATGCTGGGCAATGGGAAGTTCCACCCGGGGTGGTGTTCTTCTACGGCACACAGGTTCCGAATCCGCCTCCCCAGACCGCATACAAGAACATGATCAAGGTCTATGACGCCTTGCCGCAGGCCATGAAGGATCGCATCCGCGACTTGCGCGTGATCCACCATATGTACCCGCGCTCGGTGGACATCAAAGTGCACCGCGAGGGCGCGTCCCTGCCTCTGGAGCAACGCGCAACCGGAGGAATCAAGCCTTTGGTGCGGCGCCATCTGGCAACGAATGCGCCCATCCTGTATCTGCCCACCCGACGCGACTCCGTGATTCCCGGCCTGAGCGAATCAGACGCTCACGCGCTGCTGGACGAACTCTGGGCCTTCACCAACAGCCAGGACTTCGACTGGTCCGGCCCCACCGAGGCCGGCGACGTCATTTTGTTCGACAACGCTGCCACCGTTCACCGCCGCCAGGGCTGGCCCGACACACAGCGCAGAGACGTCTGGCACCTGCTGGCCGAGGGCGACTCGGCGACGCCGTATTTTCCGAAGAAGACACCCAATCTGAACATTGCGCCGTCGGTGAAGGTGGCTGCGGACTGAGGTCGGTCGTGCGCTTACGCGATTGAAATTTTTCCCAATGTGAAAGAAAACGTCGCGCCCTTGCCGGTTTGGGATTTCGCCCAGATGCGCCCCGCGTGCAGAGCCACAATCTTCTGCACCAGCGCCAGACCAATGCCGGTTCCCTCGAACTGTTCGCGAGAATGCAGCCTCTCGAACGGCTTGAACATCTTGCTGGCGTAAGCCATGTCAAAGCCTGCCCCGTTGTCGCGCACAAAATACGTGGGAGATTCGCCTTCTGCTGCTGGCACCATCCCGACCTCGATGACCGCCTCCGGGGTTTTCCCGGTGAATTTCCAGGCGTTGCCCAGGAGGTTGCTCAGGACCTGCGTCAAAAGACGGGGGTCGCCCTGTGCCGGCATTGACGGTGGAATGATGACGGTGACGTTTCTGCCGGGTGCGCCTTCGCGCAAGACGGCGACGAAGGATCGCGCAATATCGGCAAGATCGACAGGCTCATTGATCACGGCAGCGCGAGAAAGCCTGGCCAGCGCAAGCAGTCCGTCGGTCAGCAGTTCCATATGCCGCACCCCGCTGCGCATGCGGGTCACGTAGTGGCGCGAGCGCTCGCTCAGTTCCGTTGCGGCCTGACTCTCCAGCAGCGCACCGAAACCTTCAATGGTGGCCAACGGACCGCGCAAATCGTGGGCGATGGAATAGGAAAAAAATTCAAGCTCGGCGTTGGCGGCTTCCAGTTCGGCGGTACGTTGCCGGACACGCGCCTCCAGGCTGCTGTTCAGCTCGAGAAGTGCTGATTCTGCAAGCTTGCGCTCGGTGATGTCGCGAGTGGCGCCCACCACAAAGTCCACATCGCCCCCCGCGCTCAGTGCGGGCGAAAAAATATACTCGTAATAGCCTTCCTTGCCCATCGGGCTGACGTAAGGCGTCTCCCCCGTGATGCTCTTCCCGAACACATAAACGTCTTCTATCTGCCTCTGCAGTCTCCGAGCCAGGGCCGGGGGATATCCCAGCTCCGAAAAATTCTTGCCAGTCGCCTGCTCCAGCGTAATGCCCAACAGGTCGAGGAGGGGCTGATTCACAAACAGGAAGCGCCCCTGCCGATCGAAGACGTAGGCAAAGTCGGTAATCGAGGAAAGCATGGTGCTCAGCATGCGCTCGCGTCGTTCCGTCTGGCAAGCCACCGCGGCCTTCGATATCGCGGCCAGCCTGCTTTCGGTGATGTCGATGTGCATCACCACGGCGCCCGTCTGCAATCCATCGGCGACGGGCGCCACGCGTAATTTGAACCACCGCTGCTGTGTTGGCGAATGACAGGGGTATTCGGCGGAGTAGCTCTGCGCCTCGCCGCTCAGCACGGAGCGCAGGCCCGCGCCGATCGCTGCGATTTCGGGGCCGTCGATGTGCCCGGCATCATGGCAGAAATCGAGATAGTTGAGGCCTACCCCATCATCCCTGGTTCTCAGTCCGTTGCCCTTCGCGAACGTGGTCCATGCCGTATTGACGAACAGGATCACACCACGGGAGTCGAGCAAGGCAATGCTGGCTGGCAGCGCCCCCAGGATGCTGGCCTGCCGCGAAGCGTCACTCTGGCGCAAGAAGCCCTGAGCGCGGCGCAGCAGGATCGTACCCCCCTCCCGATCCGTAAGTGTGTCGATTTCTCCCCCCAGCAATTTATCCAATCGCCGGTCGGTCACCCGAAGCACTTCCACCAAAGCCGCCACTTCGTCGTTCGCATCCAGCTTTTCACCCAATACAGACATACGGATTCACGCGGCGTTGGCCTCGGCCCCCAGGTTCTGCAGCAATACGCGCGAATCACTCAGGGTGCCGACAATCCTCACTGCGGCCCCTGGCCCCAGCTTGAGAAGCGTCGGTGTCATGAATATTCCCTCGGACAGCGCGCGAAGGGGCTCCCGAAACACATCAACCACCTCGATCTCATAGAGATTCGCCAGATGCGATTGACAAAACGACTTGAGATTCCCAAGCGCTTGCACAGAGTTGGGTGTGCCACCGGCCACAAACAGCCTGAACTTGAAGCTGGGAGGTGGCGTCATCGTTGGCCTATCAGGCCGCCGTAGGCACCCTGTCTGCCAGGGTCACGCCTTCGTCACTCAGGATCAGGTCGTGCACCTGGTTCGAATGGGCGGTTCCGCGCGACTTGATGATGGACACGCCCCGGTTTCGCTCGCCAGCTTGCATCAGATGGTTCAAGTGAATCCACGTGTCGACCAGCGCCGAGATCGGAAGCGGGGCTCTACTTGTCACCTCGGCTGCCATCTCATCCAGCACACTGGTGCAAACCATGGTGATGCCGTCGGCCTTGGTCCAATCGATCAGGCGCTCGGTCAGGCGCTGCGCCGCAAGTTCGTTCCCCGGTCTGGAAAGCGCGGACACCGGGTCCATCACGAGACATGTCGCCTTGTGCTCCTTCGCGAGCGATCTGGTGCGTACCAGCAGATGTTCTGCACTGCCGTTCATGGTCCGGCCGCAGATCATCCGCAAAATGCCGCTGGCAACATGACGGTCGAGCCTGATGCCCACCGAGGTCAGGTTGCGAATGACCTCGGAACCATCCGAGTCGAAGCTGATGAAAAGCGTGCGCTCGCCCCGTTCGCATGCGGCTTGCGCGAAAGCGCCGCCCAGGGTCGTCTTTGCGGTTCCGGGGAAACCGGTGATCAACACACTGGCGCCACGGAAATACCCGCCGCCCAGCATCGTGTCCAGTCGCACCACACCGCTGGTGATCCGTTCGGATGTTGCCTTGCCGCTTTCACATCCGGGTTTGTGGACAACTGCCACGTCGAATCCGCTGGCGCCGACCATGAATGGCGACTCGTTCTCATCGAATGCGCAGCCGCGGTACTTTTCGATGCGCAAACTGCGTTGCGAAATGCCCAGCGCGACACGATGATTCAGGACGACATAGCAATCGACGATGAACTGCATGCAGCCAAACGGCTGTTGGTCCAATGATCCGGCCTCGCCGCCACCGCACTTCGCGGTGACAAGGCCCGTCAATTCGTTTTTCAGAAGCCAGTCATGCAGTCGGTAGATCTCACGCCGGACGCAAGCCTGGTCGGGCAGCAGCGCCAGCACTATGTCCAACGCATCAAATACGATGCGCCGTGCACCCATTGCCGAGACCTGCGCGCCGATCGCAGCCAGCATGCCGGCAAGGTCGAACTCGCCGGACTGAATCAGGTCTGGCCCGGGCTGCGCGTCGATGAAGTAAAGCTTTTCCGGCTGCAACTCGGCCAGTGGCCAGCCGAACGCCCCCAGATTGCTGACGATACGGTGAGGGACCTCTTCAAACGCAACGAAGATGCCCGGCTCCTCGCAGGCCATGGCCCCATGCATCAGAAACTGGGCGGCAAAGATGGTCTTGCCAGATCCTGGCCCACCTGCCAGCAGGGTTGTGCGGCCTTGTGGCAAGCCTCCCCCTGTCATTGCTTCGAAACCCAGAATTCCCGTGGCGGCTTTGGCGAACTGTTCGGTCCCGGTGCGGGTTTGGGCTGCCATTTTCAATCCATGTGAGGAGCTATCGTATGGGGCGTTGTAACGCCCTGAGTCCGCCGTAAATCATTGCAGTCCGAAAAAAGTCGCGCAGGCGAATTTCATTATGCGCTTCAAGTTGTAACGCAAGGCCTCTATTTTGATGGGAGGTGTAAGCAAGTGTCCTCGTGACCTGACACTGTAGATTGGCCGCCTGCCGAAATGATGCGCCAAGGTTTGGGCACATAATCGCGAGCACAGAGGCCATGCGCCAACCGCGCGAGCTCTTCCACGCGCGAAAGATCGACATGAAAGAGAAAACGATTCTGGTGGTTGAGGACGATCCCGATCAGATGGAGTTGACCTTGATTACCCTCGAAAATATCAGTTCAGGCGGCAAAATTGCGGCCGTTCGGGACGGCGCGGAGGCATTGGATTACCTGTTCGGCACCGGGTCTTATCAGAGCCGGGACACCAGTGTGCAGCCGGATGTGATTTTCCTGGATATCAAATTACGCAAGCTCTCGGGCCTGGAAGTGCTCAAACGTATCCGGAGCAACAGACGTACGGCCATGATTCCGGTGGTGATGCTCACCTCCTCCTGCGAGGAAGAGGACATCCTGAGCGCATACAAGAACGGGGCAAACAGCTTCGTGCGCAAGTCCGTCGACTTTCAGGAATTCACCGATAAGCTGCGCGCGCTCCATACATATTGGCTTTCGGTCAATATTGGCGCGCCGGTGCCGTAGGCTTCCAAAGCATGGGGTGGATCAGTGGACGCCCAAGAGTGCCGCTATTTCCCGATACAAAAACTCGAAAAAATCACCCCCAGCAAATCGTCGGCACTGAACTCGCCAGTGATCTCGCCCAGCGCGTTCTGCGCCAGGCGCAGTTCTTCTGCCAGCAGGTCCAGCGCCTGCGCCTGAGCGGCCAGCAGACCTTGCGCTTCCTGCAGATGCATGTGCACGGCGCGCAGCGCCTGCAGATGCCGCTCGCGCGCGATGAACACGCCCTCGGGCGCAGCCTGCCAGCCCGCAAGCTCCAGCAGCTTGCGGCGAAGGGTGTCGATGCCTGCGCCGGTCTTCGCTGAAATTGCAAGCCCCGCCGCATGCGAAGCCCCGGACACCGCATCCTGCTTGTTCCACACATCGATCACCGGCACGCCGCGTTGCAGCTTGTCTTGCAGGGTCTGGGCAATGTGCGCGTCCCCCGCCTGATATTCAGCCTGCGCCAAGCGCGTAAGGTCATGCAAAAACAGCACGGCATCGGCGGCCTCGATCTCGGCCCAGGCGCGCGCGATGCCGATTTTTTCGACCTCATCTTCACTATCGCGCAAGCCTGCGGTGTCGATCACATGCAGCGGCACACCCTCGATCTGTATGGTCTGCGCGATCTTGTCGCGCGTGGTGCCCGCCACCGGTGTGACGATAGCCAGCTCCGCTCCCGCCAGCGCATTGAGCAGCGAACTTTTCCCTGCATTGGGCTGGCCCGCGATCACCACGGTGATGCCGTCGCGCAGCAAAGCGCCTTGCTGCGCCTTTTGCATGACGGTGGTCAACCGCTCGCGCAGGCGATCGAGCTGCCCCTGGGCGTCGGACTGTTTCAGGAAGTCGATCTCCTCCTCTGGAAAATCGAGCGTGGCCTCGACCAGCATGCGCAGCCTGATCAGCGCCTCGCGCAAGGCGGCGATCTCGCGCGAGAACTCGCCCGCCAGCGAGCGGCTGGCGCTGCGCGCAGCGGCCTCAGTGCTGGCGTCAATCAGGTCGGCGATGGCCTCGGCCTGGGCCAGATCGATCTTGTCGTTCAGGAAGGCGCGCTCGGTGAACTCGCCAGGCTGCGCCACGCGCACCCCCAGCGCTGCGCCGGCTTCGATGCAGCGCGACAGCAGCAACTGCAAGACAATCGGGCCGCCATGGGCCTGCAACTCCAGCACGTCTTCACCGGTGTAGGAGTGCGGCGCCGGAAAATGAATCGCCAGTCCCCGGTCCATGGTCTGGCCCTGCGCATCGAGAAAAGGCAGGTAGGTGGCCTCGCGCGGCTTGAGCGTCTTGCCACACACGGCTTCGATTACGGGCGCCAGATTGCGGCCCGACACGCGCACGATACCCACCGCGCCGCGGCCTGCGGCGGTGGCGATGGCGGCGATGGGGTCGTTGCGGCGGCTCAGCATGCGCGTATCTTCCAGCAAAAAGGGCCGCTTGCGGCGGCCCTTATGCATGAAATTCCTGCCATCACTTGCCCAGCACGCCCAGCCGCTTGTTGATAAACCACTGCTGCGCGATCGACAGAATGTTGTTGGTCAGCCAATACAGCACCAGGCCGGCGGGGAAGAAGAAGAACATCACGCTGAAGGCCAGCGGCATGAACCACATCAGCTTGGCCTGCATCGGGTCCGGTGGCGTCGGGTTGAGCCAGGTCTGCAGCATGGTGGTGGCGGTCATGACCAGCGGCAGGATGTAATAGGGATCGGGCGAGGACAGATCGTGGATCCACAGCGTCCACGGCGCGTTGCGCATTTCCACGCTGGACAGCAGCACCCAGTACAACGCAATGAACACCGGGATCTGGATCATGATGGGGAAGCAGCCACCCATGGGGTTGACCTTTTCCTCGCGGTAGATCTTCATCATCTCTTGCTGCATTTCCTGCGGCTTGTCCTTCAGGCGCTCGCGCATGGCCATGACCCTGGGGTTGACGGCCTTCATCTTGGCCATGCTCGAGTAGGCCTTGGCGTTGAGCCAGTAGAAGGCAGCCTTGAGCAGCACCACCAGCGCTACGATAGCCCAGCCCCAGTTGCGCAGAATGCTGTGCAGGTAATCGAGCAGCCAGTACAGCGGCTTGGCCAGAATCGTCAACCAGCCATAGTCCTTGACCAGTTCCAGGCCGGGGGCCAGGGACTCAAGAATCTTTTCTTCCTGCGGACCGGCGAAGAGGCGGGCCTCCAGCGCCTTGCCGGTGCCTGGCGCGATGTTGTCCAGCGGCGCGATCATGCCCACGGAATAAAGATTGGTGTCCACCTTGCGCATGAACATCTCGCGCTTGATGCCATCGGCCAGCAGCCAGGCGCTGGTGAAGTAGTGCTGCGCCATGGCCACGTAGCCGGTGCTGGACAGCTTCTCGAACTCGGCCTTGTTTTTTTCGATGTCGCTGAATTCGACCTTCTGGTACTTCTTGGCCTCGGTGTAGACGGCCGGGCCGGTGAACGTGGAATAGAAGGAGGACTCGCCCGTCGGCTTGTTGCCGTCGCGCACCAGCTGCAAATAGACCTGCGGGGATACGGGCGCAGAGCCCGTGTTCAGCACTTCATGGCGCACCGCCACCGCGTAGGCGCCACGCTTGAGCGCGTAAGTCTTGACCAGCTTGACGCCGCCGATCTCCGGCGACTCGAAGCGCACCACGAGCTCGTTGGCGCCCGCGGCCAGCGTGCGCTCGCCGCTGAAATTCATCACCGTCTTGTGGGTTGGAAACGCCGGGCCGCCAGCTGCGCCCGCGATCAGACCGCTTTGCGCCACATAGACGCGGTCGCGGCTTTCGTCCAGCAGCACAAAGGGCCGGGTCTTGTCGTTCATGTCGGCATGCCGGACCATCGCGGCCTGGACCACCGAGCCGCCTTCGGTATCGAAGGTCAGGCGCAGCACATCACTGCTGACGACGATGCGTTCGCGTGCGGTTTGCGCGCTGGGCGCGCCCGAGGGCGGCGCCGCAGGGTTGACCGCAGCAGCGGGCGCGGGCACGGCCGATGCGCCACCCGACGAGGCCGGCAGACTCGACGCCGGCACGCTGCTGGCAGCAGCGCCTGCAGCGACGGCAGCCGTTGTCTCAGGCTTGGCCTGCGAAGGAAAGAACGTGGCCTTGTGACCGTTGTAGACCTGCCATTGGTCCCAGAGCAGGACCATGGAGAACCCGAAGACCACCCACAGGATGGTGCGGCGAATGTCATTCATGAAGACTTCTTTTGCGATGAGGGTTGTGGGGAATGCAAGGCGAAACGGCTAAATAGCGAAGGGCGGTCTTGCGGCACCGGATCATGGCCACCATCGCACCAGGGGCCGCAGCGCGCCAGGCGGCGCAGCGTCAGGTAGCTGCCGGCGGCAGCGCCATGCTGCTCCAGGGCCTGCAGCGCATAGGCCGAGCAACTGGGTTCGAACCGACAGTTGCTGCCAAGCGCCGGGCTGATCAGCAGGCGATAGCCTTTGACCAGAAACATGAGCGCGGACTTGATCATGGCGCGGGCCTCATGCAGTGTGACCTTGCCGCCCATCGCCACCAGTCGTGGGCTTGGCAATGCGGGCAAAGAGTTGCTGGAGTTCCGCGCGCACGGCTAGCCTGAGCGCTTCGGATTTGGCACTGACGAATTTCGTGCGGTCGAAGGTCGAACGCAGCCGCACCACATGGGCGGCTTGGGGAAGGGATGGTTCGAAGTCTGCGCTGACGGCATAGATCTGGCGCTTGATGGCATTGCGGGTCACGGCCCGCTTGGCCCAGCGCTTGGGCACCAGGGCACCCATCCAGACATCGGCCACGACGAACGCAGGGGACGCCGGCGAGGCATCCACGGCCAACGGAAGTTGATGCAAGGCGAAATGCGGCGTGCGGGACACGGTGGCGCCTGCCATCGCGGACTGGAACTGCTCTCTCGTTTTGAGGCGCCGCACTGCGAAGCTGGGCCGCAGCCGTAATGAGATGTTCCGGCCCGCAGGTCGGCCGATCAGACAGCCAGACGCTTGCGGCCCTTGGCGCGGCGTGCGTTGATCACGGCGCGGCCGCCGCGGGTCTTCATGCGGACCAGAAAGCCGTGGGTGCGGGCGCGGCGGATCTTGGACGGTTGATAGGTGCGTTTCATGATGGAAATTCCTAGAGGTTCAAGCGGGAGCCCTGAACACAATCAGGGAAACCGACGATTATCCCATAAAAGCAGGCCCCCGCACAGCCCCGGGCTTGCGCGCCGCCTGGACAGCGCCTGCGTGCCGGGCGCCCACAGAGCCTGGAATCCCTGGGCTCCAGAACCCCGCTCCAACATACTCCCGGGAGGGCCTTGGCGCTTGTGGATAAGAGTTTGATAATCTACAATCGCGGCGACTACAAATGAAGAATATCCACAGAGGCTTTTGCCAATAATGAGCGAGGGGAACAACTCCGGCCTGACGGCCAGCGCGGGGCAGAGCCTGTGGCGGTCCTGTATCGACCAACTCGCGCAGGAACTCCCGGAGCAGCAGTTCAACACCTGGATCAAGCCGCTGGTGGCGCAGGTCACCGACGACCTGTCCAAGGTCACCATCTTTGTTGCCAACCGGTTCAAGCTCGACTGGATACGGGCCCAGTATGCGGGTCGCATCTCCGGCCTCCTGGAAAAACTCTATGGTCAGCCAGTGTCTCTTGAGTTAGCACTCGCTCCTAGAGAAATACAGTCCCGGTCTTACTCCACAATCCAGAATTCCGAACTGAGTGTGCCAGCCGAGCCGGCCAGCCTGGGTGAGGACAACACGGCTGCCGCGTTCAAGAATCGCCTGAACACTGCCTTGACCTTCGACACCCTGGTCGAGGGTACGGCCAATCGCATGGCGCGGGCTGCCGCCATGCATGTGGCGACCATGCCGGGCCAGCTTTACAACCCCTTGTTCATCTATGGCGGTGTCGGTCTGGGCAAGACCCATCTGGTGCACGCGGTGGGCAACCGGCTGCTGGCAGACCGGCCGGGCGCCAAAGTTCTCTACATCCATGCCGAACAGTTTGTATCTGATGTGGTTAAGGCCTATCAGCGCAAGACCTTCGACGAATTCAAAGAACGCTACCACTCGCTGGATCTGCTGCTGATCGACGACGTTCAATTCTTCGCGAACAAAGACCGCACCCAGGAAGAGTTCTTCAACGCCTTCGAGGCGCTGCTGGCCAAGAAATCACACATCGTGATGACCAGTGACACCTATCCCAAAGGCCTGGCCGACATCCACGAACGCCTGGTATCGCGTTTTGATTCCGGCCTGACGGTGGCCATCGAGCCGCCCGAGCTGGAAATGCGTGTGGCCATCCTGATCAACAAAGCCCGGGCCGAGGCGGCCGAAATGCCGGAGGAGGTCGCCTTCTTCGTCGCCAAGAACGTGCGCTCCAACGTGCGCGAGCTCGAAGGTGCCCTGCGCAAGATCCTGGCTTACTCGCGCTTCAACCAGAAAGAGATATCCATCCAGCTGGCGCGTGAGGCCTTGCGCGACCTGCTTTCCATCCAGAATCGACAGATTTCGGTCGAAAACATCCAGAAAACCGTGGCCGACTACTACAAGATCAAGGTCGCGGACATGTATTCCAAGAAGCGGCCGGCCAGCATTGCCAGACCACGCCAGATAGCGATGTACCTGGCCAAGGAGCTGACGCAGAAGAGCCTTCCCGAAATCGGAGAATTGTTCGGTGGACGGGACCACACGACCGTGCTGCATGCGGTGCGCAAGATCAATGGCGAGCGCCAGCAACTGACCGAGCTGAACCAGCAGCTCCATGTGCTGGAACAGACGCTCAAGGGCTGAAGAGCAGGGCTGGATGTGATGGTTATCAGTTCGAAGAACAAGTCTGGGGATAGTCCTGGCATAAGCAGGTACTTATCCACAGCAGCAGGCAGTTTGAGAAAGTTGTCCCCGTTGGCGTGCCAGCGGCAAGAGGGCCCGGCGCACAGGGTTTGGAGCGCGCCAAGTCCTTGATGAAAAAGGAGAAAATGGCGATGTCCACAGAATGATGCCGCCCTTATCTACTACTACTAATTTGAAATAGAGATATTAAAGAGAAGAGGTTGACATGATCGTCCTGAAGGCAACTCAAGACAAGATACTCTCGGTTCTGCAATCCGTGTCGGGCATTGTCGAGCGCCGCCACACCTTGCCCATCCTGGCCAATGTCCTGATCCGCAAGACCGGTGGTTCGGTTCAATTGACCACCAGCGACCTGGAGATCCAGATCCGCACGGCCGCCGACTTCGACGGTGATGCCGGCAACTTCACCAGCACAGTAGGTGCGCGCAAGCTGATCGACATCCTGCGCACCATGCCGGCCGATCAGACCGTGTCGCTGGAGTCCAGCCAGAACAAGCTGGTGCTCAAGGGCGGCAAGAGCCGCTTCACCCTGCAGACGCTTCCTGCCGAAGACTTTCCTCTGGTGCAGGAAGCCGCAAATTTCGGCCCGATGTTCAGCGTGCCCCAGAAGACGCTCAAGAACCTGCTGGGCCAGGTTTCTTTTTCGATGGCAGTGCACGACATCCGCTACTACCTCAACGGCATTCTGTTCGTGGCAGAAGGCAAGCAGCTCAGCCTGGTGGCCACCGACGGCCACCGGCTGGCCTTTGCCTGCGCGACGCTCGATGTCGAAGTGCCCCGGCAGGAAGTGATACTGCCGCGCAAGACCGTACTCGAAATGCAGCGCCTACTCAGCGACGCCGAGGGTGCGATCGAGATGCAGTTTGCGGGCAATCAAGCCAAGTTCAGTTTTGGTGGCATGGAATTCGTGACCAAGCTGGTCGAGGGTAAATTTCCCGACTACAACCGCGTCATCCCGAAGAACCACAAGAACGGTATCGTGTTGGGCCGCGCTGCTTTGCTGGCCAGCCTGCAGCGCACCGCCATCCTGACCAGCGAGAAGTTCAAGGGCGTGCGCCTGAACATCGAGCCCGGCACGCTGCGCGTAGCCTCCAACAATGCCGAGCAGGAAGAAGCCGTCGACGAACTGAGCATCGACTATGCAGGCGACGCCATCGAGATTGGCTTCAACGTGACCTACCTGATCGACGCACTGGCCAATATGGACCAGGAGATGGTCAAGCTGGAACTCGCCGACTCCAACAGCTCCGCCTTGCTGACCATTCCCGAGAACGATAGTTTCAAGTACGTCGTGATGCCGATGCGTATTTAAGACTGAACACACCGAGCATCATCGACCGACCCGCGCACGCCGCGGGTTTGGTCATTCAAGAGATTCTGAAAAGCACGCCATGACCGAAGAAATCCAGCCCGTTGCCCCGAACGCCGAAGCGAATTCCGCTGTCCACACAGGCGAGGGAACGGCCGAAAGCTCCAACTTCCAGCCTGTCATTGACACCAACCAGGCCGGCGCGTCCGAAGCCTATGGCGAAGGGTCGATCCAGATCCTCGAAGGCCTGGAGGCGGTGCGCAAGCGCCCCGGCATGTACATCGGTGACACCTCTGATGGCACTGGCCTGCACCATCTGGTGTTCGAGGTCGTGGACAACTCCATCGACGAATCACTGGCGGGCCACTGCGACGACATCCTGGTCACCATCCACTCCGACAACTCCATCAGCGTGGTCGACAACGGCCGTGGCATTCCCACCGGCGTGAAGATGGACGACAAGCACGAGCCCAAGAGGTCGGCCGCCGAAATCGCATTGACCGAGCTGCATGCCGGCGGCAAGTTCAACCAGAACAGCTACAAGGTCTCGGGCGGTCTGCACGGCGTAGGCGTGAGTTGCGTCAATGCGCTGAGCAAGATGCTGCGCCTGACGGTGCGGCGCGACGGCAAAGTCCATGTGCTGGAGTTCTCC
>JAURZS010000199.1 GCA_030653255.1 Burkholderiaceae bacterium | reverse complement strand
GATGACGGCCGCGACATCGTGCTCCATGCGCTGGCGT
Organism: Burkholderiaceae bacterium; assembly: GCA_030653255.1. Lineage (GTDB taxonomy): Bacteria > Pseudomonadota > Gammaproteobacteria > Burkholderiales > Burkholderiaceae_C > JAURZS01. The sequence continues at coordinate 11,893 of JAURZS010000199.1, read as the reverse complement.
ATTTCGGCGGCATCGTTCAGGGGTTCGGTCTGGCCGCGCGCGATCAGCGTCGTTGCCAGCAGCGCGCCGCCATGCAGATCCAGCAAGGCCTGCAGCACTTTGTGGTCGGGCACGCGCAGGCCGATGGTCTTGCGCTGCGGATGACTTACGCGCCGCGGCACTTCCTTGCTGGCTTCAAGGATGAAGGTGTAGGGCCCCGGCATGCCCAGTTTGAGCAACCGGAATTGCCGGTTGTCCACGCGCGCATAACCGGCCAGCTCGCCCAGGTCGCGGCACAGCAGCGTCAGATGGTGCTTGTCGTCGACGCCGCGGATCTGGCGCAGCCGGTCTGCGGCGGCCTTGTCGTCGAGGTGGCAGGCCAGTGCGTAGCTGGAGTCGGTGGGCACGGCCACAACGCCGCCTTGCGCGAGCAGGGTGACGGCCTGCTTGAGCAGGCGCCCCTGGGGATTTTCGGGGTGGATGTCGAAATACTGCGCCACAGTGCTGTCCTCAGGAAGGCGATGCCGCCGGTGTCAATACCCGGCCTTCGCGGGCGGTCCACCAGGCACCGGCCGCTCCGCAGAAGGCGATCAGGCCGATGCCCGCAAGCGACCAGGCGTCAGGCAGATGGTCGAACACCAGCCAGCCGCCCAGCATGGCGAAGCCGATCTGGCCGTAGAGGTAGGGTGTGAGCGTGGAGGCGGGCGCCTGCGAGTAGGCCAGGATCAACAGGTAGTGCCCCGTGGTGCCCAGCACACCCATCAGGATCAGCATGCCCCAGGTGACCAGGGGCAGGGCCTGCCAGGAGAACGCCATGGGAATGGCCGCCAGCAGCGTGCCGACCCACCCGGTGTAGAAGTGGGTGGTGGCGCCCTTTTCGGTGCCCGACATCTTGCTGGTCAGGACCTGGAAGGAAGCGGTGAGCGCCACCATGCACAGCGGCAGCAGCATTGCCCAGCTGAAGCTGGCGCCGCCGGGGCGCACGATCAGCAGGGTGCCCAGGAAGCCCCCGAACACCAGCACCCAGCGCAGCCCGGATACCCGCTCGTGCAGCGTGATGGCGGCGAACAGGGTGATGACCAGCGGCGAGATCTTGACAATGGCCGTGAACTCGCCCACAGGCAGGTATTTGAGGCTGTACAGCGACAGCAGGGTGCAGGAGAACAGCAGGCTGCCGCGAACGACCTGAAAACGCGGATGCGCAGTCCGGATCACCGCACGGCCCTGGGTCGGCAGCACCACGGCGGTGGTGATCACGGCCTGAAAGAAGTAGCGGAAAAAAAGCACCATCAGAACCGGCGTGGTGCCGGTCAGTGCTTTGCCCGTGGTGTCCATCAGCGCCAGCAGCGCCATCGACATGATCATCAAGGCAATGCCCGTCAGGGCCGAGGCGGTTCGCTTCACCGGATGCGGTCCGGCACGAGCTCCCATACCGGTGTCAGATCGGCGGGCAGGCGCGGCAGGCTGCCGAGGTCCACGCGGCTCTCGTCGGGGCTGTGGAAATCGCTGCCGCAGGACGCCGCGAGGGAGAATTCGCGCGCCGCATCCGCGTACTTCAGATATTCCTGCGGGGTGTGGCTTCCGGTGACGACCTCCACCCCCTGACCCCCGTGCGCCTTGAACTCAGAGAACAGGGCGAACTCCTCGTTGGGTGTGAAGTTGTAGCGGCCCGGGTGGGCAACGACCGCGACGCCGCCGGTCTGGGTGATCCAGGTCACCGCATCGCGCAGCGTGGCCCAGCGGTGCGGCACAAAGCCGGGCTTGCCTTCGGTGAGGTATTTGCGGAAGACCTCGGAGGTGTCCTTGCACACGCCGCTTTCAACCAGGTGGCGCGCGAAGTGGGTACGCGAGATCAGCTCCGGATTGCCGACGAACTTGAGCGCGCCTTCGTAGGCGCCGTGGATGCCCACGCGGGCCAGGTCGTCCGACATTTCCATGGCGCGCTTGCCGCGTCCGCCACGCGTGTCGTGCAGGCCCTGCAGCATGCGCGGGTCTTCGTCATCGAAACCCAGGCCGACGATGTGCACCGTGGTGTTGGCGAAGGTGACGGAAATCTCGGTGCCGGTGATGTACTTGAGGCCTTGCGCGCGGGCCGCCTGGGCTGCCCGGCGCTGGCCACCGATCTCGTCATGGTCGGTCAGCGACCACAGCTCCACGCCGTTGGCCTTGGCACGCGACGCAAGTTCTTCGGGGGTGAGGGTGCCGTCTGAGACCACTGAATGGCAGTGAAGGTCGGCGTGAAGATCGTAGGACACTGTTCCATTTTAGAGCCGACGCGGACAGGGCGTCGGATGCGGGGGGGGGCAATGGCCGGAAATGCGGCCGAGCCCTTCCCGGACGGCGTCTGTGATATAGGAGGATAATGGGGGTTTGCCCTAGGCGGCTCCCCTTTTGCGCGATGACGCGTGATCAACCCCCCAGTATCGATGTCAGACACCTCCCCCATAGATTCATTTTCCCAGCTCCAACTGGCCGAACCGCTGTCGCGCGCTGTCGCCGACATGGGCTACGAGTCGATGACGCCAATCCAGGCGCAGGCGATTCCCGTGGTTCTGCAAGGGCGCGACGTCATGGGCGCGGCCCAGACCGGCACCGGCAAGACGGCGGCTTTTTCGCTGCCCCTGCTGCAGCGCATGTTGAAGCACGAAAACAGCTCGACCTCGCCGGCGCGCCATCCGGTGCGCGCGCTGGTGTTGCTGCCCACGCGCGAACTCGCCGACCAGGTGGCCAAGTCCGTCAAGGATTACGCCAAATACACCCAGTTGCGCTGTACCGTGGTGTTCGGCGGCATCGACATGAAGCCGCAGACGATGGAGCTCAAGAAGGGCGTGGAGATCCTGGTGGCCACACCCGGGCGCCTGCTGGACCACATCGAAGCCAAGAACTGCGTGCTCAACCAGGTCGAGTACGTGGTGCTCGACGAAGCTGACCGCATGCTCGACATCGGCTTTCTGCCCGACCTGCAGCGCATCCTGAGCTACCTGCCCAAGCAGCGCACCACGCTGTTGTTCTCGGCCACTTTTTCCTCCGAAATCAAGCGCCTGGCCAGCAGTTATCTCCAGGACCCGGTGACGATCGAAGTCGCGCGCTCCAATGCCGCGGCCTCGACGGTGGAGCAGCATTTCTACAGCGTGGGCGCCGACGACAAGCGCCGCGCACTGCATCAGGTGTTGCGCAAGAACGGCATCAAGCAGGCCTTTGTCTTCGTCAACAGCAAACTCGGCTGCGCGCGGCTGGCCCGCTCGCTGGAGCGCGAGGGCCTGAACACCACTGCCCTGCACGGCGACAAGAGCCAGGACGAGCGACTGAAGGCGCTGGACGCGTTCAAGAAGGGCGAGGTCGATCTGCTGGTATGCACCGACGTGGCGGCCCGCGGTCTGGATATCAAGGATGTGCCGGCGGTGTTCAACTTCGACGTTCCTTTCAACGCCGAAGACTATGTGCACCGCATCGGCCGCACAGGGCGTGCGGGCGCCTCGGGTCTTGCAGTGAGTTTCGTGGCCGCCAGCGATGCGCGGCTGGTGGCTGACATCGAGAAACTCATCAAGACGAAGATCGAGATCGAGGCGATCGAGTACGACGAAGATCGCCCGCGTGGACGCATCAATGACGGCCGCAGGGCCTGGGGTGGTGACGATCCGCGCGACGTGCTGGATGCGCCGCCGGCAGAGCGCGCGCCGCGGCGTGAGCGTGCGCCGTCGCGCGCCGCGGCGCCCGATCCTTTCTTCGACCAGCCCTACCAGCCACCCGTCACCGATGTGGCGCCGGTCTGGGAGGCCGCGGCCAAGGCCACGGGCAATGCGCGCGCCATATCGGCCAACATCAAACCGCGCCGCAAGGTGGCGGCGCTGTTCAAGTCCGAATAGGTTTTTGCGCCGCGGGCGCTAGCAGATCTCCTGGAACAGCGTGCGTGCGCCGCCGTCAAAGCGCAGGGCGCTCAGGCAGCCGCCCCAGGCGCAACCGGTGTCCAGCGCAATCACATTGCCGCGGTTCATGTAGCCCAGCGTGGACCAATGGCCAAAGGCCACGGTCACGTCTGCCGTACGCCGCCCAGGCGCCTCGTACCAGGGCACGAATCCCTCCGGTGCGGTGTCGGGCCCGCTCTTGACGTCGAACTCCATGCGCCCCTCGGGGGTGCAGAAGCGCAGCCGTGTCAGCACGTTGACGATGGCGCGCAGCCGTGCCGCGCCCTGCAGCGCATCGCTCCAAAGCAAGGGCTCGTCACCGTACATGTTCCGAAGAAAATCGACCAGCGCCGGGCCGCGCAGCACGGCCTCGACCTCGGCGGCCAGGGCCACGGTTTGCGTTGCGGTCCATGAGGGCAGCACGGCTGCGTGCACCATCAGGCAGCCGTGCTCGAACACCGCCAGGCGCTGGTGACGCAGCCAGTCGAGCAGGGCCACGCGGTCCGGCGCATCAAGCACCGAGCGCACCGTGTCGCCGCGGTGCGGCTTGCGAATGCCGTGGGCCAGCGCCAGCAGATGCATGTCGTGGTTGCCGAGCAGGCAGCGCGCCGCGTCGCCCAGCCCTTGCAGGCGACGCAACACGCCGACCGAGTCGGGGCCCCGGTTGACCAGGTCGCCCAGCAGGTATACGGTGTCCCGACTTGGGGAAAAATCGATTTTTTGCAGCAGACGCGCCAGGGGGGCATCGCAGCCCTGGACGTCACCGATGAAGTAAAGTGCCATGGTGTTCATTTTCACCCCGGATTCATGGACTTCCTGCTGATCGGCCTGTTGACCCTGCTCAATGGCGTGTTTGCCATGTCCGAGCTGGCGCTGGCCTCCAGCCGCAAGGCGCGCCTGGGCGCCATGGCCGAGGCGGGGGACAAGGGCGCCCGGGCCGCACTGCGGCTGCTGGAAAATCCGACGCGCTTCCTGTCCACGGTGCAGGTGGGCATCACTTCCATCGGCGTGCTCAACGGCATTGTCGGAGAGGCCGCCTTCAGCGCCGACGTGGCCCAGTGGTTTCTCGCCCTGGGCATGTCCGGCAAGGCTTCGGGCATTGCGGCAACGGCGCTGGTGGTCACTGTCATCACCTTCATCACCATCATCTTCGGCGAACTGGTGCCCAAGCGCATCGGGCAGCTCCATCCTGAGGCGGTCGCCCGCCTGGTGTCGCGGCCCATGCGCTGGCTGGCCACTGCGGCGGGGCCCTTCGTCAGGCTGCTGTCGGCCACCACGCTGGGGGTGTTGCGGCTGCTGCGCATCGACAGCAATGCATCGCGCCATGTGACCGAGGAGGAAATCACTGCCAGCCTTGCAGAAGGCGTGGACGCCGGCCTGATCGAGGAGCACGAGCACCAGATGGTGCGCAATGTGTTCCAGCTCGACGACCGCGCGCTGACTTCGCTGATGGTGCCGCGCTCGGACATCATCTGGCTGGATGCCAATGCCGACGTGGCGCAGTGTCTGGCGCGTGCCGGCGACGCGGGTGACGCCCACTCCTGGTATCCGGTGTGCCGCGGCGGCCTTGACGATGTGGTCGGTGTGGTCAGTGTGGCCGCCTTGTTGAAGCTCGGGCGCGCCCATGCTGGCGCCATCGAAGCGCACGTGCAGCCGGCGCGCTTTGTGCCCGAGACACTTTCTGGCATGGAGTTGCTGGAGCAGTTTCGGGCCAAGTCCGCACGCATGGTCTTTGTCGTCGACGAGTACGGCGTGGTGCAGGGGTTGATGACGCCGCGCGATATCCTGGAGGCCATTACCGGTGAGCTGCAACCCGGCACGCAGATCGAGGCCTGGGCCACACGCCGCGAGGATGGCTCCTGGCTGCTCGACGGCATGATGCCGGTGACCGAGCTCAAGGCGCGGCTGGACATCGATGAACTGCCCGCGGAGGACCGCGGGCGTTACAACACGGTGGCGGGCCTGCTGATGTCGGTATCGGGCCACATGCCCGCGACCGGGGAGCGCATCGAGGCTTCGGGCTGGACCTTCGAAGTGGTCGACCTGGACGGCAAACGCATCGACAAGGTGCTGGCCAGCCCGAGCCCCGCAACGTCCCTGATCGCCAACTGACCACCAAGAGGGCGTTCTCATGTCTGAAGCCTTGCTCTACGAAAAACCGGTCCTGCTCAATCGCGATGTGCATCGCCATCGCCGCATCGCAGCCCGCAGCGGCTTCGCCTTTGCCCGCGGGGCGAATTCCTTGCCGCTGGCCTGCGCGGAGTTCAATGAGGCGTGCAAGGCCTATGCGATCGTCTTCACGCGCGAGACCGGCGGCAAGATCACGCCGGTGGTCATGCTTGGCCTGCGCGAGCGTGAAAACCTGTTTGTCGACGCGCAGGGGCGCTGGACCGCCGGTTATGTCCCGGCCTTTGTGCGCCGCTATCCTTTCGTGCTGGCGGAGTTGCCGGACCGACAGATGGGGGTGTGCATCGACGAAGCCCATGCCGGCCTGAACGAAACCGAAGGCGAGGCGCTGTTCGACGCCGACGGACGGGACACCCCGTTCCTCACCGGCGCTCTGGATTTTCTCAATCGCTACCAAATCGAGCACATGCGCACCGCCGAGTTCTGCCAGCGACTGACGGGCGCCGGATTGCTCACGCCCATGAATGCCCAGGCCGATCTCGCCGACGGCAGCCGGCTCTTGGTCAGCGACTTCCTGGTGGTGGACGAAAAGCAGTTGATGGCGCTGCCCGACGCCAAGGCGCTCGCGCTGTTCCGGGCGGGCGATCTGCATCTGATTTCTTTGCACCTGGCGTCTCTGTCGAACATGCAGAGGTTGACCGACAAGCTCGTCGAGAAAAAAAGAAGCATGGCGCCAGCGCCCCGGCCCCTGGACCCGGTGCCGGACCCGCAGCCCGGGCCAGGCTGAGGCGCGGGCCGCGAGAAGCACGCGCCGCCTTGCGCGGGCTCAGGGCAATTCGGCATCGCCCATGCGTGCCACGATGGTGGCGGCCCGGCTTGCCAGATATCCCGATTGCGCAACGCGCTCGAAGTACTTGGGGCGCGGCAGCATCACAGCCAGGCGCGCGGCCTCGTAGGCGCTCAACCGGGCTGCGGGCTTGCGAAAGTAGTGCTGTGCGGCCGCTTCAGCACCGAACACCCCTTCACCCCACTCCACACTGTTGAGGTAGATTTCGAGAATGCGGCGCTTGCTCAGCACGGTCTCCAGAGCAAAGGTCAGGATGAACTCCTGGCCCTTGCGCAGCAAGGTGCGCTCACCGGACAGGAACAGATTCTTGGCCAGTTGCTGGGTGATGGTCGAGCCGCCCACGACCTTGGGCGCCTTGGCCGGCGCCCGTGCCGATGGAGCGCGTCGCGTGGCCTGAGCCTGGGCCCGGGCGTTTTTCTGCCACGCTTTCTCCAGCGCCTCCCAGTCCACGCCATCATGGTTGACGAAGCTGCCATCCTCCGAGGCGATGATGGCGCGCTTGAGGTTGTCGGGCAGGCGTTCGTAGTCTACCCATTGCGCGCGCCAGCGCAGCTCCTTGGTGGTGGCCAGGCGCCAGGCTTCGGAACGCTGAAAGGCGGTGGACTGAGGGTCCACAGCGATCATCAGCACGATCCGCGCAATGAAGAACAATTGCAGCGCCACGCCGGCGCAGACGATCAGCAGGGCCCAGCGCAGCAGAGCTTTCATGGCGGTGTCGTATCGATGACCCGGCGCAGTTCGGCCAGAACCGTGGCCGAGGGAGGCCGCACGCCGCGCCAGATGAAGAAGGACTCCGCCGCCTGCTCCACCAGCATGCCCAGACCGTCGCAGGCCCGGGCGCCGTGGCTGCGCGCCCAGGTCAGAAAACCGGCGGCGGCCGGACCATACATCATGTCGTAGGCCAGCGCGCCGGGGCGCAACACGTCGGCCTGAAGGGGAACAGCAGCGCCTTCGAGGCTGGATGCGCTGGCGTTGATGACGATGTCGAAGGAGTGGCCCATCGTGTCCAGGCCGCAGGCCTGCAGCGCGCAGTCCTGGCTGCGCGCCAAGGCCGCATGCCGTCGCACCAGCGCATCGGCTTTGGCCTGGGTCCGGTTGGCCACCAGCACCTGGCGCGGACCCGCCTGCAGCAGAGGGCCCAGCGCGCCGGCCGCCGCTCCGCCGGCACCCAGCAGCAGGACGTCGCGTGCGCGCAAGCGCACAGCCAGATTGTTCTGGATGTCGGCCACCAGGCCGAGACCATCGGTGTTGTCCGCATGAATGCCATCGGCATCGAAGCTCAATGTGTTCGCGGCCTGCGCCAATGCGGCGCGTTCGCTGACCTGCGTGGACAGCGCCACGGCCTCGAACTTGAAGGGGATGGTGACATTGCAGCCCCGCCCGCCGCGCGCGCGCAAGGCGTGCACGGCCTGGGCAAAGCCATCGAGAGCCACCAGCTGCCGGTTGTAGCGCAGGCGCTGCCCGGTGAGTTCGGCGAAACGGGCGTGGATCCAGGGCGAGCGGCTGTGTTCGACCGGATTGCCCATGACGCAGTAGGCGTCGATCGGTGTGTCATTCATGAGGGGCTCAGGAGCGTTGAGTCAGCCGGGTCTCGAGCGTCTCGTCGCGGGTGAACTTGAAACGCGAGACGACGACGATCTGGTCGGCGCGCCGGCGCATCGCGGCGCTGAAGCGGCCAAAGGGAGCGGCGCTGCGCGCAATGGCCTGCGCACGCCGATCAAGTACCGGGCTGCCCGAGCTCTCGACCACTTCCGTGGCCAGCACGCGGCCGTCGAAATTCACGGTCACGATCATGGTGAGTTCGCCGTAGAGCTTGCGCCCCTGCGCCTCGGGGAAATTTTCCGTGCCCCGGTCTTCGATGCGACGGCGCAGCGCGTCGTAGTACACGGCGTAGGCTTCCTCACGGGTCGAAGGGCTGATGTAGCGCTTCTTGGGCTTGGCATTCTGCTCGTTGATGCGGCGCTCGATTTCGGCCAGCAGCTTGATCAGCTGGCGTCTGCGCTCCTCCCGCGCCATGGACTCGGGGCTCAGGCTGGTCTCGCGTGGGTCCTGGGGCGGCATCGCGGCCAACTGCTCCCTGATCTGAGCCAGCAGCAGCGTCTGCTGTTCCTGCATGGCTTCGATGCGGCGCTGCGCGTCGTCGGCGGCGTCGCCGTGATCGGTCAGCGCCGAGGGCGGCAGCGGCGTGGTGGCGCGGCCTTTGTCCAGCTCGCCGCCGCCGGCCAGCGAGGCCTGCGCGATGGCCTGGGCCTTTTCGGGGCGCTCGTTGCTTTTGGCGTTGACCAGCACCACCTCCAGCGGCGTGTCCTTGAACACGCGATTGAAGCTCTCGGGATCGACAAAGCGCACGGTGACCAGCGCGGCATGGACCGCAACGGACAAGCCGAGGGCAATCTGGAGGGTGCTGAAACGCCGCAGGTTCACGGAGGCTGATTATCCGCCGGCGCGTCCGGGGCTGCAGAAGCCTCGTCGACGTTCAGCGCAATGGCGATGGGGCCGGCCACGGCCTCGTCTTCCTGGGCCTCGTCCTCGGCCGGCAATGGCTGGACCTGGGCGTCCAGGCGCTCTATGACGGTGCCGCTCACATCCAGCGTGATCTCGTCGATGGCGCCCAGCCGCAGGCGCACCCGCGCGCCGCGCGGCAGGTCCTGCGAGCCCAGCGCCGGCAGCACCAGGGGCAGTTCGTCGGCGCGCACCAGGCCTTCCTTGAACACCGTGCCGGTCAGCTCGGTGATGCCGCGCTGCTGTAGATGCCGCAGCGTCCAGAAGCGCTCGATACCGGCCTGATAGCCGTTGTAGGCCGAGTAAGCCGCGTCGAAGGCGGAGATCACGGAGAACAGATCGGCGTCCTTGGGCTTGAAGGGCGCGGCCAGTGCCGCCGTCTTGCCGTGGCGCGCGCAGGCGATGATCTGCCACTGGTTGACCAGGTCGGTGTAGCGGCGCAGCGGCGAGCTGCTCCAGGCGTAGCTGCTCACGCCGATGCCTGCGTGAGGAAGAGCCTTGGTGCCCATGCGCACCTTGACGCCGGGCGCCAGGCTGGCCTGGCTGCGGTAGATGCCCGGCACGCCGAGTTCGGCCATCCAGTTGCCCCAGCGGCTGTTGGCCAGGATCATGGCCTCGGCCACGATCAGGTCCAGCGGCGCGCCACGCTGGCGCGTGCCGATCAGGACTTCCTCGGTGCCGTCGGGCTCGGTGTCGGCGGCGCTGCCCGCGCGTGGCGCGAGCTTGAAGGTGTAGTCCGGCCGGTTGAAGTTCTCGGGTTTGCCGCGCACGATCTCGCGCTGTGCCTTCAAGTGTTGCGCGAGCCGGTACAAAAAGCTCAGCGTCGTGCGTTCCACGGGCGGTTCGGGCTGGCCGCCCGCGTGCTGGAATGCAGGATCCTCAAGCCAGGGCGCCGTCACCACGGCGTCGAGCTGGTCATGGCGCAGGTTGGCGTGGATCGGCACGCGCTCCAGCCGGGTCTGGCTCGACTGGATTTCCAGTGTGGCCTCGTTCATCGTGATGTACAGCGAAACCGCGGGACAGTCGCGCCCTTCGGCCAGTGTGTAGTTCTGCACCACGGCGTCGGGCAGCATGGTGATCTTGTGGCCGGGCATGTAGACGGTGGACAGGCGGCTGCGCGCCACCTGATCGAGCGCCGAGCCGGGCTGGATGGCCAGCCCGGGTGCCGCGATGTGGATGCCCAGCACCACGGTGCCGCTGCCCAGCCCCTGCACCGACAGCGCGTCGTCGATCTCGGTGGTGGCGGAGTCGTCGATCGAGAACGCGCGCACCGGCGCCAGGGGCAACTCGTCTGTGATGGCTGGCGCCTCCAGGGCCGGGAAGCCCGTGCCCTTGGGGAAGTTCTCGAACAGGAAGCGACGCCAGTGGAACTGGTAGGGCGAGTCGATCGCACCGACGCGCTGCAGCAGCGACAGCGGCGCGGTGTGGGTGGCGCGCGAGGCCTCGACCACGGCCTTGTATTCGGGGGCGTTCTTGTCGGGCCTGAACAGGATGCGATAGAGCTGCTCGCGGATCGGCGCCGGGCATTCGCCGCGCGCCAGATCGCCGGCCCAGGCCTCGATCTGCTGCAGCACCTGCTTTTTTTTCTCGATGGCCGCCAGCGCCTGGCGCACGATCTCCGGCGGCGCCTTGCGGTAGCGGCCCTTGCCGGCACGCCGGAAGTAATGCGGCGCCTCGTGCAGGCGCAGCAGGGCGGCGGCCAGTTGCAGCGTCGTGGCCTGGGCGCTGAAGTAGTCGCGCGCCAGGTCGGCGAAGCCGAACTCATCTTCGGGCGCGAATTCGTAAGCCAGGTCCAGGTCGATCTCTGGGCTCAGTGCCTGTACCTGGCGCATGAACTCCGCCGGCGCGGGCTGCTCGAACTTGAGCAGCATGTGGGCGACCTTGACCTTGACCCGCTTGCCGCTGTCGAGCTCGACCTGGGCCGAGGCTTCGGCCTCGGACAAAACGCGGCCGGCCATGAATTTTCCGGCTTCTTCAAACATTGCAAACATGGGCGGCATTGTCCCATGCGGGCTGATGGCCGCCCGGTGCGCCGGCCCGTGCGCCGCGCGCAGGAATGCCCCCGGGCGTGCGCGGCGGCGGAGGGATAATGCGGCCCATGGCAGATGTATTCGAACAACCCTCGCTTTGGCGACGCAGCGCGCCCATGCTGCGCGGCTTCGACGGACCGCTGGCTTTTGCGGTATTCATGCTGGCCTGCGCCGGCTTGCTGACCATGTATTCATCGGGCTTCGACCACGGCACCCGCTTCGTCGACCATGGCCGCAATATGCTGCTGGCCGGCGCCATCATGTTCCTGGTGGCTCAGATCCCGCCGCAGCGTCTCATCACCCTGGCCGTGCCGCTGTACACGCTGGGTGTGGCCCTGCTGATCGCGGTGGCATTGTTCGGGTTGACCAAGAAAGGCGCGCGCCGCTGGCTCAACCTGGGCATCACCATCCAGCCGAGTGAGATCCTCAAGATCGCGATGCCGCTGATGCTGGCCTGGTGGTTCCAGAAGCGCGAGGGCCAGTTGCGCGCGCTGGATTTCCTC
>JAURZS010000177.1 GCA_030653255.1 Burkholderiaceae bacterium | reverse complement strand
TCGTCGAATGTGTACGGCGCATTGAGCGGTGTACCTGCTACGGCGCAACATGGCGCGCTCGCCCAGAGGTGCCTGAGTTGAACCGTATGCGTAAACCCTGGGCCGTGGGCATGTTGGCAATCCCCGCAAAGTACCTGGGTAATCTGATGGAGCACTACCGATCGCACCACGAGATCAGTGAATCCATACCCGTGTACATGGGCATTGTCGGCGCCAGCGGGTACTCTCTTTTTTACCTGCTGAGGTTCACCAGGCCCGATCCGCAGCCCTTCGACGACCTGGGGCTACGGCTCGTCGCCGTGGTGCTGTGCCTGCTTATGGCGCTGCGCAGGTTCTGGCCGCAACAGCTCAAGCCGCACTATCTCGCCTATTCCTACTGGGCGCTGCTCTACTGCCTGCCGTTTCATACCGTCTATGTGGCGCTGACGCGGCACGGTGGCACGCCCTCGATGTCCAACACATTCATCGTCATATTTCTGCTGGTCCTGGCCACAGACTGGCGCAATACCATCGTGATGGCGGTGGCAGGCACCGCCCTGGCGGTCCTGGCCTACTGGCTGACCGATCCAGCACCCTCGGTTCCCTGGGACTATGTGGCCCAGGTTCCCGCGTACATCCTGATCATCATCGGCGGCAGTCTGTTCAAGTTTTCCGAGAAGCAGGTTCAGGCCCAGAAAATTCACATGGCCACCGCGCTGGCGGGCTCCATTGCCCACGAGATGCGCAATCCGCTGGCGCAGATCAAGTTCAGCCTCCGAAGCGTGATGCAAACCCTGCCCTCGCCCACGGCGACCACTGCGCCGCAGTTGATAGCCGCCGACCGGCTCGGTTATCTCTATGAGCAGTTGGGCCAGGGGGACCTCGCCATCGAGCGGGGTCTGCAGGTCATCTCGATGACGCTGGACCAGGTCAAGACCCGGCAGATCGACACCAGCGACTTCGTCTATCTGTCAGCGGCCAGGGTCACGCGCAAGGCCATCGACGAATACGGCTATGCCAGCAACAATGAGCGCGACAAAGTGCGCTTCAATGTACGCAGCGACTTCATCTTCAAGGGGCACGAGACGACCTATCTGTTCGTTGTCTTCAATCTGCTGAAGAACGCCCTGTATTACCTTGCCGTGCGGCCCCAGGCCTGCATCACGATCACCGTGGATCGCTTTTGTGTGAGCGTGCACGACACCGGCCCGGGCATCGCAAAGGACCTTTTGCCAAGCCTGTTCGAGCCGTTCCGGACCTCAGGCAAATCAACGGGAACTGGCCTCGGCCTGGCTTACTGCAGGCGCGTGATGCGCGCCTTCGGCGGCGACATTTCATGCCAATCAGTCTACGGCGAGTCCACGGAGTTCCGGCTGCACTTCCCGGAGTGGTCGCACTCGCAGATCGATTCGCACGAACAGGCCCTGCTGCAGCGTGCCGCCGAGGTCATGAGCGGCAAGCGGGTGCTGCTCGTCGACGACGAAGCCTCGCTGCGCCGCACGGTGCGGCAGATGCTCGGAGATACGGGTTGCCAGATCGACGAAGCGGTGAATGGCCAGGCGGCGATCCAGGCGTTGGCCCAGGCGCACTATGACCTGATCGTGATGGACCTGAGCATGCCGGTTCTCGATGGCTACGCGGCCACCGAACGCATACGCCAAGGCGCGATTCCGGGCAGCGAGCGCATTCCCATCGTCGCTTACACCAGCGAGCCAGCCTACATCGCCGACATCAAGACCCGCAGGGTCGGCATGAACGCCTTTGTCGCCAAGCCATGCAGTCGGATGGAGCTGGTCGAGACGCTGCAACATGTGCTTCGCCGCGAGGCAGCTCGCCCGGACGCTGCACGCAGCGCCAGCTCGCTGTCGGGCAGGCTGATCCTCGTCGCGGACGACACGCCGTTCAATCGGGCCATTGTCAGAAGCTACCTGGAGCGGCGCGGCGCTCAGGTCATCGAGGCCGAGCACGGGCGGGCGGCCTTGCGTCAACTCGATGCGCAACATGGCATCGATGCCATTCTGATGGACCTGTCCATGCCGGAGATGGACGGGCTGGAAGCCACCCGGATCATCCGGAGCCGGGAGTCGCATCCGTACAGCAGGATCCCGATCATCGCCTTGACCGGCGAATCTGGCGAGAGGCTCAAGACCGCCATCGCCGCTGGCGTGAACGACTTCATCATCAAGCCCGTCGACTCCGACACCTTGTATAAAAAACTCGACCAGTGGCTGCTTTTGGCGCAGCCGCAAAGCCCTGGCGAAGGCGCCACGCATGAAGACGAGCCCGGCAACATTTCTCTGCTCCATCGAGAGCGGCTGGAGGAGTTCGAACGCCTGGACCTGCTCGGTGAAGTCGGCGAGGCGCTCAAATGCATGACCGAGCTGCTCGAGCGCCTGCAAGCGGGAGAGGCCCGCAGGGACATGGCCGACGTGAGCTTCACACTGCACAAGCTGCTGAGCCTGAGCGGCAACGCTGGCGCGTTTGCCGTCCACCAGTTCATCTACCGGCAGCTCTACCCACAGATCAGGCGCGGCGAATGGCCGGCGCAGGCAGACTGGCTCAAGACCCTGGAGCAGCTGAATGCACAGACGCGACAAGCCATCCAGAAAGACTACCCCGGCGCACAGGCTGCGCCGCATGTAGCGGCCTGAGCGTTTGCGAGGGTCCCGGCGCGTCCGGAGCAGGCTACTCGAGCCCTTCTTCCACCAGCTCGCTGGCGCGCAGCAGGGCCCGCGCCTTGGCCTCGGTTTCCTGCCATTCCAGCTCGGGCACTGAATCTGCCACCACGCCGGCGGCGGCCTGCACATACAGCGTCTGGTTCTTGATGATGCCGGTGCGTATGGCGATGGCCACATCCATATCACCGGCGTAACTGAGATAGCCGCAGGCGCCGCCGTAGATGCCGCGCTTGGTCGGCTCGAGCTGGTCGATGAGCTCCATGGCATGCACCTTGGGCGCACCGGTGAGAGTGCCCGCCGGGAAGGTGGCCTTGAGCACATCGATGGCGGTCATGCCGTCCTTGAGGGTGCCCTCGACATTGCTCACGATGTGCATGACGTGGCTGTACCGCTCCACCGCGAAGGCTTCGGTCACCTTGACGGTGCCGGTCTTGGCGATGCGGCCGATGTCATTGCGGGCCAGGTCAATCAGCATCACATGCTCGGCGCGCTCCTTGGGGTCGGCGATGAGCTCCTGCTCGGCGAGCTTGTCCCGCTCGGGCGTGGCTCCGCGCGGACGCGTGCCTGCCAGGGGGCGGATGGTGATCTTCTGGCCCTCGGGCGTGCGCTCCTGACGCACCAGGATCTCCGGCGAGGCGCCCACCACATGGAAGTCGCCGAAGTGATAGAAGTACATGTACGGCGAGGGGTTGAGCGCGCGCAAGGCGCGGTACAGGCTCAAGGGCGATTCGGTGTAGCGCTTCTTGATGCACTGCCCCACCTGCACCTGCATGAAATCGCCGGCGGCGATCAGATCCTTGGCGCGGGCCACAGCGGCCAGGTAATCCGGCTTGGCGAAGTCGCGCTGCGCCGCATGAGGCTGTGAGGGCCTGATCAGGGGGGCACTGACCGCGTGCTGGAGTTGCTCCTTCAGTTCGCGCAGGCGACCCTCGGCCTGGGCGTAGGCTTGCGGCTGGCTGGGGTCGGCATAGACGATGAGGTGGAGTTTGCCCGACAGGTTGTCGATGACGGCCAGCTCTTCACACTGCAGCAGCAGGATGTCGGGGCAGCCCAGAGCGTCAGGCGGGCAGGAGTGGATCAGCTTTTTTTCGATGTAACGCACCGCGTCGTAACCGAAATAGCCGGCCAGCCCTCCACAGAAACGCGGCAGGCCGGGACGCAGCGCCACCTTGAAGCGCTTCTGGTACTCGGCGATGAAATCCAGCGGATTGCCCCGGGCGCTTTCGATCACGATGCCGTCGCGCACGATCTCGGTCAGTGCGTTGTCGCCGAAGCCGCTGGCACGCAGCAGGGTGCGCGCGGGCAGGCCGATGAAGCTGTAGCGACCAAAGCGCTCGCCACCCACGACAGACTCCAACAGGAAACTGTACTTGCCATCGTCCTTGCTGTGCGCCAGCTTGAGGTACAGCGACAGCGGCGTTTCCAGGTCCGCAAAGGCCTCGGCCATCAGCGGGATGCGATTGAAGCCTTGCTGGGCCAGGCTATTGAATTCGAGTTCGGTAATCACGGCGTCAAGCCTCCAGGATGCATGGACCGATGGTCCGGGCGGCGCGCTGGGGCGCCGCCTTCATTCACAAAGTGCCTCGGGTCGAGGCGCGGAGCACGGCGGGGCCGTGCCAGTCAACAGATCACGAAAACTGAGGCTGGCGCCAGGGCCAGGCTCCCCGGTCGCTGAGACCCGTGATGTGGATGCGGTGAATGAACATCAGACGAGTGTAGCAAACCAGGGCCCGGCAAGGAGTTCAATCCAGACGCAGGTCTGCCAACGAGTCGAGGAAACCGTCGGCGTCCACGGCGCGAATGGGCTCGCCATGGTTGTAGCCATAAGTGACCAGCACCACCGGGCAGCCGGCCGCGCGCGCGGCGGCGGCGTCGTTACTGGAGTCGCCGACCATCAGCGTGCGCTGCGGCGGCACGGCCAGGGCTTCGCAGGTCTTGATCAGGGGCAGCGGGTCGGGCTTTTTTCGCTCGAAGGCGTCGCCGCCGAAGACGACATCGAAGAACCCGGCCAGCCCCTTGTCCTGCAGCAGCGCGCGGGCGAAAGCGCCGGGCTTGTTGGTAAGGCAGGCGAGCTTCAGGCCCCTGGACTGCATGGCCAGCAGGCCCTGCAGCACGCCGGGGAAGACCTCGGCATGGCGGCCATTGATGACTTCGTAATGGCGCTGGTAGCTATCCCAGGCCTGTGGGTACAGGGCCTGGGGGCCCACCGCCCTGGCGCTGACATCGGCGCGCTGGGCCATGTGCTTGAGCACGGACAGGATCAAATGCTCCGACCCTTTGCCGATGAACAGGGCCACCGTGGAGCGCTCCACTGGCGGGAGGTCGAGGTCGCGCAGCATCAGATTGAGCGCGGCGACGAAATCGCCGAGGGTGTCGATCATGGTGCCGTCGAGATCGACGATGGCGGCCTGGAGCATGGAATAGTTCACGGTGATGGGATCGTTGAAGGCTGATGGGGCGGAGAAGGGCTTGGGGGCTTGCACCCATGTTCTGGGAAGGGATGGTAAGGCCTGCGGGCTATGAGGTGCGTCGCGTCGCCGCGAAGGCGTTCAGCCAAGCGACCACGGGCGACCCATTAGCTGCGTTGATAACGAAGCATTTGTAATGACAACTTGTTGCCACAGCCCCTGCTCCGTAGACTGGGCCAGCGGATTTTCTGGGAAAGGCCAACAACGATGAACTTGCCTGCACACGCGCCGGTTGGACTGAGGTTCGCGGGCACCACAGCGATCGTCATGGGGGCGGCCAAAGGCATTGGCGCGGCGGCATCCAGGCGCCTGCTGGCCGAAGGTGCGCATGTTGTAGCCATCGATCTCGACGAAGGGGGTCTACGCTCCCTGGAAGAAAGCGCCAGGAGCGTGCCGGGACAGCTGATAGTGTGCAGTGCGAATGCACTCGATGAAGCCGATGTCGAGCGGGCATTTGCGTGCGTTCCAGCAGAATGGGCGCCGCTGTCCGTGCTCGTAAACGCCGTCGGCGGCAGCATGATTCTCGGTAACTCCAGGGCGGAGCTCGAAGCGATTTCGCTGGCGAACTGGAAAGCATTGCTCAGCTTCAATCTGGATGCGACATTCCTGGCGTGTCGCAGGGCCATACCCATCATGAAGCGGGAGCGACGGGGATGCATCGTGAACGTCGCCTCGACTTCGGCTCACGGACGAGGCCGCGCCAACGCGGCTTACACCGCAGCAAAGGCGGGCGTCATTGCAATGACGAGAAAGCTCTCGCTGGAACTGGCGCCCTACGGCGTGCGATGCAATGCCATCGCGCCCGGGTTGACCCGTTCCGAGCGGGTGCTCAAGGACTTCCAGCTCGAGGGCGAAGGCGCACTCGCCCTGGCTGAAAGCCGAATCCCACTGGGGCGGCTTGCTCTACCGGAAGAGCAGGCGAGCCTGATTTGCTACCTCGCGTCCGCCGAAGCCGCCTACATCACAGGGGTGTCCATCGATGTCTCTGGCGGCGTGTAGCACCGGAGCAATGATGACGGTCCGGTTTCCGCCCATTCCTGCCGCCAAGATGTCGGAGCCTCAGCGTGCACTCGCAGCTGAATACCGCTCCGTATGGCGCGGGAAATGGATGCCGGCGGACGGGCGTCTCGGCGGGCCGCTCGACGCGCTGATCCGCACTCCGGAGGTCGCCGCTTGCGTCAGCAGCCTCGGCGATATTTTCAAGGCGCGAACCACGCTGCCGGCACCTGTGAAGAGCATGGCCGTTCTGATGGCGGCTCTTAGTCAGCGCTCCGGCTTTATGTGGGAAGCTCATGTCGAGGCGGCACTTGAATCCGGTCTTTCCAATGAGACGGTTTCATGGATTGCAAGCGGCGAGCGTCCAGGATCGCTGGGGCCGAAAGAAGCGGCCGCCTATGACTTGCTCACCGAGATTTCACGCACGAAGCAAGTAACCGACGAATGCTTCGAGCGAGCCGTGGGCAGCCTGGGCGAGCAGCAGCTGGTCGAGTTGGTCGTGGCTTTTGGTTTCTTTGAGATGGTCGCGATGGTGCTCGCGCTCGGCAAAGTTTCTCCTCCTTCGGCTGTGGAATTGCACAGCCATTCTTGTTGAATTGGGAAAGGGCGCCATGGTCAAGGCTTACGAGAACGTCGAGCAGGTCGACTACCCAAATCCGAAACTGGCAGAGCTGGTTCAGTGTCCTTACGGATACTATGCCGAGCTCCGAGAGAGCCGCCCCGTGCACAGGCTCCCGAGCGGTGATTACGTGATCTCCCGCTACGAGGACTGCATCGAAGTCGTCAACCGGCCCGAGGACTTCTCGAACCGGTTCGGGCCGGCGATACCCGGGTTCGCCGAAGCCAGTGGAGTCGATCTGGAAAGTGGGCTCGACGCGGAGATCGACCCCTGGCCTTCGCCATTGAACGATTCGCCCCACCATACGAAAAAGCGGGCGTTGCTGCTGGCCTTGGTGAGGCGCGACCGGATGGTTTCGTATTCAGCAATGATCCAAGGTGTCGTCGATCAATTGATCGACAAGTTTGCACATCGGGGAATCGTGGAGTTCCGGTCGGAGTTCGCGGAGCATCTGCCTGCGTTGGTCATTCTCAAAGTTTTCGGGGTGCCTGATAAAGATGAGGCACTGATCAGATCGTGGATGTCGAAGTTCCAGGGCCATGCGTTTCGCCATTCATCCGCACTGCAGCAAAAGGAGCAGATCGAAGCTGTAACCATGGCCAAGGAATACTTCGCTCGCGCCTTGACGGGCAGGGTGTCAGCTCCCCGCGAAGATTTTCTTTCGGACCTTGTCCAGGCGAAGCTCAGCAGAGATGGAACACTCCACATGCACGCGCTGTTGAGCGAGATCATCGTCGGATACCAGGCGGCTATTCACAATACGGTGAACATGATCGTCAACACCATGTATTTGCTGCTGCGACACCCAGACCAGATGGCGCGCGTATGCGCCGAGCCATCGATGCTTCAGAATGCGATCGAGGAGGCGCTCAGGGTCGCGTCCCCCGTGCAGTGGATCCAACGCATTGCGGCCCGCGACATCGAGATGCATGGCGTGACGATCCCGAAGGGTTCGCTGATCTTGTTGCATTTCGGGTCCGCCAACCATGATTCCACGAAATTCAGCGAGCCGGAGGAATTCAGGATTACCCGGCCGAATATTCACGCCCATCTCGCCTTCGGGTATGGGGGGCACAAGTGTCTTGGCATGCCGTTGGCGCGGCTGGAGGCTCGCATCGCTTTCGAAAGCCTCTTTTCACGCCTGAAGAACTTTCGGTTTGCCGAGGGCAAGTCTGAAGTGCGATACCTGTATTCCCCGAATAAGCGCGCCCTGGAGGCGCTACACGTTCAGTTCGACCCCGCGTAAGCCAATAAAGGAGACATGAAATGATCAAAATTCCATCCCTGCTGCGCATGGTGGCGCGAATACTTGTGCTGCTATTGCCGATTACGGCATTTGCACAGGCGTATCCGAATCGCGCCATCACACTCGTCACTCCCTATGCTCCCGGAAGCCCTGTTGACCTATCTGCACGGCTGGTCGCAAGGGAACTGGCCGTCAAGCTGGGACAGTCTGTGGTCGTCGAGAATCGTCCGGGCGCTGGCGGCTCCATAGGCACTTCTTACGCGGCTCGCGCCACACCCGACGGGTATACGCTGGTTTATTACGCGACTTCCAGCGCGGCGATCAACCCGGCGCTTTACAAGAAGCTCAGCTACGACTGGAACAAGGACTTCGTCGCCGTGGCCCCCACTCTGAAGCTACACAACACGCTCGTCATGAGGCCGGGGCTGGCCGCGAAGAACCTGCGTGAACTGGTCGACCTGATGCGAGCGAACCCGGGGAAACTCACGGCCGCCTATCCGGGCGCCGGCTCCACTTCGCATCTCGCGCTGGCGATGTTCAGCGTGATGACCAAGGCAGATATCGTCAAGGTCGCATATAAAGGCGACCCAGAAATGCTACAGGCCCTGATGAACGCAGACATCGACATGTTCTTCACCTCGGGCGGGCAGGTGGCGCAGCTCGCGCAGTCCGGAAAGTTGCGTCCCGTTGCCGTGCTTGGGGCGCAGAGGAATTCCTTGACTCCGGATGTGCCGACGTTCGCCGAAGCCGGCTTTCCGGATTCGTTCGACGCCGGCGTGTGGCTTGGGGTTGCGACAAACGCTGCAGTGTCTCCTGCCATTGTGAAGCAGCTCAACGAAGCCATCACTGCAGTTACCCGAGGTCCGGCCTTCTTGGAGTATGTCCGCAAGATTGGTGCTTCGCCCTTGTATGCTGCTCCTGCCGAGCTCAACGCATTCATCAAGGCAGAGCAGGTCCGCTGGGCTGGCGCAGTCAAGGCGAGCGGCGCCGCCGTGGAGTAACGTGCGCGATCCCATGAATACGGGAAACAATAGCTGCAGGCCGGCCTTTGGCTTGGTAACTTTGGTATCCTCGCCCACTAACGGGCGCGGCCCTGTCCGTCCAAGCAATGGCCAAACTTACCCTATTCAATATGGAGCTCGTGACCTGGATCGCGAGATTGGGGAGCTTCACAGCAGCGGCGGAGCGAATGCACATGACGCAGCCTGCTGTTTCCACGAGAATCCGCGAACTCGAGGAGGCCATTGGCCAGACACTTTTCGTTCGACAAGGCCGCGGGATCGCCATTACGCTTGAAGGTCGCGAATTCGTAAGCCAGGCGGAGCAAGTTCTCGAGCAGGTTGAGCGGCTTTCAGCTTCCGTCAGCGCAAAAACTGCTACCGGTGTGGTGCGGATCGGTGCGAGCAGCATGTGCCTCGACGTCGTGGCGGCGCTGGCCTCTCACCTGTCAGTCAAGATGCCCAATGTTTCCTTCGATCTTGTGCTCGAACGGGCCGGCGCGCTATTGGAACTCCTGGAGGCACGCAAGCTGGATGTCGGCATCCTGTCCGGCCCGGTTGACCTGTCGAGATTCACTTGCTTGAGTCTCGGGTACGACCGTCTCCTGTGGGTGGCGTTACCCGAAGTGCTCGCGAAGATCGAGGCAAACACCGAAGCAGGCGTAAAGCACTGGCTGGAAGGCGTGGCAATCTGGTGCTTTCATCGCCACTCTTTTCTCTGGTTCGATTCAACGCGCGAACTGAACGCCCTTGGGGTGAACCTGAATCAGGTGAATTCCGTCGACAACAACCTGGCTGCGATGCATATCGTCATGAGCGGGGGCGGAGTCGGGCTCCTGTCAGAAAGAATGATCGGTCGTGAATTGGCTGCCGGAAATTTGCTGCCGGTCCCCGGGTTGCCGCCGTCGAAAGACATCGAGTTCGTGATCGCCTGCCTGAAAGAGAGCAGCAGTCACATCCTGTCGGAAGTCATGAACGCGGCAGTCGAGTTGAGCGAACTCCGGAGGGTTTCGCACCCTTGGCAAGCCGCCGGCCATAGACCGTGAGCACATTCATTACGGGGGCTGATGGCGAGCCATTTCCAAGGCACATTTGATTTCCGTACCTCGCCCCGGTAGAGTGACCACGAACACTACGAAGGGCGCAGAAACATGAACACTCCATCGTCGATGGTGCTTGACAAGCACGTCGTGCTTGTCACCGGTGCAGCTGGCGGAATCGGCCGCGCCATGGTCAAAGGTCTGATGGAAGCGGGGGCCACGGTGGTTGCCGTCGATGTCTCGTCCGAGTCGCTTGCGGAGCTGGAACAACAGGCGCTCAAGATTCGGAGCGGCAAACTGGTCTGCCACGCCGCCGATCTGTCTCGTGAACAGGCTTGCGCGGGGGCCGTCGCCTTTGCCGTCGACTCCTTTGGGCGGATCGATGCCGTTGTCAACAATGCCGGCATCGCCCGGCTTGCCATCAAGCCAAACTTCTTCCAGGAGCCCCCGAAATTCTGGGACATTTCTGGCGCGCTGTGGCAGAAGTTTTTTGATATCAACGCTTCTGCGGTCTTTCATATGATGAAGTGCGCTTTGCCGCACATGGTCGGAAACGCGCGCGGACGGATCGTGAATGTCACGACGTCTCTCGACTCTATGCTCGTTGGCGGCATGTCGCCGTACGGCCCCTCCAAAGCGGCGTCGGAATCCCTGAGCAGCATTGCTGCCGCCGAACTCAAAGGCTCGGGTGTCACCGTGAATGTTCTTCTTCCTGGTGGGACGACCGACACCCCCATGATTCCACCTGACGCTCCCTTTGATCGAGATGACTTGCTGCCGCCAACGGTGATGGTGCCGCCCTTGATCTGGTTGCTTTCGGATGCTGGCTCCAAGACGACCGGCATGCGCTTCCGGGCGAACATGTGGGACACGACGATGGATGCCGAGCAGGCTGCGGCTCAGGCGGGGGCACCTATCGGGTGGATGGCTATTGCTGCGGGCCAATACCGCGCCCCACGGCGCAAGGTGGAGGCGGCGGGGTGATGGCAATCGAGAACTTGGAGGATGGCTCGCTGCTTTTTTGAGTACGAACTTCGCAGGTGCTGCTGCGGAAGACAGCAAACAGCCAACGTCCACGAAGTGGTGGAGCGAAGCATGTCTGCCGGTGGGATTTGAGGGTGAATTTGCTGAATGTTTCAGCAGGTGATGTGGATCGCTCCCTCGCGGCGGGGGCAATCCAATGCGGACGATCTCAGTTCAGGCACCTTTGCGGGCTTGAAATCGATGGGCGCCGGCTGCGGGGACGGGGGGACAGGACACAGGACAGCTATATCTCTAGTCGATCAGCTTTGCGATACGCCGCTGAATAGTCCTGCTCTATAGAGAATAAACGCCGTGCCTCACGGATCAGGAAGGTCGATTGAGATGCTACGGTTGGCGCACCGTAGCTATTTCCTGTAAGTTGTTCAAATACTCTCATAAGCAGCCACACAGCGTAATACGGGCCAGAACCTCCGGGGGGCGCTATGTATAGAGTTAAACCAGCGGAAGATTGATCGCCTTCGCAAAGCACAAACCATCCGTTTCTCAGTTTTAACTTCGCATACAAATTCTCATCAACAAGCACCTTGGGATGTAGCGATGTCAACCCGTCAAGCAACTCTCGAAGAAGGTAGTTGCAGTCGGGCCTCATTTCGAAGCTCCCTTTTTCATTGCGCCGGTTGCCGAATCATATGTGTAGCCTTGAGAACGCAGATAGTCGTACTCACGCCCGAAACCACTTCTCTCCAGTACACCAGCGGAGTTCGTGCGATTTAGTAGCGCTTCTGTGGGTCGACTCGCCAGATAAATTTCGTCCCCACGCTGAATAGCTGCATCTAGAAATGGCTTGTTCACTTGATTCCAAAAGACGTCGGCCCCCTGAGAATGCAACGCATTGGCATAACTGTCAGGTACGTTCAGGACATTGAACCCCCCTGGTCGCGTTCCCATGAAATCCATGCTTTTGGGTGCTCCTGTCTGCTCCACGATGATTCCTTTCATGTCTTGTATATAGCTTCCAAGAACGGTGGTGGTTTTGCCGGACGTTGCTTGAATTACCAAGCCTGATGATGTCGCCAATGCCTGCGGGCTAACCGCGCCATCCCGATAGAAATTATTGGCGATGACGGTGGCCGCATCGATTGAGACTTCGCGCCCGGTACGGGTTTCAATGAGCGCTTTGATCGCTGTGGAGGTGAGTGCCCTTCCGGCCGCGAGCGTGCCGAGTGTTACCACATCTGCAACGATCAGCCCCAGTTCGGCCGCATCCCTCAGAACCGGAGACTTCTGGATGGCATTGATAGCTACATCGAGTTCTCGAATGCTACTTCCGGCTAATGCTTTGGCGGCATCGCTAACGGTTGTATCTGCAAGTAGTTTTTCGAGTTGCGCCTTTTCCGATTGCAATGCAGCTTCTGTCAACACACTTCCGTGATTTATCCCGGCGCTGTTGACGGCGCTTTTCAGATCAAACTCGCGGAGAGCTTTGACTTCACACTCCACATCCTTGGCTGCCTGGCAGCCGGCGATTCGCTGGTCACGGCTACGCAAATCCGTTGCCGTGAGGTAGTTGTTGACTGTCGCGCTACTTCCCGTGACCACGCCCGCGGTGCCTCCCACTGCGCCGCCAATCGCAGCACCCAGCCCGGCGATGACGAGCTGCTTGGCTGCATCGGATAGGTCCGTGCCTTTGATCACCTCGCCAATCGTCGGAATCACCGCTTGGCTCACACCGGCCCCGGCCGCCCCTGCTGTTCCTCCAGCCAGCGCTCCAATGGCTACGTGCCCGGCCACCCGGCATGCCCCACCCTCTGCCCAGCAAGCCTTCTCCTCGGGCGTCATGGCCTTTGCAGCCTGCTCACTGGCATACGCCGCCCAGCCCTGCGTTGCTGCGGGCAGTGCGGCCTGGCTGATGCTCACCTGCGCGTTGAGGTTGTCTTGAACCTTGCCGGCATCAAATATCGGCTTGATGCCGGTCTCGCTGTCGCCGGTCCTGGTGCTGGTGTTGCCTGCGACGCCGCTGATGGCCGCTTGTGTGATGCTGCCGGCATTGCCCTTGTCGCTGCCTATGCCTCCTGCCTCGATGACTTTGCCGGGGATGGCGTTGCCTGCGGCGTCAGTAATTGGGTTGCCATCCTTGTCATGCGGGGCGCTGCTGTAGCCCAGCGTCACGCTCGCGCCACTGGCGTTGTAGTCGGCGGTGTTCTGGATGTCGGTCAGCGTCACTCCGCCGGCTGAAGCAAAGCTGTTCTTGCTGTCTTGAGCGGCCTTGTCTGTGCTGGTGATGACGCCGCCCGTGAGGGCCGTCACTCCTTGCACGTTCACATTGAACCCACCATCCCCCGCCTTGATCCCCGTCTGTTCGGTCACGCTCCGGTAGTCGCTGTCGATGGTGGTCTTGCCACTGCTCACAGTGACACTGGAAGAACCAGCGCACAGCGGTGGAATGCAAGCTGTCACC
>JAURZS010000176.1 GCA_030653255.1 Burkholderiaceae bacterium | reverse complement strand
AGGATGGCCGACTGCCGGGGGGTGATGATGGGTGTGGACAGCATCGAGCCGAACACGCCGCCATTGGAGATGGAGAAGGTGCCGCCGGTCATCTCTTCGATGCCCAGCTTGCCGTCGCGCGCCTTCACACCGTATTCGGCGATCTTCTTCTCGATGTCGGCAAAGCTCATCTGGTCGGCATTGCGCAGGATGGGCACCACCAGGCCGCGTGGCG
Organism: Burkholderiaceae bacterium; assembly: GCA_030653255.1. Taxonomy (GTDB): domain Bacteria; phylum Pseudomonadota; class Gammaproteobacteria; order Burkholderiales; family Burkholderiaceae_C; genus JAURZS01. The sequence continues at coordinate 2,566 of JAURZS010000176.1, read as the reverse complement.
AGCCCACGGCGATGCCGATGTCGAAGTAGCCGTGGTAGACGATGTCGGTGCCATCGACCGAGGCATTGAGCACCGGGTACTTCTTGAGCGCATGCACGGCGGCCTTGACGAAGAAGCTCATGAAGCCGAGCTTCACGCCGTGCTCTTTCTCGAAGCGCTCCTGGAAACGCTTGCGCATCTCGATCACGGGCGCCATATTGACCTCGTTGAAGGTCGTGAGAATGGCGTTGGTCGACTGCGACTGCAGCAGCCGCTCGGCCACGCGCGCGCGCAGGCGGCTCATGGGCACGCGCTGCTCGGGGCGCTCGCCCAGATCGGGTGCGGGGGCCGAGACCTGCGGCAAGGCGCGCGCCGCCGCCACGGGGGCCTGCACCACGGCGGCAGGCCGGGGCGCAGCCAGCGCGCCCAGCACGTCGCCCTTGGTGACCCGTCCGTCGCGGCCGGTGCCGCTCACGGAGCCCGCGCCCAGATTGTTGTCGGCCATCAGCTTGGCGGCCGCCGGCATGAGCACGTCGGAGCGGGCGCCGCCGGCAGGTGCGGATGCCATAGCTGCTACGGACGTAGCGGACGCCGCTGGCGCCGTGGGCGCAGCCGGGCTGGCCGCAACAGGGGCGGATGCGGCGGGTGCGGCGGCGGCCGCCTTTCCTGCGGTGTCGATCTTCGCGATCACCTGCCCCGCCGTCACGGTAGCGCCGTCGCCAACCACGATCTCGGCCATCACGCCTGCGGCAGGCGCCGGCACTTCGAGCACGACCTTGTCGGTCTCGATCTCGATGATGATCTCGTCCATGGCGACGGCCTCGCCGGCTTTTTTCTTCCATTGCAGCATGGTGGCTTCCGCCACCGATTCGGACAGCTGCGGGACCTTGACTTCTACGATAGCCATATCAATTCTTTCCGTTTTGTTCTGAGCGTCGCCCGGCCGACCTTATTTGGTCAGCACGAAGCCCTTGAGCTTGCCGAAGGCGCCATCGACCAGCGTCTTTTGCTGTTCCTGATGCAGGTGCGAATAGCCCACGGCGGGTGAGGCCGACGCGGCGCGCCCCGAGTAGCCCAGGCGCTGGCCATCCTGCATGTTTTCGTGGATGTAGTGCTGCACGAAGAACCAGGCGCCCTGGTTCTGCGGCTCGTCCTGACACCAGACGATGTCGGTGAGGTTGGTGTACTTCCTGAGTTCGGCCGCGAACGCCTTGTGCGGGAAGGGATAGAGCTGCTCGACGCGCAGGATGGCCACGTCTTCGATGCCTTTTTCCTCGCGCTTCTTGGCCAGGTCGTAGTAGACCTTGCCCGAGCAGGCAATGACGCGGCGCACCTTGTCGGCCTTGAGCTCTTTGCTCTCGGGAATCACCGTCTGGAAACTGCCGCGTGTGAACTCGGACAGCGGCGACGTCGCGTCCTTGTTGCGCAGCAGAGACTTGGGCGTCATGATGATCAGCGGCTTGCGCAAGTTGCGCACCATCTGGCGCCGCAGCACATGGAATATCTGGCTGGCGGTGGTCGGCTGCACCACCTGCATATTGGTGTCAGCGCTCAGCTGCATGAAGCGCTCCAGGCGCGCCGAGCTGTGCTCGGGGCCCTGGCCTTCGTAGCCATGCGGCAGCATCAGTGTGATGCCATTGACCCGACCCCACTTGACCTCGCCGGAGGCGATGAACTGGTCGATCACGACCTGCGCACCATTGGCGAAATCGCCGAACTGCGCCTCCCAGATCACCAGCGTGTTGGGGTCATTGGAGGCATAGCCGTACTCGAAACCCAGCACCGCCTCTTCAGACAGGATGGAGTCGATGACGACGAAGGGGGCCTGGTTTTCGGCCACGTTCTCCAGCGGCGTATAGGTGCCGATGTCCCACTTCTCGCGGTTCTGGTCGTGCAGCACCGCATGGCGGTGCGTGAAGGTGCCGCGTCCGCAGTCCTCGCCCGACAGCCGCACGGGGTAGCCGCTGGCCACCAGCGAGGCGAAGGCCATGTGCTCGCCCATGCCCCAGTCGACATTGACGTCGCCGCGGCCCATGGCGGCGCGGTCGTCCAGAACCTTGCGCACCAGCGGGTGCACGGTGAAATTGGCCGGCACGGTCGTGATGCGCTCGGCCAGGCGGCGCCACTCGGCGCTCGGGATGGCAGTGTCGCCAGCGTCGGTCCACTTCTTGCCGAGGTAGGGGCTCCAGTCGACCGCGTACTTGCTCTTGAAGTTGGTCAGCACCGGGTCGAACGTGTTCTTGCCGGCGTCCAGCGCTGCGCGCAAGGCCTTGACCATATCGTCGCCCAGCGTCTCGCCCATGCCCTGGGCCGTGAGCTTGTCGGCGTACAGGCGCCGGGTGCCGGGGTGCTGCGCGATCTTCTTGTACATCAGCGGCTGCGTCAGCGCCGGCGTGTCCTGTTCGTTGTGGCCGAGCTTGCGAAAGCAGATGATGTCCACCACCACGTCCTTGGCAAACTCCATGCGGTACTCCAGCGCGAGCTGGGTGGCCAGCACCACGGCCTCGGGATCGTCGCCGTTGACGTGCAACACCGGCGCCTCGATCATCTTCACGACGTCGCTGCAATACAGCGTGGAGCGGCTGTC
>JAURZS010000166.1 GCA_030653255.1 Burkholderiaceae bacterium | reverse complement strand
ATCACCCACAGCACCCGCAGCGGCGTGTCGGATCTGGCCTTCGACAACGACGTCGAGGCCCTGATGATGCTGCGCCGGCTCTACAACTACCTGCCGCTGAACAACCGCGAGAAGGCGCCCGTGCGCCGCGGAGGCGACCCGGCCGACCGCATGGACATGAGCCTGGACACACTGGTGCCGGACAACCCCAACAAGCCTTACGACATGAAGGAGCTGATCACCAAGACCGTGGACGATGGCGACTTCTTCGAAATCCAGCCCGAGTACGCCCGGAACATCGTCATCGGCTTTGCGCGCATGGAAGGCCAGACCGTGGGCATTGTGGCCAACCAGCCGCTGGTGCTGGCAGGCTGCCTGGACATCAAGTCCTCCATCAAAGCTGCGCGCTTTGTGCGCTTTTGCGATGCCTTCAATATTCCGGTGCTGACCTTTGTCGATGTGCCCGGCTTCATGCCCGGCACCAGCCAGGAATACGGCGGCATCATCAAGCACGGCGCCAAGCTGCTGTATGCCTATGCCGAATGCACGGTGCCCAAGATCACCGTGATCACGCGCAAGGCCTATGGCGGCGCCTACGACGTGATGTCGTCCAAGCACCTGCGTGGCGACGTCAACCTGGCCTGGCCGAATGCCGAGATCGCCGTCATGGGCGCCAAGGGCGCGGTCGAGATCATCTTCCGCGAAGACAAGGGCGACCCGGCCAAGCTCGCCGCCCGGGAGGCGGAATACAAGGCCCGTTTCGCCAACCCCTTCGTGGCCGGCGCGCGCGGCTTCATCGACGACGTGATCCTGCCGCACGAGACGCGCAAGCGCATCTGCCGCTCGCTGGTGATGCTGCGGGCCAAGAAGCTGGAAAACCCGTGGCGCAAGCACGGCAACATTCCGCTGTGAACACCCCGACCTGGATTATTGGCGTGCCTGCGGGCGTGCGGCATTGAAAAGGACACTGTATGTTTGACAAGATACTGATTGCGAACCGGGGCGAGATCGCCTGCCGCGTGATCAAGACGGCCCGCAAGATGGGCATCAAGACGGTTGCGGTCTATTCCGACGCCGACCGCGACGCGCGCCATGTGGCGCTGGCCGACGAGGCGGTGCACATCGGGCCGGCGCCCAGCCGTGACAGCTATCTGCAGGCCGACCGCATCATCGCGGCGTGCAAGCAGACCGGGGCGCAGGCCATCCATCCGGGTTACGGCTTTCTCAGCGAGAACGAAGGCTTTGCGCGGCGGGTGGAGGAAGAGGGCCTGATCTTCATCGGCCCAAAGCACTATTCCATCGCAGCCATGGGCGACAAGATCGCCTCCAAGAAGCTCGCCAAGGAAGCCGGTGTCAATTGCATTCCCGGCGTCAACGAGGCCATCGAGTCGGCGGAAAAGGCGGTCGAGATCGCCCGCTCCATCGGCTATCCGGTGATGATCAAGGCCTCGGCCGGCGGTGGCGGCAAGGGCTTGCGCGTGGCCGGCAACGACAAGGAGGCGCTGGAGGGTTTCACCAGCTGCCGCAACGAAGCGCGCAACAGTTTCGGCGACGACCGCGTGTTCATCGAGAAGTTCGTCGAGGAGCCGCGCCACATCGAGATCCAGTTGCTGGGCGACAGCCATGGCAATGTGATCTACCTGAACGAGCGCGAGTGCTCCATCCAGCGGCGCCATCAGAAGGTGATCGAGGAGGCGCCCAGCCCCTTCATCAGCAGCGCCACACGCCGCGCCATGGGCGAACAGGCCGTGGCCCTGGCCAAGGCCGTACGCTACCAGAGCGCGGGCACGGTGGAGTTCGTCGTGGGCAAGGACCAGAGCTTTTACTTTCTGGAGATGAACACCCGTTTGCAGGTGGAGCATCCGGTGACCGAATGCATCACCGGCCTGGACCTGGTGGAGCTGATGATTCGTGTGGCCGCAGGCGAGAAGCTTCCGCTGACCCAGGCCGAAGTCAAGCGCGATGGCTGGGCCATCGAGTGCCGTATCAATGCCGAAGACCCGTTCCGCAACTTCCTGCCCAGCACCGGGCGGCTGGTGCGCTTCCAGCCACCGCGCGAGACTATGTTTGCTGCCGACACCGAACACCGGCTGGGCGTGCGCGTGGACACTGGCGTGCAGGACGGCGGCGAGATTCCCATGTACTACGACTCCATGATCGCCAAGCTGATCGTGCACGGCAAAGACCGCAATGCAGCCATTGCGGCCATGCGCGAGGCGCTCGATGGCTTCGTGATCCGGGGTGTCAGCAGCAACATTCCGTTCCAGGCTGCCCTCCTGGCGCATCCCAAGTTTGTCGCGGGCCAGTTCAATACCGGCTTCATTGCCGAGCATTACGGCCGGGGCTTTCAGGCCGAAGATGTGCCGCATGACGATCCGCAGTTCCTGGTGGCTCTGGCGGCCTTTGTCAACCGCATCTACCTGGGGCGCGCCAGTGCGATCAGCGGGCAGCTCGAAGGCCATGAGAAGCGCATCGGAGACGATTTCGTCACCGTGACCCTGGGGCGCGAAGGCAAGAACCACTACACGCCGGTGTCCGTCACGGGTTTTGACGCCACGAGCGGCGCAGCCGAGGTGCAGGTTGGCGAGCGCACCTACAGGATGTGCAGCGGCTTCCGGCTGGGCAGCATCCGCATGCATGGCGTGTGCAATGGCGCGCCGTTCACGGCGCAGGTCGAGCGCGGCACCGCGCGCAATCCGCTGGCGCTGCGCCTGGCGCACAACGGCACGCAGGTCGATGCCATGGTGCTGTCACCGCGTGCTGCGGAACTCCATGCGCTGATGCCCTACAAGGCCCCGCCCGACATGAGCCGCTATGTGCTGTCGCCCATGCCCGG
>JAURZS010000161.1 GCA_030653255.1 Burkholderiaceae bacterium | reverse complement strand
GGTGTCACGTCCAGCAGCAGGACGTCCTTGCGGTCGCCGCTGAGAACCTGGCCCTGGATCGCGGCGCCGACGGCCACGGCCTCGTCGGGGTTCACGTCCTTGCGCGGCTCGCGGCCGAAGAATTCCTTGACCTTCTCCTGGACCTTGGGCATGCGGGTCATGCCGCCGACCAGGATCACGTCATGGATGTCGCCCACGCTCACGCCCGCATCCTTGATGGCGGTGCGGCAGGGGGCGATGGTGCGCTCGATCAGCTCGTCCACCAGCGACTCCAGCTTGGCGCGGGTCAGCTTGATGTTCAGGTGCTTGGGGCCCGAGGCGTCGGCCGTGATGTACGGCAGGTTGACGTCGGTCTGGGGGCTGTTGGACAGCTCGATCTTGGCCTTTTCGGCGGCCTCCTTGAGCCGCTGCAGAGCGAGCACATCCTTGCCCAGATCCACGCCCTGTTCTTTCTTGAACTCGGCGATGATGTGGTCGATGATCCGCTGGTCGAAGTCCTCGCCGCCGAGGAAGGTGTCGCCGTTGGTGGACAGCACTTCGAACTGCTTCTCGCCGTCGACATCGGCGATCTCGATGATGGACACGTCGAAGGTGCCGCCGCCCAGGTCATAGACGGCGATCTTGCGGTCGCCCTTGTCTTGCTTGTCCAGGCCAAAAGCCAGCGCCGCAGCGGTGGGCTCGTTGATGATGCGCTTGACATCCAGGCCGGCGATGCGTCCGGCGTCCTTGGTGGCCTGACGCTGCGCATCGTTGAAATACGCGGGCACGGTGATCACGGCCTCGGTCACGGCCTCGCCCAGGTAGTCCTCGGCGGTTTTCTTCATCTTGCGCAGGATGTCGGCGCTGACTTGCTGTGCGGAGATCTTCTTGCCGCGCACCTCGACCCAGGCGTCGCCGTTGTCGGCGGCCACGATCTTGTAGGGCATCAGGTCGATGTCCTTTTGCACTTCCTTCTCGGCGAACTTGCGGCCGATCAGGCGCTTGACGGCGTACAGCGTGTTCTTGGGATTGGTCACCGCCTGGCGCTTGGCCGAGGCGCCAACCAGCACTTCACCGTCTTCCTGGTAGGCGACGATGGACGGCGTGGTGCGTGCGCCCTCGGAGTTCTCGATCACGCGGGGGGTGTTGCCCTCCATGATGGAGACGCAGCTGTTGGTCGTGCCCAAGTCGATGCCGATGATTCTTGCCATGGTATTTCTCCTGCTGTACTTTGATTCAAATGGGGTGAGATAAAGGAAAACTCTGTGGGAGACTTGTGGATATCTTGTGATCTTTCAAGTCTTTCCCTGTGATTATTTGGGCGCGGCCACCGTGACCAAAGCAGGACGCAGCACGCGCTCGGCGATGGTGTAGCCCTTTTGCAGGACCGAGACCACGGTATTGGCCTCCTGCTCGGCGGGCACCATGCTGATGGCCTGGTGCTGGTGCGGATCGAAGCGGGTGCCGGCGGCGGGGTTGATCTCGAGCACCTTGTTGCGCTCCAGGGCGCTGCGCAGCTGCCGCAGCGTGGCTTCGGCGCCTTCGCGCACCTGCTCGGCGGTGGCGTCCTTGATGGCCAGGCCGGCCTCCAGACTGTCGGCCACGGGCAGCAGGCTCTCGGCAAAGCTCTCGACCGCGAAGCGGCGCGCCTTGGCGATCTCGTCGTCGGCGCGCTTGCGGGTGTTCTGGACATCGGCCTGGGCGCGCAGGTACTGCTCGGCCAGATCGGCATTCTTGGCCTGCAGCGCGGTCAGTTCGGCCTGTGCGTCGGCTTCGTTGGCGGCCTGGGCGGCCAGTTGTTCCTCGGCCGACGGCGGGTGGCCAAGGTCTTGATTCTGTTCGGTTTTTTGGTTGTCGGACATGCTGAAAGCGCTGAGTTGAATGAACGGCGCTTAGCAGCTTGGGGCACAAGTCCTGCTTTCAAGACGGCGGCCTCAGGCTTTGCGCACTTCGTGCCGCCGGTGGCGAATCGGGCCGCAGACGGCGGAATCAGTGGGCGTCGAGCAGCTCGACGTCGAACTTGAGGGTGGCGTTCGGGGGAATCACGCCGCCGGCGCCGCGCGCACCGTAGCCCAGAGCCGCGGGGATGATCAGGGTGCGCTTGCCGCCGATCTTCATGCCGGCCACGCCTTCGTCCCAGCCCCGGATCACCTGGCCGGCGCCCAGCGAAAAGGCGAAAGGGTCGTTGCGGTCGCGGCTGGAGTCGAACTTGGCTCCCTGGACGCCGTCGGTATAGAGCCAGCCCGTGTAGTGCACATGGACATGCTGGCCACTCATGGCCTCGGCGCCGGCGCCCACGGTGGTGTCTTCGTACTGCAGGCCGGATGGCGTGGTGATCATGGGAGCTTCCTTTTGAAAACCTCGGAGTTTAGCGAGTCCGCGCCTTCGGCTTCAGGGACGCAGGCTCTTGCGGGCCTGGCTGGCCGACCACTTGCCGGCAAAAGCGTGCAGTTCCCCGATGCGTCGCAGCAGGTCTGCGCCGATGGCGGTGACCTGGTAGCCCTCAGGCCCGTGGGTCATCAGATCGGCTTCGCGCAGCTCCTTGATGCGGGTGTTCAGGGTGTTGGGGGTGATGCCTCCGACGCTGTCTTGCAGCAGCCGGAAGGTCTGCGGATGGCCGTCGCGCAGGGCCCACAGCACGCGTAGCGCGTAGCGCGCTTCCAGCAAGGCCAGCAACTGGCTGATTGCCGCGTTCTCTTTGGAACTCAAGAAAGTGTCTCCTGGCACAGCATGTCCGGATCGGGCGGGGCGGCGCTTGCGGGCCGCTACATAAAGCATAGCAGCGCGACTATAGCGCATGCTGTGGAAGGCGCGCGCTCCTACCAGTCCCGCAGTGTCGGGTTGGCGTACTCGAAATGGTTGGGCAACTGCAGGTTGCTCAGCGACAGGGAAATGCAGGTGTCCAGCGAGCTCACGTGGTGCCACCAGGCCAGCGGCAGGAAGACGGCCTCGCCGGGCTCGACCACCACATCGAGCACCCGCGCCTGTGCGAACGCGGGGTAGCGGCTCAGGTCGGGCGCATCGAGGTCGACCGGGCTGAACACGCCGTTGAAGTTGTAGACCAGCGGCGTCTCCATCGGCGAGATGAAGCGCCAGCGCTTGCGCCCTTGGATCTGCAGGTGCAGCAGGTGGACGGTGTCGTGGTGCAGAGGCGTGACCGTGCCCTGTGAACCGATCCACAGGAAGGCGCTACTGTCCAGCCGTTCGGGCGCCAGATAGTCCGGCAACGTGCCGATGTCCTTGAGCAGCGCGCGCAAGGGGCTGTCGCGCAGGGCTTCGTTGTTGGCCGTAAGGTACAGGTCGTTGCCTGGCCCGGCGGTGACGCGGTCCATGAATTCGCCGAAGCGCATGCGCCGGCGATGTTGCAGCTTGTTGACTTCGTAGTGGGGGTCGGTGCTGCGTCCGGCCTGGACTTCCACCTCGATGTCGCCGAAGCGCTGGCGCAGATGCTGCGGCGTCCAGCGCGTCATGGCCGGCCAATCGTGCGCCAGGTCGGTGAGGATCACGGGCCGGTTGCCCATGCAGTAGCGCTCGAAGAGCTCGTCGCGCGAGACGCCGGCGCGCCGCTCGATGCGCTCGTAGGCCGGATCGTGCTGGAGCAGCGCGGCGTGATTGAGCATGACCGACACGAGCTTGCGCGTGATCTGCTGCTGCTTGATCGCGGCCTGGAAGATCGGATCCTGCAGCACGGCCTGTATGCCCGCTGCGGCAACGGCCACCGGCATGCCGGCGCGCGTCATGGTGTCCTGCATGGACTGCGGCGTGCACGAACGGATGGCATTCTCGGCCACCCAGGCTCGCCACTCGGGCGACAGCGGCGCAGGGGCCATCGCGCCCGGGGCCTCAGGCAGCGGGAGGGTGACGATGCGCGGGTCTATGCTCATGGGACAGGTGCCAGTCTAGACCATACCGCAGCATGGCATCCCCGGCTCACTCGCCGGTGAACAGCTTCTTCATGCGCACCTTTTGCGCCGCGCGGATGTGCTCGCGCAGGGCCTGTTCGGCCGCGTCGGGGTTGCGCTCGCGGATGGCCGCGACGATGGCCTCGTGCTCGCGCAGCGTCTGCGCCGCGCGCTCGGGGTTGGCCAGCGTGGTGCTGCCCAGCAGCGACAGCGCGTCATGCAGCACCCGCAGCATGTTGACCAGATAGCGGTTGTGGCTGCAGCGGTACAGGGTGTCGTGGAACTGCCGGTTGCTGGTGTCCAGACGGGCCTGGTCGTTGACGGAGGCCTCGTATTGCCGGCACAGGTCTTCGAGGATGGAGATCTCGACCTCCGATGCGTGCTGGGCCGACAGGCGGGCCGCCGTGCCTTCGAGCACCTCGCGCATGAAATACAGCTCGGTGACCATGCTGTAGTCCAGCTCCGCCACCAGTGTGCCGCGTGTGGCGTCGTGCACCACCAGGCCTTCGGCCTCCAGCCGCGCGAGCGCTTCGCGCACCGGGGTCCGGCTCAGGCCCATGAGCTCGGCCAGTTCGGCCTCGCGCAGGCGGTCTCCGGGTTTGAATTCGCCCCGGCGTATGGCGTTGCGCACATGGCGGTAGGCCTGCTCGCCGCGCGGCAGGCCGTCGGTATCAGAGCTTGCGCGCGGCCTGGACTTCTGGGGGGTGGATCGCATCGCCGCATTATCGCGCAGCGCCGCTTGACCGGGGCGACTTGCGGCCATTAAAATACAACGGTATACAAATGCGTACAAAGTAACCCATGGAGTCTTGAATGTCCTCTGAACAATTCGACGTGATCGTCGTGGGCGCCGGCAACGCCGCCCTGTG
>JAURZS010000002.1 GCA_030653255.1 Burkholderiaceae bacterium | reverse complement strand
CCGATCATGGACAGGGGAACCGACAGCATGATCACCAAGGGGTCGATGAAGCTTTCGAACTGCGCGGCCAGCACCAGGAAGATGAACAGCAGCGCCAGCACAAACACGATCGCCAGCGCCCCTTGCGAATTGCGGAACTCGCGCGAGGTGCCGTTGAGGTCGGTGGTGTAGCCCGGCTTGAGCACCTTGGCCGCCGTCTGGTTCATGAACTCCAGCGCCTGCCCCAGAGAATAGTCGGGCGACAGGCTGGCCGTGATGGCCGCCGAGCGCCGCTGGCCGAAGTGGTTCAATTCGCGTGGCGACACACTCTCGCGCACCTTGACCAGGGCGGACAGGGGAATCATGGTGTCGTTGCGGCCGCGCACATAAATGCCGTCGATGTCTTCGGGCGTGCTGCGTCCGCTCGGCTCGGTCTGCACGATCACGTCGTATTGTTCGGCGTCGCGCTTGTAGCGTGTCACGTTGCGCCCGCCCAGCATGGTCTCCATGGCCCGGGCCACGACCGAGACGCTCACGCCGAGGTCGGCTGCCTTGTCGCGGTCCACGTCGATGCGCAGTTCGGGCTTGTTCAGCCGCAGGTCTACATTGGGTGACTGGATGCCGGGGTTCTTGGCGATCTCGTCGAGCATCTGCCGCACCACGGCATTGAGGTTCTGGTAGCTGTCGGAGGTCTGGATCACGAAGTTCAGGGGCCGCTCGCGGAAGCCCTGGCCGAGCGACGGTGGCGTGATGGGGAAGGCGTTCACGCCAGCCAGGCTGTTGAACTTGGGTTGCAGTTCGCGCGCCAGATCCAGGGTGCTGCGCTTGCGCTGGTCCCAGTCGATGGTGCGGTACACCACGCTGCCCTGCGAGACAGTTGGGTTGCCGACGTTGGCAAAGATGCGATCGAATTCCTTGTAGGGCTCGGCCATTTTCTCGATGGCCTGCGCATAGCGGTTGGTGTAGGCCAGCGTGGAGCCGTCGGGCGCCTCGATATTGGCGAGAATGGTGCCGCGATCCTCCAGCGGCGAGAGCTCCTGCTTCATGGTGGGGAAGACTGCCATGATCGCCAGCGCGCTGGCGATCATGATGCCCACCACAATCCAGCGGGCCTGCAACACCCCGCCGAGGATGCGCGCAGTCAGACTCCGGTCATGCGCACGGCCGCCCACGCGGGCGGTGACGATCCAGCGCAGCAGGCTGCCGTAGCTGTCGGACAGCTTGGTGAGCAGCCGCTCCATGCCCCGGTCGAAGAAATTGGGCTTGGGGTTGTGTCGCAGCAGCTTCGAACACATCATGGGTGTGAGCGTCAGGGCCACGAAGCCCGAGACCACCACGGCGCCGGCCAGCGCCAGCGCGAACTCGACGAACAGGCGCCCGGTGCGCCCCGGCGTGAAGGCCAGCGGCGCGTAGACCGCAACCAGGGTCGCAGTCATGGTGACCACGGCGAAGCCGATCTCGCGCGCACCTTTGATGGCGGCAGAGAACGGGTCCAGGCCTTCTTCGATGTGGCGGTAGATGTTCTCCAGCATGACGATGGCATCGTCGACCACCAGCCCGATCGCCAGCACCAGCGCCAGCAGCGTCAGGGTGTTGATGGTGAAGCCGGCCAGCGCCATCAGCGCGAAGGTGCCCACCAGACTTACAGGGATGGTCACGATGGGGATGATGGAGGCCCGGAAAGTACGCAGGAACACGAAGATCACCAGTGCCACCAGCACGATGGCCTCGGTGATGGTGCGGTAGACGTTTTTGACCGAGCGGTCGATGAACACCGAGTTGTCATTGGCAACGTCAATGGAGATGTCGGCCGGCAGGTCGCCCTTGAGCTTGGGAATCATGTCGCGCACACCGCGCGACAGGTCCAGCGGATTCGCCGTCGCCTGCCGGATGACGCCCGCAGAAATCGCGGAGCGGCCATTCAGGCGCGCCACACTGCGTTCGTCGGCCGGCGCTTCCTGCACCCGCGCCACGTCGCGGACCTTGACCGGGAAGCCGTTGATGTTCTTGATCACGATGTCGCCGAATTGCGAAGGGCGCGTGAGGTCGGTCTGCGAGGTGACGCTGAATTCGCGTTGCTGCGATTCGATGCGGCCCGCAGGGACTTCGAGATTGTTGCGGGCAATGGCTTCTTCGACGTCTTGCGTCGTGAGCCGGTAGCCGGCCAGTTTGTCAGGGTCCAGCCAGACCCGCATGGCGTACTTGCGCTCGCCGTAGATGCGCACATCGGCCACGCCGGTCACGGTCTGCAGCCGCGGCTTGACAATGCGGTTGACCAGGTCGTTGATCTGCAGCGGCGTCAGGGTGTCGCTGGTGAAGGCCAGCCAGATCACGGGAAAGGCGTCAGCCTCGACCTTGGCAATGACAGGCTCCTCGATGGCCTGCGGCAGGCGATTGCGCACGCGCGAGGTGCGGTCACGCACCTCGGCAGCGGCGGCATCGGCGTCTTTCTCGAGCCGGAAACGCACGGAGATCTGGGTCTGGTCGGCGCGGCTGATGGAGGTCAGCACGTCCACGGCGTCGATGCCGGCAATGGAGTCCTCCAGCGGCTTGGTCACCTGCGACTCCATGACCTCGGCCGAGGCACCGGGCCAGCGCACGCTGACTGTCACCACGGGTTCGTCGATCTTGGGGTATTCGCGCACGGACAGGCGGTTGAAACTGACCGCGCCGATGAGCAGGATCAACAGCGACAGCACGGTCGCGAAGACCGGCCGGCGGATGGATACTTCAGCGAGTTGCATGGGGCGGCTCCTGGCGAAAAGCCTCAGGCGGGATTACGCTGTGCGGCGCCGGCGGGCGCGCTCGACGATGATGGGAGCGCGCGGCCCGGCGCCGGCGGACGGGCGGACTCGGCATTGGCGATCATGCAGGGGTTGGGGCCACTGACGGTGCGCGGCGCGGCAAGGTTCGCGGGCAGGCGCGGCGCAGGCGCCACCAGGGGCGAACGACCAGGTGCGGCGTCCGCGGCACCAGCACGGGCACCACCTCCAGCAGTGGCGGGACCAGCTGCGCCCTGTCCACCCGGCGCGGCGCGAACTGCGCTGGCCTCCATGACCCGCACCTGCGTGCCATCACGCTGAATGCGCTGCTGGCCGGCAGTGACGACCCGGTCGCCGGCAACAAGGCCTTGAACAATCTCGACGCGGCCCGGACGGCGAATGCCCACCTTGACTTCGACGCGCTGGGTCACGGAGCCACCCTGTGCCCCGTCCTCATTGAGCTTGATGACGAACTGCCGGCCACCTTGCGGCACGATGGCCTCTTCGGGCACCACCAGCGCATCGCTGCGCTCACTGAACACGGTATTGACGCGGGCGAACATGCCGGGGCGCAACTGCAGTTGCCGGTTGTCGATGCAGCCGCGCACACCCACCGACCTGCCGTTGGTGTCGATCAGAGGATCGATCGCCTGGATGATCGCAACAAAGCTGCGACCCGGCAGCGCATCGAGATCGACCGAGGCACGCTGGCCGCGCCGGATCTTGGTCTGGTAGCGCTCGGGCAGGCGGAAGTCGACGAAGATCGCTTCCAGGTCCTCGATGTTGACGATATCAGCCCCGTCCTTGAGGTAGTCGCCGATGTTGACCGTGCGTATACCGGCAATGCCGTCAAATGGCGCGACGATGCGCAGCCGTGCTGCCGTGGCCCGCGACAGCGCCAGCTTGGCCTGGGCGACTTCCAGGTTGGCCGCGCTTTCGTCGACCGAACGCTGGCTGATGAAGTTCTGCGCCACCAGTTCCTGGTTGCGCTTGTGGTTGGCCATGGCAATGGACAGCTCGGCCTGGCTTTGCTGCACCTGGGCCAGCGGAAGCTGGTCGTCGAACTGCACCAGCATCTGGCCCCGGCGCACGCGTTCGCCATCGGTGAAATTGATCTGGGTGATGCGGCCGCTGACCTCGGGGCGCAACACCACGCTCTGGCGCGAACGCAGGCTGCCCACGGCCTGGACGTCGTCGGTCAGCTTCATGAGCTGGACCTGCACGGCCTCCACGGCGGGACGGCCCTGCCCCGCAGCCGGGGCGCTGGCCGCGCCGGCTGCCGCCTGGTCCGTGCGCACAGCCGCGCTGGAAGATTTGTTCTGATACCACCATGCGGCCCCGGAAGCCGCACCAATGCCGACGACCGCGATGAGGGTGAAAATTGTTTTGGATGCCATTGAGGGATCTCGAAATAAATAGCGTCAGGACAACTCTTCAATGTAGCAGGCGAGCCGCCCCGGGGGCATAGGCAATGCCCCTAACTATCGTCAGTTCAATCCAAAGCCAGACCCGTTTCCGGTGCGTTTTACCGCAGCTTTACATCAGCGGCGCCCCAGGGCCAGCTCCACGCCCCGGTTGGCCAGCGCATCGGCCCGCTCGTTGCCTGGGTTGCCGTCATGGCCCCGGACCCAGCGCCAGTCGATGACGTGCCCGCCCTGGCTGACGACGTGGTCCAGGCGCTGCCACAGTTCGACGTTCTTGACCGGCTGCCTGGACGCCGTGCGCCAGCCCCTGGCTTTCCAGCCCGGCAGCCATTCGGTGATGCCTTTGAGCACGTATTGGCTGTCGAGGTACAACGTCACTTGGCAGGGGCGCGTCAGCGCCTCCAGCCCCTGGATCACCGCCATCATTTCCATGCGGTTGTTGGTGGTTCCAAGTTCGCCACCGAACATTTCCTTTTCTGTGGCGCCCGACATCATCAGCACGCCCCAGCCGCCAGGGCCGGGGTTGCCCTTGCAGGCGCCGTCGGTATAGATCTCAACTTGCTTCAATGGATTTCCCGCTGGATGGTGGGCCCGCTCGGGCGGACCTGGTTGGCAATGGACACAGGGGCGGCGGCCAAGGCAGGGGCACTCTTCCAGGAGGAGCCCAGCAGCTTCATGCCGCGCACCCGCTTGACCGCAACCAAAAAATAAACCGCACCGAAAATGGGCCACCAGCGGTCGCCGGCGCGCTCCATCCACTCGAACCGGCGCAGCCACTTCTCGCTGCGCACGGCCGGACTGTAGCAACCGAACGCTGCCGACTCGACCTCAAAGGACAGCAGCCGCAACCAGTCGCGCAGCCGCCAGTAGCCAATGAAATCGCCGGCCTGGGGCAGGAACAGCTCGCCGAACCCCAGCTTGCGGTACAGGTGCGCGCGCCGCTGGCGAAGACCCCACAGGCTCGCAGGGTTGAGGCCGCAGACCACCAGCCGCCCTTCGGGCACCAGGACCCGCTCGGCCTCGCGCAGTGTGGCGTGGGGGTCTGGGCTGAGTTCGAGCGCATGCGGCAACACCAGCAGGTCCAGGCTACCCGCGGCGAAAGGCAGGGCCGAGAAATCGGCGACCAGCGCCTGCGGCCCCGGGTCGCCCGGCTGCGAGTCGGCCACCCAGCGATGCGGCATGCGATTGGCACGCAGTGCGTCCAGCGTGGGCAGGCCGAGCTGCAGGGCGTGATAACCGAAGATGTCGGCCACGGCACTATCGAGCTGGCTGCGCTCCCAGTCCAGAAGATAACGGCCCGGAGGCGTTTCTAGCCACTGCTGCAAACCTATAATTTGATCACCCATGAATCTCATTTCGCTGCCCGCCAAGACCCGCCGCCACGCGCAAGTGTACGGCTGCATCATCGGTCTACTCTTGCTGGCAGGCTGCGCAAGCCCGCCACAGGGCGTACCGCCCACCACGCCTTCGGCCGATGCAATCGCATCCGCCCCCCCGCCTGCCCCGGCACCTCCAGTCCCTGCCCCCCCTGCGGCGGCAGTCCAGCCGCCCGCCGCCTTTCGCGGCTTCATCCCCGGCGGGCCTCTGGCCCCGATTGCCCCGGCGCGCGTGAGTTCGCAAGGCGTGATGCTGATCACGCCGCCGGTGGACCTGTGGGACCGCATCCGCCGCGGCTTCGCCATGCCCGACCTCAACACCGAGCTGGTCCGCACGCAAGAGCAGTGGTACGCGACACGGCCAGATTACATGCAGCGCATGACGGAGCGTTCGCGCAAGTACCTGTTCCATATCGTCGAGGAACTGGAGCGCCGCAACATGCCCACCGAGCTGGCGCTGCTGCCTTTTATCGAAAGCGCCTTCAACCCGCAGGCCGTCTCCAGCGTGAAGGCCGCTGGCATGTGGCAGTTCATGCCGGCCACGGGCACCTATTTCGAGCTCAAGCAGAACGTGTTCCGTGACGACCGCCGCGACGTGCTGGCCTCCACCCGCGCTGCGCTGGATTATCTGCAGAAGCTCTACGGCATGTTCGGCGACTGGCATCTGGCGCTGGCCGCCTACAACTGGGGCGAAGGCAGCGTGGGCCGCGCGATTGCGCGCAACCAGCGCGCCGGCCAGGGCGTGAGCTACATCGATCTCAACATGCCCAACGAGACGCGCATGTACGTGCCCAAGTTGCAGGCCATCAAGAACATCGTGGCCAACCCGGTGGCGTTCCGCACCGAGCTGCCGCTGATAGAGAACCACCCTTACTTCCAGACCGTTGCCATCACCCGTGACATTGATGTCGAACTCGCCGCACGGCTGGCCGATGTTCCGCTCGACGACTTCAAGGCCCTGAACCCGTCGATCAACCGACCCGTGATTCTCGCGGCGGGCACACCGCAGATTCTGCTGCCCTGGGACAACGCCACCGTGTTTCAACGCAACTTCGAGGCCCATGCGGAGGGACAGTACGCCAGCTGGACGGCATGGACCGCTCCGCGCACCCTGAAGGCGGCTGACGCCGCCCGCCTGGTGGGCATGCGTGAGGCCGATCTGCGCAGCATCAACAATATTCCGCCGCGCATGCTGATCAAAGCCGGCTCGGTGCTGCTGGTGCCGCGTTCGGTCAAGAGCGCCTCCGACGTCGCCGGCCACGTGGCCGACAACGGCCAGATTTCCTTCGCCCCGGAAGTGGTCACGCGCCGCTCGGTGGTCAAGGCCGGCAAGCACGATACCGTGGCATCGATTGCCCGCCGCTACGGTCTGGCACCGGCGTCCGTCGCCGAATGGAACAAGGTCACGGCCAGCGCCAGCTTCAAGCTCGGGCAGCAGGTCGTCGTGTACCTACCGGTGCGCATCCATGCGCGCTCCGCGGGCCGCTCGGCGGGCCAACCCCGAGGCAAGGCTGCGGCCAAGGCACCGGCGCGCGCCGTCAAGCGCGTGCCGGCCAAGTCCGGCAAGGAAGCCCGGCGTTAGATTTTTTCAGTTTCGCCCTGGCGCGGCTGCCACTTCATCAGGCGTTTTTCAGTGCGCCCGACAATGCCGTCGAGCACCAGCGCGAAGGCGGTCAAAACCACAATGCCCGCGAACACGGTGTTCACATCGAAAGTGCCCTCCGCCTGCAGGATCAGATAGCCCACGCCGCGTGCCGAGCCCAGGTACTCGCCCACCACTGCCCCGACAAAGGCCAGGCCGACGGAAGTGTGCAGGCTGGAGAACACCCAGCTCGTGGCACTGGGCAGGTACACGGTGCGCAACAGCTGGCGCTGGTTGGCGCCCAGCATGCGGGCATTGGCCAGCACCACCGGGCTGACTTCCTTCACCCCCTGGTAGACGTTGAAGAACACGATGAAGAACACCAGCGTCACTGCCAGCGCCACCTTGCTCCAGATGCCCAGGCCGAACCACATGGCGAAGATGGGCGCCAGGATCACGCGCGGCATGGAGTTCGCGGCCTTGATGTAAGGGTCCATGATGGCGCTGGCCGTCGGCGCGAGCGCCAGCCACAGACCGCAGCCCAGACCCAGCGCCGTACCGATGCCAAAGGCCAGCACGGTCTCCAACAGGGTGGTGCCCAGGTGAATGTAGATGTCGGCATTGCCCGGCAGGCCTTCGGGGAACAACACGCTCGGACCGAACCCGAAAGGCATGAACCAGGACCACACCCGGCCGGCCACCTTGAGCGGCTCGCCGAGGAAGAAGGCGAGTTGCGTGTCGCGCGACAACAGCTGCCACAGCCCCAGCATGGCGATCAGCACCGCAACCTGCCATGCGCGCAGATTGCCCGAAGACGGCTTGAGACGATCGAGCAGACTCATGCGGCCTTCCTCAGTTGCTGCGCGTACCCCTTGAGCACTTCGTCGCGCAGCACATCCCAGATCTTTTTGTGCAGTTCAACAAAGCGGTGCTGGTTGCGGACCTCGGCCACATCGCGCGGACGCGGCAGGTCGATGTCGAACTCGCCGATGGGGTGCGTGCCGGGGCCGGCCGAAAGCACGATCACGCGGTCGCTCATGGCAATGGCTTCGTCCAGGTCATGGGTGATGAACAGTACCGCCTTGCGGCGCGCCGCCCACAAGGCCAGCACTTCGTTTTCCATGAGCTGCCGGGTCTGCACGTCGAGCGCGCTGAAGGGCTCGTCCATCAGGATGATGTCCGGGTCCAGGGCCAGGGTCTGGGCCAGCGCGGTGCGCTTGCGCATGCCGCCCGAGAGCTGGTGCGGATAGCGGTCTCCGAATTCGCCCAGGCCCACGCGCTCCAGCCAACCCTGGGCCTGCGCGCGCGCTTCTTCGTCGGGCAAGCCGCGGTACTGCAGGCCGACCATGACATTGTCGATGGCGCTACGCCAGGGCATCAGCGCCTCGGTCTGGAACATGTAGCCGGCGCGCCGGTTGATGCCTTCCAGCGGCTCGCCAAAGACCCGAACGCTGCCCGAGGTGGGGGGCAGCAGGCCGGCGCCGATGTTGAGCAAGGTGGATTTGCCGCAGCCCGTGGGGCCCACCACCGAGACGAACTCGCCGGCGCGTATGCGCAGCGTCGTGTCCGCCACAGCGGTGTAGTTCTGACTCGGGTCGTCCCGCGAGCGGAAAGTGCAGCGAATGTCGAGAAATTCAAGCGCGAATTCAGACATGCGGGCTTCAGGCCTTGAACCGGTCCTTGGCGCGGCGCGCGAAATCGTTGGTGAACGTGCGGGCCAGATCGATCTTGTCGGCCTTGACCGTGGGATCGAAACTGGCGAGCGCCTTCAGCGCGGTGCGTCCGCCATCTTCCGGCATGACGCCGTCGAGCGAAAGCGCCTCGCGCACCTTGTTGAAAGACGCGAGGTACAGGGCCCGGTCGCCCAGCAGGTAGGACTCGGGCACGGTCTTGATGATGTCGCTCGGACCCGCGGTCTGCAGCCATTTGAGGCCGTGCACGATGGCATTGGCCAGCGCCTGGCAGGTGTTGGGGTTCTTTTGCACGAAATCAGCGTGGGTATAGAGACAGGCTGCGGGCATGAGGCCGCCGAACACGTCGATGGTTCCCTTCAGGGTGCGCGTGTCGCTGATGATCTTGACGTCGCCCTTTTGTTCCAGCATGGTCATCACCGGATCGATGTTGCTCATGGCGTCGATCTGCCCGGAGCGCATCGCGGCCAGCGCGCCGGCCGAGGTGCCCACGCCCACGAAGCTGACCTCGCTGGCCTTGACGCCGGCGCGCGACAGCACCAGATTGGCCACCATGTTGGTCGAGGAGCCCGGCGCCGTGACGCCGATCTTCTTGCCGCGCAGATCAGCCACCGTCTTGTAGTTGGGCATGGTCTTGGTGGACACGCCAATGGCGATCTGGGGCGCGCGGCCCTGCAGCACCAGCGAGCGGATGAACTGGTTCTTGCTCTGCATGTTGATGGTGTGCTCGTAGGCGCCGCTCACGATGTCGGCCGAGCCGCCCACCAGGGACTGCAGGGCGCGGGCGCCACCGGCGAAGTCGGAGATCTCGATGTCCAAGCCCTCGGCCTTGAAATAGCCGAGTTGCTCGGAGATCGTCAGCGGCAGGTAGTAGAAGGACGCCTTGCCGCCCACGGCGATCGATAGCTTGCTCTTTTCCAGGCGCGGTTGCGCGCCAAGCATGGGAGCCGCCAGCACGGCGGCGGCCAGGGCGCCGAAACTGCGGCGATTGATTGGGGAGATGGTATTTTTCATGGAGCCTCTTTTTTTTGGGTCGAAAGTGAGCTTACCCGTGCCAGGGCATCCTGGCATCAGGATATCCCCGTCCGGGTTTTCACGTAAAGGTGTTACCGATACCCTGCAAAGAGTATCGCGATGTTAACGGCCAGGCCCAGCGTCCAGACGATGCTTCGCATCGACGGCAGACCGGCCACATACATCATGATGTACATCAGCCTGATGACGATGTAGACGAAGGCGAGGATATCCACGCGCAGCTGCGATGCGCCCATCTGATGCGCGATGATCACCGCGCCGATGAAAAAAGGCAGCCCCTCGAAGCTGTTGTTCTGGGCCGCATTGGCGCGGGCACGCCAGTCGCTTTGGCGCGCGAGCCAGGCACGCGGATCATGGTTGTCGAAACCGCCCTCGCGGCGCGGCCGGCCCATGCCGCCGGACTTGGCCAACGCCGCGCAGACAAATGGCAGCATCGCCGCAATCAGAACGCACCAGTAGGCCAGCGTGAAGTACGTGGTCGTCATTGTGGAGTCTCTCCTTTGGATGGATTCACCTGCGGTCCACCATCGCGTGCGCGATGGTGCCCAGGTCTACGTATTCGAGTTCGCTGCCGGCCGGTACGCCGCGCGCCAGGCGCGTGACCTGCAGGCCGCGCGCCTTGAGCGCCTCGCCGATCACGTGCGCCGTGGCCTCGCCCTCGGCCGTGAAGTTGGTCGCCAGGATCACTTCCTGCACCACGCCGTCGGTGGCGCGGTCGAACAGCTTTTGCAGCCCGATATCCCTGGGGCCTATGCCATCGAGCGGGCTGAGCTTGCCCATGAGCACGAAGTACAGGCCCTTGAAGGCCGCGGTGCGCTCCACCGCCGACTGATCCGCGGGCGTCTCGACCACGCACAGCTTGCTCTTGTCGCGCTGCGGGTTCAGGCAGGTGGCGCAGACCTCGGCCTCGGTGAAGGTGTGGCACAGCGCGCAGTGATGCACCTGCGCTGCCGCTTGCTGCAGGGCCTGGGCCAGGCGCACCGCGCCATCGCGGTCGTGCTGCAGCAGATGAAAGGCCATGCGCGAGGCCGACTTGACGCCCACCCCCGGCAGACGCCGCAGGGCCTGCACCAGGGCTTCGAGCGAATTCGAGTCAGCCATGCGGGGCGCGCAGCGGCATCAGAACGGCAGCTTCATGCCGCCGGGCAGGCCGGCGGTGAGCTTGCCGAGCTTTTCCTGGCTGGTCTCCTCGGCCCGGGCCAGGGTGGCGTTGAAGGCGGCGGCCACCAGGTCTTCGAGCATGTCCTTGTCTTCGGTCAGCAGGCTGGGGTCTATGGTCACGCGCTTGACGACGTGCTTGCAGGTCATGGTGATCTTGACCATGCCGCCGCCCGATTCGCCGCTGACCTCGATGAAGGCCAGCTCATCCTGGGCCTTCTTGAGGTTGTCCTGCATCGCCTGGGCCTGCTTCATGAGGCCGGCGAGTTGTCCTTTGTTGAACATGGAGGGTTCCTTCTATGGGTTCTTGACGGGTTTGATGCTGCCGGGCACGATTTTCGCGCCAAAGTCCCGCATCATGGATTGGACCAGAGGGTCGTTGAGGATCACTTCTTCGGCGGCGCGCTGCCGCTCCTTGGCGGCTGCGGCGTTGCGCCGTGCGGGGCAGTCGATGATAGTGCCGACCTCGACGCTCAGGCTGACATCGTGGCCTGCGGCGCGCAGAGCGTTCTGCAGTTTTTCGCGGTTGCCGGCGTGGTTCAGCGACTCGCGCTCGACGCGCAGCATCCAGTGGCCGGTGTCGCGCGCCACCAGTTGCGACTGCACTGCGAGTTCGCGCACCATGGCGGCAACGGCCTCGGTCTTGACGAGCTGGCGCACGGTGGCGTACCAGAATTCGCCTTCTTCGGTGGGTGTGAAGTCGCTGCGCGGGCCGCTGACTGCTGCGGCACTGCGGTCTTCGGCGAATTCGGGGCGCAGGGTCGTGGGCTCGGGGCGCGGGCCTGTGCGCGGCCCGGGCTCGGATTGCTGGCGCACTGGCATGGCCATGACCGGCGCGCCGGCCTGCGCCAGGGCGGCCGGCCGCGCCGGACTGTTCAGGCCGGGGCGCGCAGATGCCGCCGGCGCGGCGGGCGGCTCGATGACGGGCAGCATTCTGCCGGGCGGGGCTGCTGCGACAGGAATGTCTGGCGCGCCCTGGGACAGGGCCTGCACCGGGGTGGCGTCGCCAGGCGCGGCGCCATCGCCGGGCCGGTCTGCGTGACCTTCCGGCAAAAGCGCGGTTGCGGCTTCAGGCGGAGTTTTTTTTTCAGCCGGTGGGCGCGTGGCGCCGGCGGCCGGCTTGAAGGCCAGCAGCCGCAGCAGCACCATGGTCAGCGCCGCGTATTCGTCAGGTGCCAGGCCCAGCTCGGCGCGGCCGTGCAGGCACATGCTGTAGAGCAGCTGCGTCTCGTCGACGGGCATCAGCGCGGCCAGGCGCGCCAGTTCGGCAGCGTCGGGGTCGGGGTCGTCGGCGCTGGGGGGCACGGCCTGCAGAACGGCCATGCGTTGCAGCACGGTGGACATTTCTTCCAGCGTAGAGGCGGCGCTGAGCCCGTGCAGGCGCAAGGTCTCGGTGGTGTCGACCACGGTCTTGCCGTCGCCGCGCGCCAGCGCATCGATCAGGCGGAACACGTGGCTGCGGTCCACGCTGCCCAGCATCAGGCGCACCGAGGCTTCTTCGAGCTTGCCCGCGCCGAAGGCAATGGCCTGGTCGGCCAGCGACAGCGCATCGCGCATGGAGCCGCGCGCGGCGCGCGCCAGCAGGCGCAGGGCGGGCGTGTCAGCCGGCACGCCTTCCGCGGCCAGCACGCGCTGCAGATGCTCCAGCACGGTCTCGGGCGCCATGGGCCGAAGGTTGAACTGCAGACAGCGCGACAGCACCGTGACCGGCACCTTCTGCGGGTCGGTGGTCGCCAGCACGAACTTGAGGTACTCGGGCGGCTCCTCCAGCGTCTTGAGCATGGCGTTGAAGGCGGTATTGGTCAGCATGTGGACTTCGTCGATCATGAAGACCTTGAAGCGCCCCTGCACCGGCTTGTAGACCGCCTGCTCCAGCAGGGCCTGGACCTCGTCGACGCCGCGATTGGAGGCGGCGTCGAGCTCGGTGTAGTCGACGAAGCGGCCGCTGTCGATGTCCACGCAGGCCTGGCACACGCCGCAGGGCGTGGCCGTGATGCCGCCCTGCCCGTCCGGCCCCTGGCAGTTCAGCGACTTGGCCAGTATGCGCGAGACCGTGGTCTTGCCCACGCCGCGCGTGCCGGTGAACAGATAGGCATGGTGCAGCCGCTGCTGCGTCAGGGCATTGCTCAGGGCCTGCACCACATGCTCCTGCCCCACCAGCTCCGAGAAGGTCTTGGGCCGGTATTTGCGGGCGAGCACGAGGTAGGACATGGCGCTGATTCTAAGGCGTGGGGGTGGGTGGTCCGGCGTACGGCTACGGGCATTTTCCGACGCGGGCTGGGGCCATGGGTTCGCCCCTACAATACCGGCTGGCGGGCCTCCCCGCATGGTGAAGCAGCCAACCGGGTCAGGTGGGGAACCAAGCAGCCCTAACTGTGGAGCCAGTGCCGGGGGTAAGGCTCGTCAAACTAATTCCGCAACGTCGTTGCGCACCAGGATCCTATGGTGCGACAAGGACTTGGTTCAGGTTCAGTGTGTCGCTTGAGCAATCCCGAACGAACACTGACGACGTGGCAATGAATCACCCCGAGGCGATTCATTGCGAACTTTGTTCGCGCGCAAGTCCACACACGAAGAACCAGACCCCGCTCGCGAGCTTGCAGGTCGGCCTGGAAGAAAGGGACCCGCATGATCAGTCGCCCGCCCCTGGCCCGCACCATCTCACCCGCCTTCGTCGAAAGCGCTCCCGCACGACCTGGCAGTGTTCGCGATCTCAATACACGGATGCGGGCGGAAGACAAGAATTGCTCACGGACACATCAGAGCTACGCCCCTGCCAACCACGAGAACCTGAATAGCTTCAAAAGCTGGGCTTTCGGTCTGTTGGACCGCCCCGGAACCCAATATGTCGGAATCGGCATTCCCACCTCCGACGAGAATTCAAGCCCTTCTTCCATGATCTGGTTGGCCAAGGATGGAAGCCATCACCTGACCGTGAGCTGGTCGCTCTCCTGCGACGACGATACCTGCTATCAGGACAGTCTCAATCTCCACAATTTCGATTCCATCGTCGGCCGGTTGACGCCAATGCCAGGGGCCGCCGAGCCGCCCCCTCTTTTCTTCGTCACACTCGGTGACGCGCCCCAGGAGGAAGGGGCCATCAGTGCCGAGAACCTCGCGGCACTGCAACGCCCGTCGAATCGCGAGGCCAGCAAGCCCAACCTGAGGCATGCGTGCGATGCATTGCGCTACGTCAGGGCCGAGCTTTACAACAAGCCGGGCGGCTTGAAATCCACCAACAAGTTCAACGCCAGCAAGCGCGAGCTCGAAAAGACGCGGGCTGCGGACAGGCGGCGGCCAGGTGGCGCACGCCTCGTGGATCGGTCTCTGCCGGTTGCGATGCAACGCGAGCTTGTATGGAATTCCAATATTCAAAACTGCTTTGAGCTCACCCTCGCGGTGACGCACTGGGCCGAAAGAAATGGTTTGTCCTCTGCGATGGTGAATATTCCTGAACGCGGCGGCCACATGTTTGCCGTCATCGGCATCCGGCCCGGGGATCCACTCCCGGACGATATCGATCGCTGGCCTCTCCATTGGGGAATCTGCGACGTCTGGGCCAATATCGCGTGCGAGCCTCCCGACTATCGACGTGAATTCGAGAACAAGATGAAAAAGTGGGAGGCCAGCAACAAGCGTATTGATGATGGCGACCAATGGGCCAGACCGGTGACTTGGCTGCGGGGAGAAGATCCAGGGGGCCCTACATTGCTCGATGGCCCCAAAAAATGGGCCCTTTTTAATGCAGCTTGTTGAGATATAGTTGTTCCGGGTGGCCCGCCTGAGCGCAACACTCCGTCTTTTTTTGGCCGTATCGCCCCATGCCCGACCCCAGACACCTCGAATCCCTGATGGCCGACTGTGCCCGGGGCCAGGAAGCCGCCCTGGCCGAGCTGTATCGTTTGTGCGCACCGCATCTGTTTGCCGTTGCCATCCGTATATTGAGGAGAAACGATTGGGCTGAAGAGGTCATGCAGGAATGCTTTATCACGATCTGGCAGAACGCTGCCCGGTATTCGACGGAACAAAGTCAGGTCATGACCTGGATGACGCGCATCGTGCGCAACCGCTGCATTGACCTGCTGCGCCGCCCCGACCTGGAGCGTCCCGACCCCGACGGCGAGGTGCAGGCGGCCTGGGCCGACGAGGCGCCGGGCCCGCTGGGCCGGCTGCAGCTTGCGCAGGACGGCCAGCGGCTGGCGGGCTGCATGGCGGAGCTCGATGGGCCGCAGCGCATGGCGATTGCCCTGTCCTTTTTTGAGGAATTGAGCCACAGCGAGATCGCGCAGAAACTCGGCTCGCCGATCGGCACGGTCAAGAGCTGGGTGCGCCGTGGCATGGAACGCCTCAAGAGGTGTCTGTCATGAATTACCGCGATCCGCAATTGCAGACCCGGCTGGCCAGCGACTATGTGGCCGGACTGATGCGCGGCGGCGCGCGCCGCCGCTTCGAGGGGCTGATGGCCGCCGACGCCACGCTGCGCCGCGAGGTGCGCGAGTGGGAAGACCGCATCTATCCGCTGGCCTGGTCGCTGCCGCCCGTGACGCCACCGCGGCGTGTGTGGCGGGCCATTCAGGAGCGGGTGCGCCGCACCGGCCCCAAACGGTCTTGGCGCTGGGATTCCGTGCTGCCCTGGCGCCTGCTCAGCGGCGCGCTGGCGCTGGCCCTGGTGGTGGGCGTGGCGCTGCCGCTGCTGGAACTGGAGCAGCGCGGTCCGCGGCCGAGCGCGCTGGCCGTGCTGGCCACGCCACAGGAGCAACCCGTGCTGGTGGTGCGCTGGGATTCGCGCGGCCTGCTGCACGTGCGCGCACTGGAGAATCTCTCGGGCCTGAGCGGCGCCAAGGTACTGGAGCTGTGGGCCCTGCCGCCCGGCCAGCCGGCGCAGTCGCTGGGGCTGGTGGCGCCCACGGGCATGACGACCCTGCGCCTGCCGCAGGGGCTCATCGGCGTGCCGCAGCTGGCCGTCACGCTGGAGCCGCCCGGTGGCGCGCCCGGCGGCAAGGCCACGGGCCCCATCGTCATGAGCGGCAAGGTCGTCCAGATCTAGCAAATATTTTCTTTGTCGGTGCATCCGTTGGCCCGCGGCCTCCGTATATGGGGGTAGCAGTTCAACCACTCACGGAACATCGACATGAAAATGCTGGGCGCCCTGCGGCGCTGGATCGACACCCAAGCCCCCGCCGGCGTGGACGAGCACCGGATCGACCGTATCGACTGGCTGCGTGCCGTCCCCTTCATCGCGCTGCACCTGGCTTGCCTGGGTGTGTTCTGGGTCGGCGTGTCGCCCGTGGCGCTGGGGGTGGCCGCGGCGCTGTATGCGCTGCGCATGTTCGCGCTGACGGGGTTTTACCACCGGTACTTCTCGCACCGGAGTTTCCGCACTTCGCGCGCGGTGCAGTTCGTGTTTGCGGCCATTGGCGCGTGCTGCGTGCAGCGTGGGCCGTTGTGGTGGGCCTCGCACCACCGCAGTCACCATGCGCATGCAGACACGGTGCTGGACCCGCATTCGCCGGGCCTGACCGGCTTTCTGTGGAGCCACATGGGCTGGTTCCTGACGCCGCGCGCGTTTCCTGCGCAATGGGCGCGCATCCGCGATCTGAGCAAGTACCCCGAGCT
>JAURZS010000149.1 GCA_030653255.1 Burkholderiaceae bacterium | reverse complement strand
CATGCAGCTTGCCGGTACGTTCTCTGGTGCGTCTGTCTTCAGATCTCTGATGCTTTCAAGAAACATGTCGCGCTGCGTCTGCGTCGGAGCCTTGCATGCATGAGTCAAGGCATTGAACAAGTCACCCACGACTTCTCCGGCGCGCGCGCCCAGATACGAGCCCAGCGTCGTCATCAAGGCATCGGCATTGCCGCGTATCGCCCGCAAAAGGGTTTCAACCAGACCGGCTTCAGTGAGGGCAAGTGCCACGGCCTGAACGGATTTGCCGAAGCAGCCAGATCGCATGGCAGTAAAGGCGCACGCGGCCGGCAGGGCCGATACACGCTGATTGAGCAGGGCCGCCTGCACCAGCAACGGTATGAATTTCAGCACCCCACGCAAAGTCCCTCGCTTGGACTCCGATATCGGCAGACGCGCCACCATGTCCATCAAGACTCGCTCCAGACATTTGTTTGCCGCTGCGGCAATGAAGCCGCTCGCCACATGGGCGCCGTACAACTTTGCCATGGCGTCCGCCAGGAGCTCGGCTCCCTGCTCCATGACCGTCTGGCGCTCGTTCGGATCGGATGTGAGGCAGGCCTTGGTCTGGACAAGGTCAACAAGGCCGAAGCCCTGCTCATCCAGTGAGCTCACTGGATTCAGGACGGTGTCGTAGTACCCCGCCTTGACGCATTCTTGCTCGTAGATGAGTGCCGAGCCGAGCACAATTTGCCGACTGCACAAGGTCTCCTTGATATCCGGATCGTCTAGCGCCTCGGCAATATCTTGCGGATGGGTTCCATGCATATGGGCCAATTCGTGAATCCGTACTCTCTTGGGAAAGTCAATGGCATGTTCCAGGAAGCTCATATCGGCACTGATGGCAATGGTTCCGTTACCGTTAAAGTGCATGCCGGCTACACCCAAGTCGTGGCACTCGTTGATGGGAATAAAGACGGTCTTGTCCGGATCGATGCCTCCCTCGTTAATCTGATTTCTCAACTCCGTGACGTTGTCCACGACGCGATACTCCAGCGGTATGCCGAATTCCTTGAACTGAGGGTTCAGGGTATCTGCAACATCCCTCCAGGGCGCCAGCGTGACTTCCTCGGGAGGGACGCAGGTCGGGAACGGCGGCGTCCTCGGATTGGGCACGATCACCATGGAGATGGTCTCACCGGGATAGGCTTGCACCAATTGAGCCGCTCTGTCCCCATCGCCCGTCCGCGGTCGCGCCTCGTAGGCACGCGCCAGATATTCGCGCGATTTCGCCAGTAAAGCTTCGTCTCTGCTCTTGAGGGGGATGCCGCCGATCATGGAATTCCTTTGCGATACTTACGAAAATTGGACTCAATTTGGTAAGTGGAAAATCAGGGATGGCAGGTTCCATCGGACCACACGCAATCCACCCGTGCGGCAAAAAAAAGGACCTGCGATTTCTCGCAAGTCCTTGATTTTCAACCAGTATCTGGTGGGCAGTGCAAGTTTCGAACTTGCGACCCCTGCAGTGTGAATGCAGTGCTCTACCCCTGAGCTAACCGCCCTGAATTCCGTCCAGGAAAGCCTTGAATTATGCCATAAAACCTCAGGCAGCCCGGGTCTCGGCCAGCCGCCAGAGCGTCTTGCCGGCGCTGGATTTGTCCAGCGCCGCCAGCAGTTCCTCATGGGCCGAAAGCTCCTGCGGCGAGGCTGCCAGCACCGGCAGATCAAAGGCGCGCAGGTCCACCTGCGGCGCGGAGCCGTCCTGACGATCGGCCGCCCCGAGGTCGATCAGCAGCGCGTCCTGGCCCCGCGTGAGGTTGATGTAGACGTCGGCCAGCAGTTCGGCGTCGAGCAAGGCCCCGTGCAGCGTGCGGCCCGAGTTGTCCACGCCGAGACGATCGCACAGCGCGTCCAGCGAGTTGCGCTTGCCGGGGTACATCTCCTTGGCCATGCGCAGGGTGTCGGTGATGCCGCCCACGCACTGGGTGACAGGCGGCATGCCGATGAGCTCCAGCTCTTTGTTGAGGAAGCTCACGTCGAAGGCGGCGTTGTGGATGATGACTTCGGCATCGCGCAGGTAGTCCAGCAACTCTTCGGCGATGGCCGCGAACTTGGGCTTGTCGCGCAGGAACTCGTTGCTGATGCCATGGACCTTGAGCGCGTCCTCGTGGCTGTCGCGCTCGGGGTTGAGGTAAAAGTGCTTGTTGTTGCCGGTGAGCTTGCGGCTGAACAGTTCCACGCAGCCGATTTCGATGATGCGGTCGCCGCCCTCAGCGGACAGGCCCGTGGTTTCGGTGTCTAGGACGATCTGGCGCATGGATGGCTCAGTGGTTTTCCTTGGCGTGGTTGATCGAGTAGCGGGGAATCTCGACCGTGAGGTTCTGCTGGGCCACGATGGCTTGGCAGCTCAGCCGGGAGTTCGGCTCCAGCCCCCAGGCCCGGTCCAGCAGGTCTTCCTCATTTTCGTCCATTTCGTTGAGCGAGGAAAAACCCTCGCGCACGATCACATGGCAGGTGGTGCAGGCGCAACTCATGTCGCAGGCGTGCTCGATGGCGATGTTGTTGTCCAGCAGCGCCTCGCACACCGAGGTGCCGGCAGGCGCGGAAATCTCCGCGCCTTGGGGGCAGTATTCGGGGTGCGGCAGTATCTTGATCACCGGCATCAGATGTTCTCCACGTTTTGGCCGGCCAGTGCCTTCTGGATGCCGTGATTCATGCGCTGTGCGGCAAAAGCCTCTGTGCCGCGCGCCAGGGCCTGGGTGGCGGCCTCCAGGGTCGCGGCATCCGCCTGGGCATCCAGCGCGGCACGCAGCGCCGCCACCAAGGCATCAATGGCACTGCGCTGACGCTTGCTCAAAAGCTCGCCGTCGGCGGCCAGGGCGCTGGCCGTGGCCAGCAGCATGCGCTCGGCATCGACCCGGGCCTGCGCCACGGCGCGGGCCTGCATGTCTTCGGCCGCGGTGGAAAAACTCTCCTGCAGCATGCGCGCGATCTCGTCGTCGCTCAGCCCGTAGGACGGTTTGACTTCGATGCTCGCCTCCACGCCGCTGATCTGCTCGCGCGCGCTCACGCTCAGCAAACCGTCGGCATCGATGGTGAAGGTCACGCGGATGCGCGCCGCGCCCGCGGCCATGGGCGGGATGCCGCGCAGCTCAAAGCGCGCCAGGCTGCGGCAGTCGGCCACGCGGTCGCGCTCGCCCTGCACCACATGCAGGGCCAGGGCGGTCTGCCCGTCCTGGTAGGTGGTGAAATCCTGCGCCATGGCGGTGGGGATGGTCTGGTTGCGGGGCACGATGCGCTCCACCAGGCCGCCCATGGTCTCTATGCCAAGTGACAGCGGAATCACGTCGAGCAGCAGCAGATCCCCACTGGCGCCATTGCCAGCCAGTTGATTGGCCTGGATGGCCGCGCCCAGCGCCACCACCTGGTCGGGGTCCAGATTGACCAAAGGCTCGCGCCCGAAGAAAGCGGCCACAGCCTGGCGCACCTGGGGCATGCGGGTCGAGCCGCCGACCATCACCACGCCCTTGATGTCGTCCTTGCCCATGTGGGCATCGCGCAGCACCTTGCGCGCACTGGCGAGCGTACGCTGCGTCAGCGCAGCGCTCGCGGCCTCGAAGTCGGCGCGGCTCACCTCCAGAGACAGCGCGCCGGCCGAGGTCTGCACCCGCAGTGTGGTCGCCGGCGCCTGTGACAGCGCCTCCTTGGCGGCGCGCGCCGCGATCTTCCACGCCGCCTTGTCGCCGGCCGTCAGCGCCTGAACGCCCAGGCGCTCAGCAGCCCAGGCCGCCAGAGCCTGGTCATAATCGTCGCCGCCCAGGGCCGAATCGCCACCGGTCGCGATGACTTCGAACACCCCTTGCGTCAGCCGCAGAATGGAGATGTCGAAAGTGCCGCCCCCCAGGTCGTAGACCGCGTAGACGCCTTCGCTGGCATTGTCCAGGCCGTAGGCGATGGCCGCGGCCGTGGGCTCGTTGATCAGGCGCAGCACATGGATGCCGGCCAGCCGCGCCGCGTCCTTGGTGGCCTGGCGCTGGGCGTCATCGAAATACGCCGGCACCGTGATCACGGCCCCGAACAGATCGTCATTGAAGCTGTCTTCGGCGCGATAACGCAGCGTAGCGAGAATTTCGGCGCTGATCTCCACGGGCGACTTCTCACCGGCGCGGGTCAGGATGGCCACCATGCCCGGCTTGTCGACGAAGCGGTAAGGCAGTTGCTCGCGGTGCGCGATGTCGGCCAGCCCACGTCCCATGAAACGCTTGACCGAAGCCACGGTGTTCTCGGGGTCGGCGGCCAGCTGCGCCTGGGCCTCGAAGCCGATCTGCCGGCCCTCGCTCTCCAGGTAACGCACCACGGACGGCAGCAGCACCCGGCCCTGCGCATCGGGCAGGCACTCGGCTGCGCCATTGCGCACGGAGGCAACCAGAGAATGCGTGGTGCCCAGGTCGATGCCCACGGCAATGCGCCGCTGGTGCGGATCGGGAGACTGACCGGGCTCGGAGATTTGCAGCAGTGCCATGAAATTGGGAGAAGCTAGGCCGCTATTGTCCCAGTTGATCGAGACGGGCAAGAGCCGCCTGCATAAAGCGCTCAAGGAACATGAGGGCTCTCACCTGCCCGGCCGCCCGCGCGTAATCGTGCGCTTCATCGAGAAGGCGCGCGCACGAAGCCAAAGTGTCGTTGTAGCTGCGCAGCACCTGCTGATGCAAAGCCTCCAGCGCGGCTTCATCGGCCGCCTCGTCGAGCGCCTCGCGCCACTCGATCTGCCGCATGAGGAACTCCGGTGGCATGGCCGTGTTGTCCTGCGAGCGAACCGGCACGCCATGAAGCTCGCACAAATAAGCAGCGCGGCTCAAAGGGTTCTTGAGCCGCTGATAGGCCTCGTTGATGCGCACCGACCACTGCATGGCCACGCGCTGGGCGGCGGCGCCCTGCGCGGCAAACCGGTCAGGATGGGCCTCACGCTGGAGTTCTTTCCAGCGCGCGTCGATCGCGTCGCGATCCTGCGCAAAGCGCGGCGCAAGACCGAACAACGCGAAGTCGTCAGATTGGAGGTTCAGACGCGAAAACTCTCTCCGCAGCCGCATTTGTCCCGCTCATTGGGATTGTTGAACTTGAAGCCCTCATTGAGGCCCTCACGCGCAAAATCGAGCTGGGTCCCATCCAGGTAGGCCAGGCTTTTGGGATCGACCAGAACCTTGACGCCATGCCCCTCGAAGACCACGTCTTCGGGCAAGAACTCGTCCACATACTCCAGCTTGTAGGCCAGACCCGAGCAGCCCGTGGTCTTGACACCCAGGCGCACGCCCACACCCTTGCCACGTTTGCTCAGGTAGCGAGTCACATGCCGTGCTGCGGCTTCAGTCAGGGATACAGCCATGGTTCTTTTCCGTCGTGGGCAGAGGCGCACCCTGCGGTACCGCCCTGCTCCACAAGCTTGCTGGTTTAGTGCGCGTGTTTCTTGCGGTAGTCGTCCACCGCGGCCTTGATGGCGTCTTCGGCCAGGATGGAGCAGTGGATCTTGACCGGCGGCAGGGCCAACTCTTCGGCGATTTCGCTGTTCTTCAGCGCCGCAGCCTGGTCCAGCGTCTTGCCCTTGACCCATTCCGTCACCAGCGATCTGGAAGCAATGGCCGAACCGCAGCCGTAAGTCTTGAAGCGCGCATCCTCGATGACACCGGTGCTCGGGTTCACCTTGATCTGCAGCTTCATCACGTCACCGCAGGCGGGCGCGCCCACCATGCCGGTACCGACCGTGTCATCGCCCTTGTCGAAGGAGCCGACGTTGCGCGGGTTTTC
>JAURZS010000012.1 GCA_030653255.1 Burkholderiaceae bacterium | reverse complement strand
TCGATCACGACTTCGGCCGGACCCTAGGCCAGGCTCTCCACCGGGCAGGTGCAGGTGATGTCGCCGACGGTGCGGAAGCGCACATCGCGGCTGACCACGGTTTCGCCTTCGCGCGGCGGGGTGATGTCGGTGACGGGCACGAGCAGGCCGCGCCGCTCAACCACATCGCGCCGGTGGGTGTAGTAGATCGAGGGCAGTGCGATGTGCTCGCGCTCGATGTATTGCCAGACGTCGAGCTCGGTCCAGTTGGAGATCGGGAACACACGGAAGTGCTCGCCGGGGTGCAGCCGGGTGTTGAACAGGGTCCAGAGCTCGGGGCGCTGGGCTTTGGGCTGCCATTGGCCGAAGCTGTCGCGGTGCGAGAAGATGCGCTCCTTGGCGCGGGCCTTTTCCTCGTCGCGCCGCGCGCCGCCAATGAGGGCGTCGAAGCGGAATTCGTCGATGGCCTCCAGCAGGGTCACGGACTGGTGCACATTGCGCGACTCGCCGGGGTGGGCCAGGCGGACCGTGCCGCGCCGCATGGAGTCTTCGACGCTGCGAACGATCAGCTCGGCGCCGAGCTCTTTGGCGCGGCTGTCGCGGAAGTCGGTCACTTCGGGGAAGTTGTGCCCGGTGTCGATCATCAGCAACGGGTAGGGGATGCGGCCGGCGCCGAAGGCTTTTTCGGCGCACTTGAGCAACACCAGCGAATCCTTGCCGCCCGAGAACAGCAGTGTGGGACGTTCGAAGGCGGCGGCGACTTCGCGCAGGATGAAGATGGCTTCTTCCTCCAGCGCGTCGAGGTGGCGGTTGCTCAGCAGGCCGGGGGCGCCGCTGCTCAGCAGTTGGGCTTCTGTGCGGGCGTTCATGCGGCGATTTCCTTGATCGGGATCACGGACACTGAGGACGCCGGGCTGACGTGCAGTCCGCATTCCTTGGCGCTTTCCTGCTCCCACCACCAGCGGCCTGCACGGAAGTCTTCGCCCAGCGACACGGCGCGCGTGCAGGGGGCGCAGCCAATGCTGGGGAAGAACTGGTCGTGCAGCGGGTTGTAGGGGATGCGGCGGGTGGCGATGTAGTGCCAGACATCGCCCCAGGTCCAGTCGACCAGCGGGTTGATCTTGGCGCGTTCGGCCTGGTGTTCGATATGAAGCACTTCTGCGCGTGCGTTGGATTGCTCGCGACGCAGGCCCGTGATCCAGCCGCGCTGGCCCTGAAGTGCGCGCGACAGGGGCTCCATCTTGCGGATGTCGCAGCATTGCTTGCGCAGCTCGATGCTGGTGTAGATGGCGTCTGCGCCGTGGCGCTTTTCCCACTGCGCGGCGGCAGCGGGCTCGGGCTGGTAGACCGTGAGCGCAAACTGGCTGTAGCTGTTGCGCAGCGTGTCGAGCAGGGCCAAGGTCTCGGCATGCAGCTTGCCGGTGTCCAGTACGAAGATGCCTGCGGCAATGCCGGCTTCGTGCATGAGGTGGGTGATGGCCATGTCTTCGGCGCCCAGGCTCGATGCCTGGGTCAGCGGGGAATAGGCGGCTGCGGCTTCGCGCAGCAGCTCCAGGCTGTGGCTCAGTTTGGCGTCGAAATCGCCCGAGGCCTGTGCGTAGAGAGAGGTGGCGCTCATGCGGTCAGGCTCCCACGGCCTGATCGGCACGCTGCTCGGACGACTGAATGGCGAACCGGGGTTGCGCGCGCAGCACGTCGCCCTGGTAGAAGCCGCTGAAGCGCTCGAACTGGCGCTGGGCGTCGCCCGCGTCCAGGCCTTCCTTGAGCACGGCGCTGCTGAAGCCGGTGCGCTGCATGTGCACGAGCTGGTCGATGAGCACATCGCCGGTGGCGCGGATGTCGCCGGCAAAACCCAGGCGGCGGCGCAACAAAAAGGCCTGGCTGTAGGCGCGGCCGTCGGTGAACTTGGGAAAACCCAGTTCGATGCGCTGCACGCCTTCGAGCGACAGGGTCAGCGGATCGGCGTCATTGGGCACGCGCAGCACGCCTGGCTCGGCGTCGCTGCTGCCCTGGGGGTGGGAGAGGATGATCATGGCGATGGGGTCCGGTGGCTTCAGGCCGCTTGCGCGCTGAAGCGCGCCGCGTTGGCGGCGGTTTTGAAGGGGTCGATGCCGACGCGGCGCAAGGTGGCGATGAAGGTCTCGGTGCCCTGGCGCTGCTGGCGGTAGGTGTCCAGCACGGCTTCGATGACTTCGGGCACCTCGGCGGCAGAGAACGAGGGGCCGACCACCTTGCCGGGCGTGGCCGGGCCGCTGAGGTTCGAGCCATCGGCGCCGCCCAGAGTGATCTGGTACCACTCCTTGCCGTCTTTGTCGACGCCCAGGATGCCGATGTGGCCGCTGTGGTGGTGGCCGCAGGAGTTGATGCAGCCGCTGATGTGCAGGTCGATCTCGCCGAGGTCGTGCAGCTCGTCCAGGTCCTGGTAGCGCTCGGTGATGGCTTCGGCGATCGGGATGGAGCGCGCATTGGCCAGCGCGCACAGGTCGCCGCCGGGGCAGGCGATCATGTCGGTCAGCAGGCGGATGTTGGCCTTGGCAAAGCCGGCCTTGCGCGCCGCGCGCCACAGGTCGGGCAGTTCGTCGCAGCGCACCCACGGCAGCAGCAGGTTCTGGTCGTGGGTGACGCGCGCCTCGCCGGCGCTGAAGCGGTCGGCCAGGTCGGCGGCGATGTCGAGCTGGTCGGCGGTGGCGTCGCCGGGGGCCTGGCCCAGACGCTTGAAGGACAGGGTCACGGCGCGCAGGTCGGGGTTCTTGTGCGGGGCGACGTTTTGCTTCAGCCAGCGGCCGAACTCGACGTCGTCCTCGGCGGCGGCGCGCAGGATGCGGGCGATCTTGGCCTGGGCGCTGATCTGGTCGCAGTTCAGGGGCGGCGCCACGAAGCAGGCCGCCACGCGGTCGTATTCGGCCTGGGTGATGGTGTGCGGCGCGCCATCGCGCTCGACGATCTGGCGGTATTCGGCCTCGACGTCGTCGATGTAGCGCTGGCCTTCGGCTTTGACGAGGATCTTGATGCGTGCTTTGTAGATGTTGTCGCGGCGGCCGTAGCGGTTGTAGACCCGCACCACGGCTTCGAGGTAGTTCATGATCTGGTTCCAGGGCAGGAACTCCCGCACCACGGTGCCGATGACGGGCGTGCGGCCCATGCCGCCGCCCACCAGGACGCGAAAGCCCAGGGCGCCCTCGGCCGAGCGCACCAGGTACAGGCCGACGTCGTGCCAGGCCACGGCGGCGCGGTCTTCGGTGGCGCCGGAGATGGCGATCTTGAACTTGCGCGGCAGGAAGGCGAACTCGGGGTGCAGCGTGCTCCACTGGCGCAGGATCTCGCCGAAGGGGCGCGGGTCGGCGATTTCGTCGACCGCGATGCCCGCGAGTTCGTCACTGGTGATGTTGCG
>JAURZS010000138.1 GCA_030653255.1 Burkholderiaceae bacterium | reverse complement strand
CATGCCCGAGCACTACGGCGCGCTGTCGCCACTTCTGCATGTGGTGCCGCTGCAGCTCCTGGCGTATCACACGGCCTGCGCGCGGGGCACGGATGTGGACAAGCCGCGGAATCTGGCGAAGTCGGTGACGGTGGAGTGATGGCTCACGGTAAAGTCGGGATAGTCGCAAGCTTTCAATGATGTGAAGACTTATTTGACAATTAAAACGTGACATATGGAATATGCAAAATTGTCATTCGCCGAAGTGCACAGTGGGCTTTGTGCCGAAGAGTCGAGATGACGAAAGCCCCCCAATGAACGATGAAAAACCCGTCCGACGCCCCAACCCTGTAAGTTTTGCCGAGGCCTTCTGGTTCTGGCTCAAGCTGGGCTTCATCAGCTTTGGCGGGCCGGCGGGCCAGATCGCGATCATGCACACCGAACTGGTCGAGCGCCGCCGCTGGATCAGCGAGACGCGCTTTTTGCACGCGCTCAACTACTGCATGGTGTTGCCGGGCCCCGAGGCGCAGCAGCTGGCGACCTACATCGGCTGGCTGATGCACCGCACCTGGGGCGGCATTGTGGCGGGCGCGCTGTTCGTGCTGCCCTCGCTGTTCATCCTGATCGCGCTGTCGTGGGTCTATATCCGCTTTGGCGATGTGCCGGTGGTGGCGGGCATTTTCTACGGCATCAAGCCGGCTGTGACGGCGCTGGTGCTGCATGCCGCGCACCGCATTGGCAGCAGGGCGCTGAAGAACCGCTGGATGTGGGGCATTGCGGCGGCGGCTTTTGTGGCAATCTTTGCCTTTGACACGCCGTTTCCCGCCATTGTGGCGGTGGCCGCAGGCATCGGTTGGCTCGGCTCGCGCCACGCGCCCAAAGTCTTTGCCATGGGGGGCGGCCATGGGGCCGCACACGCCGACTTCGGGCCGGCCCTGATCGACGACGACACGCCCACACCTGCGCATGCGCGCTTTTCACGCCGACATCTGCTGCGGGTGCTGGGCGTCGGGGCCCTGCTGTGGCTGCTGGCGATGGGGGGCTTGCTGGCATTTCAGGGCTGGCACGCCACATTGACCCAGATGGGCTGGTTCTTCACCAAGGCGGCCCTGCTTACCTTCGGTGGCGCCTATGCGGTTCTGCCCTATGTCTATCAGGGCGCTGTGGAGGCCCAGCACTGGCTCAGCGGTGCGCAGATGATCGACGGCCTGGCTCTGGGCGAAACCACGCCGGGCCCCTTGATCATGGTCGTGGCCTTTGTCGGCTTCGTCGGCGGCTGGCAGAAGGAGGTGCTGGGGCCGGAGGCCTTGTTCGCGGGGGCGGCGCTGGCGGCAACGGTCGTCACCTTCTTTACTTTTTTGCCGTCCTTCGTGTTCATACTTGCCGGCGGCCCGGTGGTGGAGTCGACGCACGGCAAACTGGGCTTCACCGCGCCGCTGTCGGCCATCACCGCGGCGGTGGTCGGCGTGATCCTGAACCTGGCCTTGTTCTTCGCCTATCACGTGCTGTGGCCGCAGGGTTTTGGCGGCGCGTTCGATGCAGTGTCCGCACTTATTGCCGTGGCAGCTACGCTGGCGCTGTTTCGTTTCAAGGTGGGCATCCTGCCGTTGCTGGCCGCCTGCGCGGCCATCGGCCTGCTCGTCACCCTGATCCTGCGCTGAATCTGGGGCCGGGCTGAATGGCCCGGCGGTGCATCACTGATCGATCTTGATCTGCGGATTCGCCTTCAGCACCTGCGCCCAGATCGCCGTGTCGGCCTTCCAGGTGGCGAGCATCTCCTCCGGCGTGCTGCCAACCACGTCCATGCTCAGCGAATTGAAACGCGCGACCACCTCCGGGGTATGCAAGGCGCGGCGCATCTCGGCGCTGAAGCGCTGCGTGAGTGCCTTGGGCGTTCCGCCGGGAGCATAGGCGCCGTACCAGCCCTTGACCACGAAGTCGGGCACGCCGGCCTCGGCCATGGTGGGCACATTGGGCAGGCTCTTCATGCGCTTGTCTGAAGTTACTGCCAGGGCGCGCAGCTTGCCCGAATCGATCAGCGCCTGGGCCGAGGCCGAGGGCATGATCATGACGGCGGTTTCTTGTGCGATGACGCCCTGCAGCGCGGGCGACTGGCTCTTGTACGGCACGTGCAGCATGTCGATGCCGGCGCGAATCTTCAGCAGCTCGCCTTGCAGATGGACCAGCGTGCCGCCGCCCGAGGAAGCAAAGCTCAGCTTGCCGGGCTGCGCCTTGGCGGCGGCGATGAGTTCGCGCAGCGTCTTGTAGGGGCTGTCGGCGCTGACGACCACGGCCGAGGCAAACGTGGACATGATGGAAATCGGCTCCAGGTTTTTCTCCATGTCGTAGGCCAGCTTCTTGTTGAGCAGCGGCGTCAGGATGAAGGGGCCGGTGCCGGTGATCACCGCAATGTGCCCGTCGGCCGATGCGCGCGAGGTGTAAGCCACCCCCAGGGTGCCACCAGCGCCGGCCTTGTTGTCGACGATGACGGAGGCATTCAGCAACTGGCTCATTTTCTGCGCCACGGTGCGCACGATGATGTCGCCGTCGCTGCCGGGCGCTGTGGGCGCGACCAGGGTCACGACTTTGGAGGGCCAGGTGGATTGGGCGTTCGCGGCGCTGGCAAGAATGCCCAGCAGCAGGCTGGTAATCAGGCGTCGGGATAGGTTCATGGAGTCTCCTGGGGTTGGCTGTTGTCTGTACCGGATTGTGAAAGCTTATGCGGTTGGCAGATGTCCCCTTGCGGGTGACATTGCGGCCTGCGTCAGCCTGCGATGGCGCTCAGGCGTGCCGCTGCCTGCTTCTTGCCCATGCTGCGCAGCGATGCGATCGCAGGCAGCTGGCTGGCGCGCGGCCGGTTCTTGCCGTCTTCCCATTTGTAGATCGACTGGGCTGACACGCCCAGCAGCGTTGCCGCCTGCGGCGCTGACAGGCCGAGGCGGCGCCGCAGGGCGATCAGGCCCTTGGCGCTGAAGCGAACCCTGATCGCATCGCTTTCGGCCGGCGCTGCCACGGCGGCGCGCCGCCCGGTCTTGCCCAGCCGGGCGACTTGCTTCTCAAGCGCCGCCAGGCGGCGCTTGAGCGTGGCGATGGTGCTGCGGTATTGCGCCGAGGCCTTCTTCAGGCGCTGGGTCTCGGCACGCATTTCCTTGCGCGCCACACGTGCGATTTCATCCTTCAGGACGCTTGCGATGTTGGGCATGTTTCGGGGGAGCTCGGTAAGGGCGTTCACTGATGACGAAGATCAGCGCCAGATAGGCGCCGGCATTGTTGCGGCAACTGCCAACCGCGATTTTAATCCCGTGCGGCCTGCGCGCCGCACATGAATCCACCCCGATTGCGGGTGAATTGCAAGTCGCATGGCGGTAGAAGTGTGTCATTTCCTGGACCGGACTCTACCGATGACGACCGAAGAACTGATGCGAGAGGGCCTGAGCGCATTGCGCACCAACGACGCCGCGCGCGCCGAGGCACTGTTCCGCAAGGCCCTGGATCGCGCGCCGGGCAGTGCCTCCGCGCAATTCAACCTGGGACTGGCGCTGGCGGCGCAGGGCCTGCCCGTGCAGGCCATGGCGGCCTATCGTGTCGCCGCCGAGCTCGACCCCCGGTTCGGGTTGCCGCACAACAACATGGCTTTGCTGCATCGCCAGCGCGGCGAGGATGCGCGCGCGCTGGATGCTTTGGAGCGCGCCGTCGCCGCGCAACCCGATCTGGAGATCGCATGGTTCAACATGGGCAATGTCTACGCCGACATCGGCCTGGCGGACAGGGCGTTTGGCTGCTACACCCGGGCCGCCGCCTTGCGGCCGGGCGAGGCCCGTACCTGGTTGCGGCTGGCCCGGCTTCGGCAGGCGCAGGGTGACGCTGCGGGCGCGCTTGCGCATTGCCGGCGCGCCTTGCGTGCGCAGCCCGACGACCGCAGTGTGCGCGTGGAGTGGCTGCGCTGCGCCGTGGCAGCGGGACAGGCCGGCGCCGCGGTGCGCGCGCTGCGCGTCTGGCTTGCGGACGCCACGCCCAACGATGCCTGGCCGCTCGCGCTGGCTGCCCTGCCAGCGTTCGCCGGCATGGAGGACGAGGCGACGCGTGAGGAACTGCGGCGTTCGCTCGACGGTCTGTCCGGCGGCACGGCCGATCAGGTCGGCGAGGCCGCCTGCCAGCTCTTTCTGGGCGGCTTCCACGCTGCAGCCGGCGACTGGTTCGATCGCGCCCTGGCCCAGGCGCCGCAGGCTTCACACGCGCCGGACTGGCGCACGGCGCGCGGGCTGTGCCATTTGCATCTGGACGATGCCGCCGCCGCCCGCAAAGCGCTGGAGCAGTCGGCTGCGCTGCATCCGGACCATGCCGACACCCGTTGGAACCTGGCCTTGCTCGATCTCGTCGAGGGCCACTGGGTGCCGGGCTGGGAGGGCTACGACTGGCGTATGGATGCCCGGCACACGGGCCGCATCGTCGTTCCGCTGAACAACGGCAGACCCATGTGGGACGGGCAACCGGTGCGGGGGCGGCGCGTGCTGCTGGTGCGCGAGCAGGGGCTGGGCGACACCCTCCAGTTTGCGCGCTATGCGCGCCAGGTGGCCGAACTCGGCGCGCAGGTCCGGCTTGCGGTGTATCCGGGGCAGGGGCGCCTCATGACGTCGCTCGGGCCGGACATCGAGATCATCGAGGTCGCCACGGAGAAAGACCTCGATGCGCTTGACTGCGACTGCTGGGCATTCCTGATGAGCCTGCCCCGGCTGCTCGGCGCGACGGCGCCGCAGGCGCTCGGTCCCTATCTCGACGTCGATGCAGAACTGCGCCAGGACTGGGCGCGCAGGATTGGCGCGACCGGTGCTGCTGGTGCTGCTCCGGCGGTACAGCCAGCCGCTTCGCCGCGCATGTCGTCACCGCCGCGTCGCCGGCCCCTGCATGTCGCACTGGTATGGGCCGGCGGCCCCAAGCACAGTTACAGCGACAGCGCGCGTTCCATGCATCTGCGCGGAATGCTGCCATTGATGCAGGTCGAGGGCGTAGTGTTCCACAGCCTCATGGTCGGGCCGCCTGCGGCACAGGTCCATGAGGTGCCCGCCAGTTTCGCCGTGCACGACTGGGAGCCCTGGCTTGGCGATTTCGCGCAGACGGCGGCAGCCCTGCTGCAGATGGACTTGCTGATCAGCGTGGATACGGCGGCGGCGCATCTGGGCGGCGCACTGGGCATTCCGACCTGGGTGGCGATGAGCGCCGTGCCGTTTTATTCACCGCTGCGGGCACTGCCTGCGCGGCCGGATTCATGCTGGTACCGCAGCCTGCGGGTGTACACGCAGCAGCGCCCCGGCGACTGGACACCGGTGTTGGACGACATGGTCCGCGACCTGCGCAGCCTGGTTGACGCAGCGGGTTGACGCATCCGGCTGAGCAGACGCCGGAGCTTCAGAGTGCCGCATCCACCGGCGTGTACACGATGCCGGTCCGGGCCAGGCCGACCAGGTCGATGCTCAGCGCGTTTTCCTGCGTGTGCGCGGCCATGATTGCCAGACCCGCCTGTGTGTACCGGCCGGTCTGCAGCAGATCGGTGTAGTAGGCGCTGGCCTGCGCATCCGGTGCCTGGCCGATCACGTTGGCATAGACATGGTTGACGAAGTCCGCGTCGGCAACCGGTGTGCCCCAGGTGTTGTCGATGACGAATGCGGCGACCTCGGTCTCGCCAGCGCCCTGGTCCAGCAGGTCCAGCACGCGGCCCACATGGCCTGCATTGCCCAAGGTCTGGCGTCCCGCCACAGCGCCGAGGATCATTGCGGCCTGCGCGGCGTGGCCGTCGAAGTCCAGCGCAACAGTCAGGTCGGCAAAGTGGATGCGCTCGACGCCTAGCAAAGTGTCCATGCCATCCTGGCCCTTGAGGTCGCGCACCGTCGCGCCCGACGGCGAGACTTGCAGCACATGGTCGGCCCGCGCGCCGCTGTAGACCGCGGTGTCGATGCCGGCGCCGCCGTCCAGCGCATCGCGCCCGGCGTTGCCGCACAGCGTGTCGTTGCCTTTGCCGCCTTGCAACCGGTTGTCCAGCGCGTTGCCGATCAGGGCGTCGCCCTGGTTCGATCCGATCGCGTCTTCGATGTCGCAGCCTTCGGCAATGGTCAACGTGCTCTCATGGCTTTCCTGAACCATCTCCCGCACGCCGTTGGCCGTGCGCACACCGAAGGCCGTCACGCTGCTGCCGATGTTGCTCTGCGCACCCGGCCGCAGGTCTAGCGCCACGCCGACGCTGACGCCGCTCGCATCGAGTGTGTCGTGGCCCGCCGAATCCCACAGCACATGCAGGCCGCCGGCCAGGTCTGTGCTGTCGAGGTGGTACCGCGTGTCGCCTTCGTTGCGGACCGCCGCTCCGTACATGAACTGCAGCGTCTTCACGTCGATCGGCATGGGCTCATGGGGATAGTTGGACAGAGAGCTGCCGCTGATGCCGCTGATGGCCGAGTAGCTCATGACGGTGTTGATCAGCGTGTCCTGATCGGCGCTCAACTGGCTGGCGCCTTCGAACGGGTGCTTCAGGCCCAT
The DNA here is from genome assembly GCA_030653255.1 of Burkholderiaceae bacterium. GTDB lineage: Bacteria > Pseudomonadota > Gammaproteobacteria > Burkholderiales > Burkholderiaceae_C > JAURZS01. The sequence continues at coordinate 6,452 of JAURZS010000138.1, read as the reverse complement.
CGCATGCAGAGTTTCATGCAGCATCAGGCAGGGCAGATAGTCAGCCCATTCAGGAGCGGCCTGCCGGGTTCCTATGAACACTTCGCCGGCGTGCTCCGAGGTCGAGGGGAAGAACGCAAAGCCCGCGAAGCCATACTGATTGGGTGCATCCGAGAAGGCGTAGCGCAAGGTGCTGCCGTTGGCGCCAGTGTCCGGCACTTCGAGAAATCGCACATTGCATACGGCCTCGATGCTCGCAAGCGCGGCCCGAGCGATGTCGGTTTCACCGGGTTTGAAAGAGCGCAGTCCGGCCTGGAAATCGGCGCTGCCGGCTGGCAACGCCGAGCTGCCCTGCTGCACGAACGAATAGGTGATCACCGTGGCTGCGGCGCTGAATTGCGGCTTGGCCCATTGGGTGCCATACAGCAGCGCAGAGATGTTTGCATCAGCGCCCGTGCTGTGGGTTTCGCTGGTGGTGACCTTGTCCATTGTGTGCTCCAGAAAATTTTGGAAGCCGCTTCACCTTGTGTGCTGAGGCATGGATGTATGGTTCCTCCCAGCGCTCACGCGGAACTAGGTCATTCGCCGGGCAGGCCTAAGGGGTTTGCTTAGGGCATGCGTAAGGTATGAGTAAGACGCAAGGAATTCGAATGCGGATTGCGCGTGTACCATTCACAGTCATGAAAGATGTACTTGTGATCGGAGGCGGCAATGCCGCCCTTTGCGCCGCCTTGATGGCGCGCGAGGCCGGGGCCAGCGTGACACTGCTCGAAGCCTCGCCGCGCGCCTGGCGTGGTGGAAATTCCCAGCATGTGCGCAATCTGCGCTGCATGCACGACGCCCCCCAGGACGTTCTGGTGGACGCCTACCCGGAAGAGGAGTTCTGGCAGGACTTGCTCAAGGTCACGGGCGGCATCACCAATGAGGCACTGGCCCGACTGGTGATTCGCGCGTCCTCGAGCTGCCGCGACTGGATGCGAAGCCATGGCGTGCATTTCCAGCCGCCTTTGTCGGGCACGCTGCATGTGGCCCGCACCAATGCCTTCTTCATGGGCGGCGGCAAGGCGCTGGTCAATGCCTACTACCGCAGTGCGGAGAAGCTGGGCGTGGACATCCGTTATGACTCGCCGGTGCAAGCCCTCGAGTTGCGCGACGGCCGCTTTGTGGCGGCGCTGCTCGACGGCCCGAAGGGGCCGCAGCGCATCGAGGCCCGAACCTGCGTCGTCGCCAGCGGTGGTTTCGAATCCAACATCGACTGGCTGCGCGAAGCCTGGGGCCGCAACGCGGAAGGCGAATACCCCGCAGACAACTTCCTCATTCGCGGCACGCGCTACAACCAGGGCGTGCTGCTGCGCAATCTGCTCGATGCGGGCGCCGACTCGATTGGCGACCCCACGCAAGCCCATATGGTGGCAATCGACGCGCGCGCGCCGCTGTACGACGGCGGCATCTGCACGCGTGTCGATTGCGTGTCGCTGGGCATCGTGGTCAACCGCCGGGCTGTGCGTTTTTATGACGAAGGCGAGGACTTCTGGCCCAAGCGCTACGCGATCTGGGGCCGCCTGGTCGCGCAGCAGCCCGGACAGATCGGCTTTTCCATCATCGATGCCAAGGCGGTGGGGCGTTTCATGCCGCCCGTGTTCCCTGGCGCCAGGGCCGACACCCTGTCCGATCTGGCGCGCCAGCTCGACCTGGACGAAACGGTCTTCCTGCGCACCGTGCAGGACTACAACGCGGCCTGCCGGGAGGGCACCTTCGACCACAACGCGCTTGACGACTGCCACACGGAAGGCCTGACGCCGGCCAAGACACATTGGGCGCGGCCGATCGATACCGCACCGTTCTACGGCTATCCGGTGCGCCCTGGCATCACCTTCACCTATCTCGGGGTGAAAGTCGACGAGCAGGCGGCCGTGCATTTCGGCGGTCGCCCCAGTCCCAATCTCTTCGCCGCAGGCGAAGTCATGGCCGGCAACGTGCTCGGCAAGGGGTACACCGCAGGTGTGGGCATGAGCATAGGCACCGCCTTCGGGCGTATCGCCGGTGTGCAGGCCGCCGCCGCCGCCCGCGCGGGCGGGATTTCCACGGAGGCGCGGCATGCAACAGCTTGAAGCGCTCACCCGCCAGGCCAGGGCTCTGGCACAGGGCGGATCGACAACCCTCGACGCCGAGGCCGAACTGGGCCGTCAGCTCCAGATCTGCAATGCCTGTCGCTACTGCGAAGGTTTTTGCGCCGTGTTCCCGGCCATGACGCGCAGACTCGAATTCGGACGCGCGGACGCGCACTACCTTGCCAACCTGTGCCACAACTGCAGCGCCTGCCTGCATGCCTGCCAGTACGCGCCGCCCCACGAGTTTGCCGTCAACGTGCCGCAGGTCATGGCGCGCGTGCGCCTGAAGACCTACACGACCTACGCCTGGCCGGCCGCATTCGGCGCGTTGTATCAGCGCGCGGGACTGACTCTGGCGCTGGCATCAGCCGCGGGCCTGGCGTTGTTTCTGGTACTGGCGCTGGCCGCCACGGGTTCGCTCACGCACGCGCCTCTGGCGGGTAATTTCTACGCCATCTTTCCGCACAACATGCTGGTGCTGATGTTCGGCACGGTATTCCTTTTTGCCGTGCTGGCAATGAGTCTGGGTGTGCTGCGCTTCTGGCGCGAGGTCGCTCCTGCGCAGCCCCTCGAAGCCGGCCGGGGCGCCGCAGTGGCCGAGGCAGCGCATGATGCGCTGCGCCTTAGGTACCTTGGTGGCGGGCATGGTGAGGGCTGCAACGAGGAAGACGATGCCTTCACCTTGAAGCGGCGGCGTTTTCACCACCTCACGTTCTACGGCTTCATGCTGTGCTTTGCCGCCACCTGCGTGGCAACGCTCTACCACTACGTCCTGGGCCTGCAGGCCCCCTACGCCCTCGACAGCCTGCCGGTGCTGTTGGGCACAGCCGGCGGCATCGGCCTGCTGATCGGCCCGGCGGGTTTGATGTGGCTCAACCTGCGGCGCGATCCGGCCCAGGGCGACGCGGCCCAGCGTCCGATGGACCGCGGTTTCATCGCGTTGTTGTTTCTGGTCAGCCTGACCGGGCTGGCCTTGCTGGCCTGGCGCGACACGCGCTTCATGGGCCTGTTGCTGGCCGTGCACCTCGGTGTCGTGATGGCTCTGTTCCTGACGCTGCCTTACGGAAAGTTCGCCCATGGCGTGTTCCGCAGCGCCGCCTTGCTGAAGTACGCCATAGAGCGACGTCAGCCGAACCGGCTGCAACTGGGTTCAGACTGACGCTCGGCATGAGTGAGCCGAATCCAGGGGCCCACAGCGCGCAGTCGATTGCGGCTGAGCGTGCGGCCCTGTCGCCGTTCGCACCGCTGCGTTCGCCCGTGTTCCGCATGCTGTGGGGCATCTGGGTCACGGCCAATCTGTGCACCTGGATGCACGATGTTGCTGCGGCCTGGATGATGACTTCGTTCACCAGCACTCCCTTGTGGGTGGCCCTGGTGCAGACGGCATCGACTGTGCCCATGTTCCTGCTGGGGTTGCCCAGCGGCGCCCTGGCAGACATCCTGGACCGGCGGCGGTATTTCATCGTCACCCAGTTCTGGGTCGCGGGGGTGGCCCTCGTGCTGTGCGCCGTGACCGTGGCCGACGCCATGACGGCGCCCTTGTTGCTGGCCTTGACCTTCGCCAATGGCGTGGGCCTGGCCATGCGCTGGCCGGTGTTCTCCGCCATCGTGCCGGAGCTGGTGCCGCGCGCGCAGCTGCCGGCGGCCCTGGGGCTCAATGGCATCGCGATGAATGCCTCGCGCATTGCCGGCCCGCTGGTGGCCGGCGGCCTGATCGCCAGCGCCGGCACCGAGTACGTGTTCGTGCTCAATGCGGTGCTGTCCGTCATCTCCGGCTTCGTCATCATGAGCTGGCGCCGCAAACATGCGCCCAGTCCGCTGGGGCGCGAGCGACTGATCAGCGCCATGCGGGTGGGCTTGCAGTTCGTCGGGCAGTCTGCCCGACTGCGCGCGGTGCTTTTGCGCGTGTTCATGTTCTTTTTTCATTCGACGGCTCTGCTGGCGCTGCTGCCCCTGGTGGCGCGGGGCCTGCATGCCGGGGGTGCTGGCGTGTTCACGACGCTGCTGGCTTCCATGGGGTTGGGCGCCATCACCTCCGTGCTGCTGCTGCCGCGCCTGCGCCGCATCATCGGCGGCGAGCGGCTACTGATGCGTGGCACCATAGTGCAGGCGGTGGCGATGCTGGGCGTTGCCTATGCGCCTCATCTGCTCATCGCAGCGCCCGCCATGTTCATCGCCGGCATGGTCTGGATCGCCACCGTCAACTCGCTGAGCGTGTCGGCCCAGCTGGCATTGCCCGACTGGGTGCGCGCGCGCGGCATGTCGATCTACCAGATGGGCATCATGGGCGCGAGCGCAGCGGGCGCCGCATTGTGGGGGCAGATCGCGACCTGGTCGTCGGTGCCCACGGCGATCACGCTGGCTGCGTTCAGCGGCGTCATCGCGATTCGCATCTCGCAGTGGCTGGTGGTGAACAAGGCCGAAGACGAGGACCTGACGCCCTCGCGCGAGCTCAAGGCACCGACGCCGAAGTTCCCGCCAGGTCAGGGCCACGTGGTCATGACCATCGAGTACCGCATCGATCCCGATCGCGCCGCCGAGTTTCTCGAACTGATGCGCGAGAGCCGGCGCAGCCGGCTGCGGCAGGGGGCGATCAACTGGGAGCTTTTGCGCGACGTCTCAGACCCGGGCCGCTTCACCGAGCGCGTTGTCGACGAGTCCTGGACCGAACACCTGCGCCGCTTCGACCGCCTGACGGCCGCCGACACGGCGCTGCGCCGTCGCAAGCTCAAGTTCCATATCGCCGAATCGCCGCCGGTCATTCACAGGCGCATCGTCGAGTTGCCCTGAGGCATCGGGCAGGCAGGGCGTCAATGCGCCGGGTTGGCCCGCGCAGCGCCCCTTGCGGGGCTGACACAATAGCGGTCTGGCTCAATCATTTGCGAGGATTCGACATGTTGCATTCAGAACGTGGCCCGGGCGTGCGTACGCTCCTCAAGACCCTGGTGTGCGGCGCGCTGCTGGCCGCTGGCCTGGCGCAGGCGCAGACGGGCACCATCCGGCTGCTGGTGGGCTTTCCCCCCGGAGGCGGCACCGACGTGATTGCGCGCACGCTGGCCGACAAGCTCAAGGACCAGCTCGGCGTCACAGTGATCGTCGAGAACCGTGCAGGCGCCGGCGGCCAGATCGCGGCCCAGGCGCTCAAGGCCGCGCCGGCGGATGGCAGCACCTTCTTCCTGACGCACGACCACACCATCTCCATACTGCCGCAGGTTGTGAAAAGTCCGGGCTTCGACCCGGCGCGTGACTTCGCCCCCGTGGTGGGCTTTGCAAGCTTCGTCAATGCACTGGCCGTCTCGGGCGGCACCCCCGCCAGTTCGGTCAATGACTACGTCGCCTGGGTCAAGGCCAGGGGCGGCGGCAAGGGCACGGTCGGCGTCCCGGCGCCGGCCTCGGTGCCCGAGTTCCTGGTCAAGCTCATTGGCCAGAAGTACGGCCTGGACCTGCAGGCCGCGCCGTACAAGGGCAGCGCGCCCATGATGGCCGACATGCTGGGCAACCAGATCGCCGCCGGCGTGGGGTCCATCCCCGACTTCATCGAAAACCACAAGGCCGGCAAGATCCGTGTCGTGGCCGTGCTGGGCCATGCGCGCCAGGCCACCTTGCCCAACGTGCCGACCTTCGCCGAACTCGGCCTGGCCGGCTTCGAGGACGTGCCCTATTACGGCGTGTTCGCGCCGGCCGGCACGCCGCGCGTCGTGATCGAGCGTTTCTCTGATGCCGTGGCCAAGGTGCTGCTGTTGCCCGATGTGCAAAGCCGACTGACGGCCATGGGGCTGACCGTCGGCCACATGGGTCCGCAGGCTTTTGGCCGTCAGGAGCGGGCCTATACCCAGGTATGGACGCGCATCATCAAGGCCAGCGGTTTCCAGCCGCAATAAGCCTGCGCGCTCCCGCCACAGACCGCAAGCCCGCACCATGGACAGCAGCCTTCTGAACGCATTGCTGGCGCTGGCCTGCTTTGTATTGACCTTCGGCGGCGTCCGTGTCGTGGTGCATCTGCGCCGGCGCCGGCAGGCGCGCATGGCGCAGGCGCGGCGCGTGCACGCGCCGCAGCCTGTGGCGTCGGAGGTGCTCAACAAGAGCAAGCGCCGCCGCCTGGAGCGGCAGGCGGTCAAGGGCCGCTGAGGCGGCTCCAGGGCCTCGGGGCCTCTGAGGAGCCTTAAAGACCAGCCGCGGCGCGCAGGGTCGCGGCCTTGTCGGTGCGCTCCCAGGTGAACTCCGGCTCTTCGCGGCCGAAGTGCCCATAGGCGGCGGTCTTTTCATAGATGGGGCGCAACAGGTCCAGCATCTGGATGATGCCCTTGGGCCGCAGGTCGAAATGCTCCTGCACCAGCGCCGCCAGCTTCTCGTCGGAGATCA
>JAURZS010000125.1 GCA_030653255.1 Burkholderiaceae bacterium | reverse complement strand
AGCGGTGTGGTCGGCCTGCTGAGGAGAAAGAAATGACGCCGGATCTGCTGGAGCAGGGCGCCCGCCGGATCGAGGCGCACCGGGCCGCCATGGCGGCCAGGACGGGGCAGACCGAGTCCGGCGGACGCGCCGCGGGGTTCTCCCGCCTGCACACGCCGGGCGAAGTGGATGTGACCCATGGCCGCATCCTCTACCTGGAAGAGGTGAGCGTCAGTTTTGATGGTTTCAAGGCCATCAACAAGCTGTCGCTGGACATTGCACCGGGCGAGCTGCGTTGCATCATCGGGCCCAATGGCGCGGGCAAGACCACCATGATGGACATCATCACCGGCAAGACGCGACCGGATGAGGGCCGGGTGTACTTTGGCAGCACGATTGACCTGCTGCGTTACACCGAGCCGGAAATCGCCGGGCTGGGCATCGGCCGCAAGTTCCAGAAGCCCACGGTGTTCGAGCAACTGACGGTGTTCGAGAATCTCGAGTTGGCCCTCAAGACCAACAAGGCAGTGACAGCGTCGATGTTCTTCCGGCTGGATTCCGCGCAGAGCGACCGCCTGCTGGATGTGCTGCACACCATTCACCTGGCGGACAGCGCGAGCGCCCAGGCCGGCAACTTGAGCCATGGGCAAAAACAGTGGCTTGAGATTGGCATGCTGCTGATGCAGGACCCCAAGCTTCTCTTGCTGGACGAGCCCGTGGCTGGCATGACGGACGAGGAGACCGCGCGCACCGCCGAGTTGTTCCTCGCGCTGAAGGGCAAGCACTCCCTGATGGTGGTCGAGCATGACATGAGCTTCATCCGTGCCATCTCGGAAATCGTCACCGTGCTGTGCGACGGCTCGGTGCTGGCGCAAGGTACGCTGGACCAGGTCCAGGCGGATGAGCGCGTGATCGAAGTCTATCTGGGGCGATGAACATGCTGAGCGTGAAGAACGTCAACCAGTATTACGGCGGCTCGCACATCCTGCGGGACGTGAGCCTGGAGGCGCACCTGGGCAAGGTGACGGTGCTGCTGGGGCGCAATGGCGTGGGCAAGACGACCTTGCTCAAGGCCTTGATGGGGTTGGTACCGATCAAGACAGGCAGCATCGAATTTGGCGGACGGTCGATCCAGTCGGCCACGCCCTACGAGCGCGCGCGTGCGGGCATAGGCTTTGTGCCGCAGGGGCGCGAGATCTTCGCGCGTCTGACGGTCGAGGAGAATCTGCGCATGGGGCTGGCGTACAAGCCTGCCCGCACACCCATTCCCTCGGAGCTGTTCGAGCTTTTTCCGGTGCTCAAGCAGATGCTGGGGCGGCGCGGGGGCGATCTCTCAGGGGGGCAGCAGCAGCAACTGGCCATTGCGCGGGCGCTGGCGGCCGGGCCCAAGCTGTTGATCCTGGACGAACCGACCGAAGGCATTCAGCCCAGCATCATCAAGGACATCGGCCGGGTGATTCGCATGCTGGCCGACCGTGGCGACATGGCCATTTTGCTGGTGGAGCAGTATTACGATTTTGCCCAGGAGCTGGCCGATGACTATCTGGTCATGGAGCGCGGCGAGTTCATCGCGCGCGGACTGGGCAAGGACATGGAAGCCAATGGCGTGCGGCAACTCGTCGCAATCTGAAGCGGGCGCCCGCGCCGGACGCTGCGCGGGCTGATCTCTGGTTCAGGCTGACTGATCGAGTCGCCTGAAGTAGTCGTTCAGCACGTGATGAATGCCTTTTTCCAGCGTGCTGAAGCGGCCCGGCTCGTAGTTGGCCGAGGTGATGCCGTTCTGCAGTGAGTTCATCATGGTCGTGTCTTCGGCGAGCACCAGACGCATGTACTTGTCGTAGACGTCGATGCGCTCCGCAAAGTTGGGCAGATCGAACCATTCCTTGGGATACAGGTTGTACACATAGGTGCGGCTGGTGGTCGCGGTCACGGGCCACATGACCAGGGGATGCACATTGTCGATTCGCGCAATGACCTGCATGTTCGGCGCCAGGTGCGCAGACATCGCGAAATTGTCGGGCTCGTTGGCCAGCGCGGGCATTTTGCCGAACAGGGTCTCGCCGCCGGGGGTCATGGGGCGGGCTTCGTAGCGGGTGCAGGTGCCGCCGTTCTTGCGCAGATGGAAGGGATAGTTCTCGGGCGGCCCGCGGTGCTTGCCAAACGAGTTGTAGTGCAAGGTGCGCACATGGTAGACGTCCATCAGGTTTTCGACGACGAACTTCCAGTTGGTGGGCAGGTCCAGTGTGATCTTGCTGCCCAGGCGAAGATTTTCCATCTTCAGCAGATCGACATCGGAGGCAAACTCGCTCAGTGCCTCGGCCAGGGGGGTGGGGTTGGCGGAAAAATTGAGGAAAATCCAGCCAGCCCAGACGCCTGAGTGAATCTTCTTGAGGCTGCTGGTCTTGGGATCGAAATCCTTGGATTCGCGCATGAAAGCCGCGCTGGCCAGCTTGCCGTCGAGGTCATAGGCCCAGGCGTGGTAGGGGCAGGTGAATGTCTCGGTGTTGCCGCAGCCCGACGCGATTTCGACGCCGCGATGCAGACAGACGTTCGCGAAGGCATTGATCTCGCCCTTCTGGTTGCGGGCGATGAGCACGGGCTCGCCGATGATGCGGGTGGCGTAGTAGTCGCCGGGTTTTTCAACCTCCTCAACGCGGGCGACGCACAGCCACTCCTTCATGAAGATGTTCTTCTTTTCCTGCGCAAGAATTTCTTCGGAGGAATAGATCGCGCCCGGCGCATGGGATGCGCTGGTAATGGGTTGACGCACGCCCCGGGTATCGAGGTGGCGCATGTCCAGCAGTGCGGACTCGCTCATGATGTGGACTCCATGACAGGTTTGGAAGAAATGTCGGCGTTCGCCTGGCTGGCCATGTAGCGGTCACGCCCGTTGATCACATGGCTGCGCATGGCGCGCACGGCCTCGTCGGGATTCCGGGATGCCAGCGCGCGCACGATCTGCCGGTGCTCCTGGCTGGAGACCAGCTTGCCGCCGCCGCGCGAGATGCTGCTGCGCCGCATCAGATGGGTCTCGTTGATGAGGCGGCGGTAGATTTCCAGCAGCTTGGTGTTGCCGGCCATCTCGACGATGCGGTCGTGGAAATGCAGATTGCAGACGAAGTATTCGGTCAGGTCGTTGCGCAGCAGCATGGCATCCATCTTGTCGACGATGCTTTCGAGTTCCTTGATCTGCGCATCGGTGATTCGGCCTGCCAGCAGATGGCCGGCGCTGGCGTCGAGGCCGGCGCGAACTTCGTAGAGTTCGGCAGCCTCGACAGGCGAGATTTCCCGCACGAACACCCCCCTGTTTTTACTGACCCGGATGAGGCCGGCTTCTTCCAGGCCACGGAAGGCTTCACGCACGGGGCCCCGGCTGACTCCCAGCCGGCCTGCCAGATCGACCTCTCCCAGTTTCTGGCCAGCTTCGAAGGCGCCGCTCAGGATCATTTTTTCGATCTCTTTCTGGACGGCCTTGGGAACAGAGGTGGACTGCAGTACGTGGAGTTCTGTCATGGCGATGAGAGAAGGAAATGAATGTCAAAACTGTATCACCATTCGGATTGTAGGCAATAGTCAATTTCGAAACAATGGCCGGGAGTTCCTGCCTTCGTTGGTCCGATTTCAGTGCGAAAGGGGAAGTGCGGAGGGCCTGGCATGAAGTCTGCATCGGGCTCTGCGTAGATACCCCGATTATATTTTTGTTGACAATCCGGGATCGCAAAGACAAGATCGAGCGTCAGCCTGTCCGCCCCTGGTTCGAACGCATTTACGCAGTGAGCTTTTGATGGAATTGAAGTGCAAGGTCAATGAAGCCGATGTGCGCGCCGATGTCCCGGCGCGGCTGCTGCTGTCGGACTTTCTGCGCCATGAACTGCGCCTGACCGGTACGCACGTCGGGTGCGAGATGGGCGCCTGTGGCGCCTGCACGGTCATGCTCGATGGCCGGGCCGTGCGGTCCTGCCTCACCTTTGCGGTCCAGGTTGACGGCTGTGCGTTGCGCACCGTCGAGGGGCTTGCACCGGATGGGCGCATGCGCGAGATCCACGAGGTCTTCAAGGCGCACCATGCATTGCAGTGCGGCTTTTGCACGCCGGGCATCCTGATGACTGTCACCGCCGCCATGGAGCGCGGCGAACTGCCGTCGACAGAGCTTGAGATCCGCGAACTTCTGTCCGGCAGCATCTGCCGGTGCACCGGTTACCAAGGCATCGTCGACGCCGTCATGGCCCTGAGCGCGGGCCTTTCTGTTTCTTCGCGCCAGCCGTCAGACGCGGCCGGCGCATGTTCCTCGTCCCCCGGCAACGGGGCCTCGTCTACTTCACGGAGTGCATCATGCTAAGAATGTCCAAGGCCATCAAGGCCACTGTCCTGGCCGCAGCCGCGCTCGGCCTCGTGGCGACCCAGCCGGCCCTTGCGCAGGGCGCCGAGCCCTTCCGCGTGGGCATCATCGCTTCCGAAACCGGCGCGGTTTCCTTTCTGGGTGACCCGTTCATCAAGTCGGTGCGCATGCGCGTGGATCAGGTCAATCAGGCCGGCGGTATCAACGGCCGCCGGATCCAGTTGTTCTCCTATGACGACGAGAGCTCGCCCGACAAGGCCCTGGCTTTTGCCAAGCGGCTGGTGACCGAGGACAAGGTGGCTGTCATTCTCGGCCCGAGCCTGTCGTCGACGGCGCGCGCCATTTTGCCGACCACCGAGGCGGCCAAGGTGCCTGTGCTCTACAACACGCCCATCAATGAGCCGCCGCCCGGATCGTTCCAGTTCAGCGTCTGGCCCAGCGAGGAGACTTCCTACCGTGTGGCCCTGCAGGAGCTGCAGCGCCGCGGCGTCAAGCGGCTGGGCGTCCTGGCCACGACCGATACCACCGGTGAATCCGGGTTTTCGTGGCTGACCAAGCTGGCGCCGAGCTACGGCATGACCGTGGTGGGCTCGGAGCGGCTCAACATCAACGACAAGGACGTGACGCCGCAGATGACGGTGCTGCGCGGCACCAACCCCGATGCCGTGTTCACGGCCCTGTCGGGCGCGGCCGTCGCCGTGGTCTGTCGCGCATACGTGCGCCTTGCCATGAAGCAGCCGCTGGTGTTCTCGACCGGCGCGGTCACGACCAACTACCCCGAGCTGCTCAAGGGCATCACCCCCGAGACTTTGATTTTCCCGACCTACAAGGTTCTGCTCGGGCCTGAGGCTCTGCCCGACTCGGACGCCAGCCGCAAGCCGCTGACCGAGTATTTCAGGGACTATCAGGCCAAGTACGGAAAGCGCCCTGACTCCACGGGCGGCAGCGGTTTCGATGCGGCGGGTCTGGCCTTCCTGGCCTTGGGCAGGACCAACTCGAACGATCCCTTGAAGATTCGCGAGGCGCTGCAGCAGGTCAAGAACTATGCCGGCGTGAATGCGGTCTACAACTTCTCTCCTGAACAGCATCGCGGCGCCGGTCCGAGCGAACAGCGCATGGGGCAGTTCAAGGACGGCAAGTTCCTGATGATCAAGAACTGAATGCGGGACACGCGATAAGGCAGGTGGATTGATGCTGGAAAACATTTCCCAGGTTCTTGTCGCGGGTCTCGGCAATGGTGCGATGTATGCCCTGGTGGCGCTGGGGTTTGGGCTGGTCTACTCGGTCAGCCGCTATCTCAATCTGCTGCAGGGCGAGTTCGTCATCGTCGGGGGCCTGGTTACGATCTGGCTGACAGAGGTTCAGAAGTGGCATCTGGTACCGGCCGCAGTGGTTGCGGTGATCGCCACCTGTGTGGTGGGCATGCTGTTTCAGCGTCTGACCCTGTCGCCCTCGCGCAAGCTGGCGCCGGAGGTTGCGCTGATGGTGACTTTTGGCGGCGTCTACGTGGTGCGAGGCATTGCCATGGTGCTGTTTGGCAAGGATCCTCTGTCTCTGCCTTCGTTCTCGGGTGAGGCGCCATACACCATCGGCAATGTGGCGATCAGCACGCAGACGTTCTGGGTGGTGGGAACCTTGGCGATCACTTCGGTGGCGCTGTGGGTTTTCTTCAAACACTCGCTGACCGGCAAGGCCATGCTTGCCTGTGCCGAAAATCCCAACGGTGCGCAGCTGGTGGGTATCGATCTGCGCACCATGGCCATGCGCACCTATATGCTGGCGGCGATCATTGGCGCAGTCGCTGGCGTCGTGGCCGCGCCGCTGACTTCCGTGAGCTACGACGGCGGATTGTCCGCCGCCCTGCATGGTTTCATCGCGGCTATCTTCGGCGGACTGGGTAGTTACCCCGGCGCGGTGGTGGGCGGGCTGGTGGTCGGATTGCTGGAGGCGGTGGCGACGGGCTATATATCGTCGGAGTTCAAGGATGCGGTGACTTTCGGCGCCTTGCTCGTGCTGCTGTTGGTGCGGCCGCACGGAATTTTCGGGAGCGGCCGATGAAGCAGCATTTGCCTGGCGAAGGCGATTCGCGCCTGCTGTTTTTCATTCTGATCGCGTTGCTCGCCGGTATCTTCGTGCTGTTTCGCGGGAATTACCTGTTCAGCTCGATGGTGCTGGCTGGCATCTATGCAATATCGGTGCTCGGCCTCGTGCTGCTGATCGGTCTGACGGGACAGTTTTCATTGGGGCATGGGGCGTTCGTGGGCCTGGGCGCCTATGCTAGCGCAGTGCTGTCACGCCATGGCGTGCCGCCCGTGCTGGCGGTGGTGCTGGCCGTGATCCTGACAACGGCCGTGGCCACTTTGGTGGCCTTGCCCGTGGTGCGTCTGCGCGGACATCTGCTGGCTCTGGGCACGCTGGCACTCGGCCTGGTGGTGGCGTCGGTGCTCAGCGGATGGCACAGCGTGACGCTGGGGCCTTCGGGCATACCGGACATTGCGCCGATTGCGTTCGGGCCGCTGGTGATTCGGGGTGAGGCGGCCAACTACATTCTGATATGGGCTGCGGCGCTGCTGTGTCTGTGGGGGGCTCTGAATCTGTGGCGTTCGGATTTTGGCCGCGCCGCATTGGCCGTCAAGCGCGACGAGGATGCCGCCGCGGCGATGGGCATTCATGTGGTGGCCGTCAAGGTGAAGGTTTTCGCTCTCAGCGCGGCCATGGGCGCGCTGAGCGGCGCCTTGTATGCGCACTATGTGACCTTCATTGCACCCGACCGTTTTCACATCAACGCGTCGTTCGAGTTGCTGCTGGCGGCGCTGCTGGGCGGCTCGGGTACACCTTATGGGGCCGTGGCGGGCGCCGTGTTGCTGATCGTGCTGCCCGATATCGTCGCGCCCTTGCGCGACTACAAGGTGATGGTCTATGGCGTGATTTTCATCGCGGTGTCCTTGTACCTGCCCAAGGGGTTGGCAGGAACGATCGAGTATTGGGCGGGTTTTCAAGCACGCAGGCGCGCTGCGGCGAAGTTGACCGCGCAGCAGGCAGCCAAGGAAGGAGCGACGACATGAGCGCCGCTTCGAATCCCATTCTGGAGGTCAAAGGCCTGACCAAGGTGTTCGGGGGGCTGGTGGCCGTGTCGGACCTGGATTTTTCAGTGGAACGCAACGAGATATTCGGCGTCATCGGCCCCAATGGCGCAGGCAAGAGCACCATGTTCAATCTGGTGGCGGCTGCCTATGCGCCCACCGCGGGTGAGATTGCCTTCGATGGCCGTTCGACCACGGGCTGGCCCAGCCACAGGCTGGCGCAGGCGGGCATTGCGCGCACTTTCCAGACGCTTCATCTTTTCGGCGACCAGAATGTTCTGGACAACGTGATGGTCGGCTCCTATCGCCATGCGCGCGCCGGCCTGCTCAGCGGGCTCGCGGGTCTGCGTGGGGCGCGCGCCAACGAGCACAGACGGCGCGAGAAGGCCATGCAGTGGCTTGAGTTCGTGGGGCTCGCCGATCTGGCCGACCAGACCGCCGAGGATCTTTCCTTTGGCCAGCAGCGGCTGCTCGAACTGGCGCGCGCCCTGGCGCTGGAGCCTTCCCTGTTGTTGCTGGACGAGCCGGCGTCGGGTCTCAACGACCGCGAAACGGAGCGCTTCGCGGAGATGCTGCGCAGGTTGCCGGACCAGGGCATCACCGTTTTGCTGGTGGAGCACAACATGCATTTGATGATGAGCGTGGCCGAGCGCATGATGGTCCTGGATTGCGGCCGCAAGATTGCGCAGGGCACTCCGCGCGACATCCAGTCCGACCCGATGGTGGTGGAGGTCTATCTCGGCAGCGGGGACGCGGAATGATCACGACCGAAGATCTGCGCGGTGGCTATGGAAGGCTGGAGGTGCTCAAGGGCGTCTCGGTGAATGTGCAGCCCGGCGAACTGGTGGCCGTCATCGGCGCGAATGGCGCGGGAAAGTCGACGCTGTTGCGCTGCATCCAGGGCACCTTGACGCCCAGCGCGGGCCGTGTGCAGGTGGCTGGCACGGACGTCGCCGGACTGAGCGCGGACCGCATCGTGCGGCTGGGGTTGACCATGGTTCCGGAGACGCGCGACCTCTTTCCGTCCCTGACGGTGCTCGACAATCTGGTGCTGGGAAGCTATTTGCATCGCAAGGGGCCTGACGCCAAACAGCGCCTGCAGGAGTCTCTCGACAAGGTTTATGCGCTGTTCCCGGTGCTCAAGGAGCGCGCGGCGTCGCCTGCTGGCGCGCTCAGCGGGGGGCAGCAGCAGATGGTGGCGATCGGCCGCGCCTTGATGACACGGCCGCGCGGGCTGATGCTCGATGAACCCTCCCTGGGGCTGGCGCCTCTGATCGTCCGGCAGATTTTTGCCGCGCTGGAGTTGCTGCGGTCGCAGGGAATGGCCTTGCTGGTGGTCGAGCAGAATGCCCGCGCCATTTTGCGGATCTGCCAACGCGCCTATGTGCTGGAGCGCGGGGCCGTTGTGCGTCAGGGCGGCGCGCAGGAGCTTCTGCAGGACCCCACCATCGCGGAGGCCTACCTCGGCGTTGCAGTTCAGGCGGATGCACGGTGAAGCCAGCCGAATTTCACATGGAGCGCCCGGGCGGATTGGCTGAGGCGCTGGCCCTGATGGCGCAACATGGCGCGGATGGCCGCGCCATCGCCGGCGGACAGAGCCTGGTGCCAATGATGAATCTGCGCATCGTCAGCCCGATGGTGCTGGTGGACCTGAACCGGGTCGCGGAGCTCAGCGGCATCCGCCTGGAAGGCGCCACGCTGCGGGTGGGCGCCATGACGCGGCAGCATCAGTTGCTCAGCGATCCACTGGTCGCGCAGCATGCGCCGCTGGTGGCGCGCGCCATGCCGTATGTAGGGCATGTGCAAACCCGCAATCGGGGCACCATTGGCGGCAGCCTGGCGCACGCGGATCCTTCAGCGGAACTGCCGGTGACCATGGTGGCCTTGGGCGCGGTGTTGCATGTGCATAGTGCGAACGCGCACAGGCGCATTGCGGCCCTTGATTTCTTTGAGGATATGCTGACAACGGCCTTGCAGCCGGGAGAGTTGCTGACGGAGATCGAAATCCCGGTGGCGCCTGCCGGAACGCGCGCCTGTTTCACGGAGTTCGCGCGCCGCCATGGGGATTTTGCAATTGCCTCATGTGCCGCTCAGTTTGTCCCCGCCGGAGGTCAGCCGCGGCTGGAGGTGGCTCTGGGGGGCGTGGGCAATGTTCCGCATTATTGTGGCGCTCTGGCCGAGTCTCTGGCTCTGGCCGGCTTTGCACGATCGGCTGTCGATGAGGCGGTGGAGCGTGAGATCGCGCTGCTGTCGCCGACGCAGGATCTGCACGCCGACGTGGCGCTGCGAACCCAGCTCGCGCGGGTGGCGCTGACGAAGTGCCTGAAGGAGATATTGCCGTGAGCGCGCCGCACAGTCACGCAGGTCTGACGGTGGATGCCGCACCGCGCCGCAAGGAAGACGAGCGGCTGCTGCTGGGGCGGGCCTGCTTCACAGACGATGTGCATCTGGACCGCATGGTGCATGGCGTCTTTGTCCGCAGCCCGATGGCGCATGCGCGCATTGTCCGCATCGATGCGTCGGCGGCGATCGCAGCGGGCGCCTTGCTGGTGCTGACGGCCGAAGACCTGCCTTTCATCGACCGCGACTTTGTCTTGCGGTATGCCAACCCGCACATCCGCGGCGGCCTGCCGACTTTTCTGGCGCGCGGGCGCGTGCGTTTCGTGGGCGAGCCTGTTGCGTTTCTCGTGGCGCCGGACCGGTATGTTGCCGAGGATCTGGCCGCCCTGGTTGACGTCGAATATGAGTCTTTGCCTGCCGTTGGAAGCGTTGCGGCGGCACAGCAGGCCGATGCGCCGGTGTTGCACGACAGCTGGGTGGGCAATGTGGCGGCCGCCTTCACCCGCACCCGTGGTGAGCCCCTGTCCGTGATGCAGGCCGCGCCCCATCGGCTCAAGCGTCGCTTCGGATTCGGCCGCCAGGTTCCGCTTCCGCTGGAGACGCGCGGCTGTGTGGCCGATTTCGACCGGGCTGCGGGCAAGCTGTGTGTCTGGAGCTCGATCCAGACACATTACGCGCTGCGCCAGAATCTCGCGTCCTTGCTGGACATGCCCGAACCCAGTGTGCGTGTGGTGGCTTGCGATGTGGGCGGCGGCTTCGGATCGAAGTCGCGTCCCTATGTGGAGGACGTGGTTGTCAGCCACGCGAGCCGCGTGCTGGGGCAACCGGTCAAATGGATCGAGGATCGCTTCGAGCATCTTCAGGCAACGACGCATTCCCGCGCCATCGATACCGAGCTGGAGCTGGGCTTTGACGATCAGGGACGCATTCTGGCGATGAATGCGCGGCTGGTCGCCGATATCGGCGCCTATGTGTTCACCAGCGGCATCATCACGGCCGAGGTCGCGGCCTCGGTCATGGCCGGTCCCTATCGCATAGACCACCTGCAGGTCGATGTGTGCTGCGTGGGAACCAACAAGACGCCGCTTGCGACTTTTCGCGGCGCAGGCCAGCCCGAGGCGACGCTGGCGGTCGAATGCATGATGGATCTTGTGGCCCGGCAGCTGGGCATGGACGCCCTGGAGTTGCGGCGGCGCAATGTGGTGCGGCCGGTGGACCTCCCGGTTGCGGCCTGGATTCCCATTGGAGATGCAGTCGGCGAGATCGAGAGCGGAGACTATCCGCAGATGCTGGAGCGGCTGGCGCAGCACAGCGGCTATCAGGAAACAACGCAAAAGAACGCTGACGGCGAGACGCTGGCCTGGGGACTGGCCTGCGGCTTCGAGCTGACCGGCTTCATCAATTTTGAATCTGCGAAGGTGCGGGTCGGAACGGATGGCAAGGTCACGGTCTGGTCGGGCATGTCCTCGCAGGGGCAGGGACAGTACAGCACTTACGCGACGGTCTGTGCCGAGGCGCTGGGCGTGGACGTGGACGAGGTCACGGTCTGTCTTGGCGACACCGACATGCTGCCCTTCGGACGTGGCGCATTCGGCAGCCGGGGCGCTGTCGTCGGCGCCAATGCCGTGGCCGGCGCGGCCGCGCTGGTGCTGCAAAAGATACTGGCACTGGCAGGCACCATGCTCGATGCGGCGCCGGATTCGCTGGAAATGCGCAACGCACAGGTGTACAGGCGCGGTGGCGCTGCGACCGGTCTGACACTGGCCGCCATTGCACAGTCCTGTGCTCCGGGAGGCCGGCATTTCAATGGCGAGCCGGCGCTCGAGGCGCAATTTGTGTTCGACACACAGAACAAGCTGACTTTCGCACTGGCCGTGCATGCAGCGCAGGTGGCGGTGCAGCCGGCCACGGGTTTTGTGCGCGTGGTCGATTACTACGTGGTCCACGATGCGGGCCGCGAAATGAATGCGATGGTGGTCGAGGGCCAGGTCGTGGGCGGCGTGGCCGAAGGCATAGGCGGCGCCCTGCTGGCCGAGATCGTCCATGACGCGGACGCCCAGTTGCAGACGGGCACGCTGGCGGATTATCTGGTGGCCACGGCCCCGGAGATTCCGCGGATCCGGCTGGACCATGTGCGCACCGTGCCGACCACCAATCCGCTGGGTGTCCGAGGCGTCGGCGAGTGCGGCGTGATCGCGGTGGCGCCCGCCCTGATCAATGCCGTGGCGCGGGCCATCGATCCGGCCGGCACATCCTTTCAGCAGCCGCTGTTCCAGGTGCCTGTGCGTCCCGGCGCGGTGCGCCAGGCCTATGCCGATCATGCGGGCGGCGATCCTGGCGCGCGGGAGTGACTGCAATGAGAGAAACCATGTTTCAACCGGTTCATGAGGGAGTTTGCTGATGGCTTGGCAACGTTGCGCCGCTCAGGCGGATGTGAGTCCTGGCGCCGTGCTGCCGGTCCAGGTGGGCGAGGAGAGTGTTGCGCTGTACAGCATCGATGGTGTCATTTACGCCACCAGCAATGTGTGCACGCACGAGGAGGCCTGGCTGTCGGAGGGCTATCTGGATGGCGATTGCATCGAGTGCCCGCTTCATGCCGCGGTATACGAGGTGCGCACGGGCCGCTTGCGCGGCGGGCCGATGTGCCCGGATTTGAAGACCTATCCGATCCGCATCGAAGGCAGCGAGGTCTTCATAGACCTCGACGCCGTCAAGCCGCCAGGAAGCGACTGACCTGATCGTTGATGAAGTCGGCGTCGGGCTTGTGCGTCACCGGATTGCCGGCGCGATGTCCCCAGATGGACGGGATGGGGCAGACGGTGGCATGGGCGACCTGGGCCATCTCCGAGCGCACATCGTCGGGTGTGAAATAGAAGTCGCTCTCGCTGGGCATGGCCAGCACGGGCGCACGGATGGCGCGCAGGGCGGCGCCCAGATCACCCCGGAAGCTGTCCTGCTCGCTTACATCGGCGCGCTGCACGGTCCAGATCATGGAGATCAGATCGTTGGCATTGCGCTTGAGAAAGCGGGCCTCGTAGTGGCTGACGATGAAGTCTTCCAGTGAAGATGCGCCGAAGCTGCGGTACAGGCCCTGGCGGTACCAGGCTTGCGAGAATCCCCATCCGGCATAGACCCGCCCCATGGCGCGCAGGCCGCGCACAGGATGTTCGTGAAACCAGCCGTCGCGCCAGGCCGGGTCTCCGGTCAGCGCGGACTTGATGCCCTCGAAGACCACCCAGGTGTGCACGGGCAGTCTGGCTGTGGCGCAGATGGCGATGACTTTGCCGACCTTGTCGGGGAACATCGCGGCCCAGTGCAGTGCCTGCTGGCCACCCATCGAGAAGCCGTGGACCGCCGCGAGTCGCTCGATGCCGAAGACTTCGCGCAGCATGCGCTCCTGAACCCGCACATTGTCGACCAGCGTGAAGTGGGGGAAGCGGCCAAGATCGAAGGGCGAAGGCGTATTGCTCGGCGATGAGGACAGGCCGTTGCCGAACAGATTGGGAATGATGATGAAGTACTTGGACGGGTCCAGCGCCGCACCCTCGCGGATGGCCCATTCGGCGTCGAGGTGTTGCGCGCCGAAGGAGGTGGGATGCAGGATGGCGTTCGACCGGTCCTTGTTCAGCTTGCCATAGGTTTTGTAGGCGAGCTTCGTGCCACGGCAGGTGAGGCCGGATTGCAGGACGACATCGCCGGCTTCGAATATCTGGTAGTCCATGAAATGCCTGTATCAGTTGTCGAGAACCACGCCGCGCTCAGTGACGGGCACGCCGTCCAGCGACACCGAACAGTTGCGCATGGGAATGTCGAGATGGCACAGCGTATCGCGCTTGCCGCCGCCATCGGTGTTGGGGCCGGTCGAGAACAGGAAGTTGCCCTCGAAGGAGCGGCCGTCGTTGCCATTGGTGCCCTGGCCCAGCAGGGCCAGCGCGGTCCAGCGCGCGCGGCTGCTCAAGCCCCAGCCGAGATGGGACACGGCATAGGCTTCGGGGTCTTTGTGCTGTGCCATGAATTCGCGCAGCAGGTCGGCATCGAATCCACCGGAGATCTTGCGGATGTAGCCCCCTTCGATGTCGAGCCGGATGGGGCTGCGCACATAGGACTTGAAGGGGAAGATGATGTCGCCTGCCTCCAGCACGACCACCCCGTTGGCCGAGCCTTCGTTGGGCCAGGTGGCGAGAAAGCCTGCCGGCCAGTGGTCCCAGTGGCCGGGCTCGTCGCTGTAGCCGTATTCCAGCAGGACTTTGTAGTCGCCGATGGCCACGCTCATGTCGGTGCCGGCATCCGACTGCACGCGCAGCTTGCGCGCGCCGCGCAGCTTTTCGCCGGCGCGCTGCACACGCAGCTTGTCTTCCACCGTGGGAACCAGCCGCACCAGCGCTTCGGGCGGCTCGACGACGTAGAGCATGCGCGCGCCGGTCTCGGTGATGAGATCGAGCTCGTAGGTGCGCAGCAGGTGCAGGCCGATGAAGTCGAGGATGAAGTTGCTGTTGCGCAGGGCCTCCATCGCGACTTTGTTTTCGCGCAAGGGGCGTGATTTGATCAGCGGCTGGAGCTCGAACACATGGCATCCGATGTCTTCCAGCGCGTGATAGGCCGCTGCGAGATTCTGTGCGTTGGCGCCGGGGCGGGTCAGCAGGGCGACGGTCTCGCCGCTGTGCACTTTGCACATGTCGAGCACATGGCGCCAGGTGCGCACCAGTTCAGACTGCGTGACGGCCATCGAGGAGCTCCTTGGGTTGGAAGAATGCTAGCCCAGTTTAGGATTGTAGGCAATCCTACTATGATATAGTTTTTGCGAGAGCCTTTCCATGACTCGAATCGCCATCCTCGATGAC
This sequence comes from Burkholderiaceae bacterium, assembly GCA_030653255.1. Classification (GTDB taxonomy): domain Bacteria; phylum Pseudomonadota; class Gammaproteobacteria; order Burkholderiales; family Burkholderiaceae_C; genus JAURZS01. The sequence goes on along the minus strand of JAURZS010000125.1, from coordinate 5,869 downwards.
TATCAGCAGGTCGCCCCGGGCATGGCGGACTGGAAAAGTCTGCCGGCGCAGTGCGAATGCGTTTTCTTCACGCAGCCTTTTGCCAATGCGTCCGAGGTGGCGCAGGCGCTGCGTGATTTCGACATCGTCTGCCTGATGCGGGAGCGCACACCGTTTCCCCGCTCACTGTTCGAAGCGCTGCCGCGTCTGCGGTGTCTGGTGACAACCGGGCCGCGCAATTCGGCGGTGGATGTTGCCGCTGCCCAGGAGCGGGGTGTGGTGGTCTGCGGAACGCGGGGCGGGCCTTCCGGGCATACGACGGCAGAGTTGGCATGGGCTCTGATTCTTGCGGTGTCGCGGCACCTGGTGGTGGAGGATCGGCGGCTGCGCGAAGGGCTCTGGCAGGGCACGTTGGGCAGCATGCTGCATGGCAAGACACTGGGCCTGCTGGGCCTGGGGCGCACGGGCGAGCGCATGGCCGCCATCGGCGCCGCATTTGGCATGACACCGATTGCATGGAGCCAGAATCTCACTGAAGCGCGGGCACGCGAAGCCGGCGCCCGATGGGTCGACAAGAATACCCTGATGCAGACCAGTGACGTATTGAGTCTGCACCTGGTGTTGTCGCCGCGCACGCAGGGCATCGTCGGCGCGGATGACCTGGCCCGGATGCAGCCGCATGCCATTCTCATCAATACGGCGCGCGCGGGGCTGGTGGATGAGGCGGCCTTGATCGACGCTCTTGTGGCCCGGCGCATTGCGGGCGCAGGGATCGATGTATTTGGACAGGAACCTTTGCCGCGCACGCATCCATTCATCGCCCTGGACAATGTGGTGTTGAGCCCGCATCTGGGCTATGTGACGCAAGAGAGCTATCGTCTGTTCTATCACGATGTGGTCGAGGACATTGCCGCCTTTCTCGGCGGAGCTCCGATCCGCGTCCTGGCGCCTGCGACATGACTGTGTCGGGCCCGATGCCTTATCCGCTGGCGCCTGGCGACAGCGAGTCCTTCGCGGAATGCCGCCCCCGATTCCTGTCGGGCGAGGACACGCCGCGCGACTATCTGGAGCGACGCCTGGCGCGGCTGGCGCTGCTGGAGCCGCAGCTGCGGGCCTTTGTGCATGTGGATCTGGCGGGAGCCCGCACCGCGGCGGATGCCTCGAGCGCGCGCTACCGCGCGGCCGCACCCTTGTCGATGCTGGACGGCATGCCGATCGGCGTGAAGGACATCATCGAGACCCGCGACATGCCCACGCAGATGGGCAGTCCGATCTATGCCGGATTCCAGCCCCGCCGCGATGCCGCCTGCGTCACAACGCTGCGGCAGGCCGGCGCGGTGATCGTGGGCAAGACAGTGACCACGGAGTTTGCCGCAGGGCGTGCCGGCCCGACCTGCAACCCTTTCGATCCGCGGCGCACACCGGGTGGATCGTCCAGCGGCTCGGCCGCGGCAGTGGGAGCGGGCTTGCTGCCTGCGGCGCTGGGGACGCAGACCATGGCATCCATCGTCCGACCGGCTTCTTATTGCGGCGCCTACGGCTGGAAGCCCACGCACGGCGCGCTGAGCACAGACGGCGTGCAGCCGCTGTCGCCGACGCTGGATCATCTTGGTGTCATTGCCGGGAGTGCCGAGGACGCATGGGCGGTGGGCACGGTTCTCGGCGCGGCGGTTGCAGGGTCCCTGCTCACCGCTGAGGGAGCGGCGGCGCCTGTGCCTTCACGCCCGCAGCGCCTGATCTGCCTGCGCACCGCCGGTTGGCCCGAGGCGGATGAGCCATCCCGCGCGGCCCTCGATCGGGCATTGCGCACGCTGGCGGCCGAGGGGGTCGAGGTCCTTGACGTCGCCGATCCGCGGGTTGCGGCGGTCGATGATTGGGTGGTTCAGGCTGCGGCGTCGGCCTGGCGGGTCTTTGCCTGGGAGTCGCAGTGGCCGTTGCGCAGTTACCGGGCTTGCGGCGAACATCTGGTCGGGCCGCGATTGATGGATCTCATGAACGTCGCGGCCTCCATGACGGCGGCTGATCATCGGGAGCTGCTGGCCTGGCGTGTTGCTTATCGCGCCGCAGTGCAGGCGCTTGCGACACCCGGCACCGCCTTTGTGTCATTGGCATCATCGGGGCCGGCGCCGCTGGGCCTTGAGGGAACGGGCAGCCGGCAGTTCGCCGCCGCATGGACGCTGCTGGGCGGACCGAGTTTTTCGCTGCCGGTACTGCGTGCATCGGGGCTGCCGCTGGGCCTGCAGCTGATGGCCATGCCGGGCGAGGACGCCAGCGCGACCGCCATGGCGCGCTGGATCATGCAGCGGCTCAGCCCCTCGGATTAGGACTTTGCGGCGGCCCGAATGACGTCGGCGGCATCGGCCAGATCGGCCAGGCCCCAGCATTTCTGGATCAAGGCTTCGGTCTGTTGCGGGGGCAGCACGCCGTCGCACAGCCGGCGGAATTTTTCTTCGAGTTCGGCGTCGCTCATGGGGCGTTCGAGGCTGCCCTTGGCATGTGCCACATGCTTGGTCAGCGTGCGGCCATCCCGGGTGCGCAAGCTGATGCGGACTTCATCCTCGCGGATGCCGGCCACGGCATTGGCGACCACACGCTGGCTCAGCGCCACCGCAACCGGGTTCTGCACGCAGGCGTCGGAATACTCGCTCTCGCCGGCCGCGCCCCAGAGGATGGCGGCAGCGCAGGAGTGATAGACGCTGAACTTGCCTTCGAGGCCGGTGCGCGGTGTCTTCTTGCCCGTGAGTTCCAGCACCAGCGGATGCACGCTCAGCTCGATGCTTTCGATGTCGTCACCCTTCAGCGCGTGCTCGTTTCGCAGCTGCACGCAGCCGTCGATGGCCGGATGGATCACGATGCCGCAGGCAAAGGGTTTGTAGGTGTTCAGCGCGATCTCGTAACTGGCGCCCAGGCCGTCGGTGATGCGGGAGAAATCACGCGCGGTGGACATGACGTGGGCAAAACCCCGGGGCGCTTCCAGCACGCGCTCCGAACTGGTGAAATTCCGGGCCGCCAGCAGGGCGGACATGAGACCATTCTGCGCGGCGCGTCCGGGGTGGAAGCTCTTGCACATGGTGCCGAACATCTCACGCATGCCTGATGATTGCGTTCCCGCCGTGCCGAGCGCCCAGCGCATCTGGCGCTCATCGAGCTTGAGCAGCCAGCCTGCCGCCGCCGCCGCGCCGAAAACGCCAGCAGTTCCGGTGATGTGCCAGCCGATGTCGTAGTGGGCCGGATAGACGGCGTTGCCGATGCGGCATTCGACTTCGACGCCAATGATGAAGGCATGCAGCAGATCAGCGCCCGAGATGGGCTGTCGTTGCGCCAGGGCGAGGATGGCCGGTGCGACCGGTCCCGCCGGATGGATGATGGTGTTCAGGTGGGTGTCGTCGAAGTCGAATACATGGCTGGCCATGCCGTTGAGCAGGGCGGCGTTCAGCGCGTCGATCCGCTCGCTGCGGCCGATCAGCGTGCTCGTGGGCTTGCCGGCGAACTCCGTGAGCGTTGCCAGCGCGCGGTCGATGGTTTCATGCTGCGAACCGCCGACGGCGCAGCCCATCCAGTTCAGGAAGGAGCGCAAGGCCTCGCGTTTGACCGGCTCGGGTACATCGGCAGGTTTGCTGTTGACGATGTAGCGCGACAGAATTTCCGTGACGCGAGGCACTTCGGAAGAATGGGGTTTTGTGCTCATGGCAGGAGGAAGGCGAGTTGTCGCAAGATTGTAGGCAATAAGACAATTGCCGCAGATAAATATACAGGAAAATCCCGCCGGCCTGTTGAAGACTGTTTATGTCAGGAGAGGGATATTGTTGACAATCAGGTGGACCAGATGCGCGGCGGCGGTGCCAGCATATCCCAGCATTGGCTGCGCCACGCCACCCAGATCTCACGCAGCAGGGCCATGGCGGGCTCGACCACGGGGGCCAGGACACGTACGACGACGAGTTGTTCCTGGGGGCTGGTCGCACCCGCCGTGGCTTGCAGGGGGTGGGTGTCGATGACGGCGCGTGCGGCGTCCAGGATGCCCTGCCGACGCGCGCGCGCCAGTGGCGTGCCGGCAATGAAGAAGATGCTGGCCATGCAGCGGTGTCCGGCGAGTCCGAGCGGGCTGTTCATCAGCCGGTGATCGCCGGCTTCGATCAGGCCGCGCTCCTGCCATACCCCGGGTACTTCAATGTGCTGGAGATAGCTGCCGCGCTCGAAAGGCAGCGATGCGTGCGGAAGGCCCAGCGCGCACAGATCCCATCCGATCATCTCGGCGCCGGCTTCCAGTTGCATTGCGAGGTGGTTTTCCGCGAGGCAGGCGTCGTAGCAGATCGCTTCCAGAGGCAGCCATTCGACGCGGGCGCCAGCGGCCACAGAGATGTGGCTTCGCTGCACTGCAGGCTCGCCATCGGAGCGATAGAAGCGGGTTGCCCCTGGCGTGGTGATCAGCCCGTGCGAGCCCGAGGCCGCCGTGACCGAGATGTCCAGAGTGTCCCCACCGACGAGGCCGCCCGGGGGGTGAACCAGAACGTTGTGACATACCGCGTCGCCCTCAGGGTGCATGCTTTGCAGGATGCGCAGCGGCCCGTCGTGGGAGAAACGCGCGACCGTGCGGGCGGCTTCCAGCCGATAGTCCAGTTGCAGTCGGGCGTGCCAGGGCATGGGTCAATGAGTGCTTGTATGGCCATTCATCGGGTAATTGGAATCTGACCCCAATTAATCATTCTGGGAGCCGCGGTGGGCCCAGGCGGTGGTGTGTTTTTCGATGTAGCTGAAGAGTTCGTACATGGCCATGGCCATGGCGCCGACGACGACGAGGCCGCTGAAGGCCAGGCCCATCTGCATGGCGGAGCCGGCGGAGATCATGAGGTAGCCGATGCCTTCGTTGGCGGCGGTCATTTCGGAGACGGTGGTGCCGACGAAGGCCAGGGTGATGGCGACCTTGAGTGAGCCGTAGAAGTAGGGCATGGAGCGCGGCAGGCCGACCTTGACCAGCACGTCCCAGCGTTTGGCGCCGAGCACGCGCAGCACGTCTTCGAGCTCGGGCTCCAGTGTGGCCAGGCCGGTGGCGATGTTGACCATGATCGGGAAGAAGGAGATCAGGAAGGCCGTCAGAACCGCCGGGCCCACGCCGATGCCGAACCAGACCACCAGGATGGGGACGAAGGCGGCTTTGGGCAGGGCGTTGAAGGCGGTCATCAGCGGGTAGACCGCCGCATAGGCCAGGCGCGAGCTGCCGATGACGAAGCCCAGCAGCACGCCCACGACGATGGAGATGCCGAAGCCCACCATGGTGACCCAGTAGGTGCGCCAGGCGTGGCCCGCGATCAGTCCCCGGTATTCGATGAACTGGTTCCAGATGCGCAAGGGGCTGGGAAAGATGAATTCCGACACCTCGAAGACCGAGCAGATGATCTGCCACAGCGCCACGATGGCAAGGAGCAGAATCCAGGGCGCCCAGCGCTCCACGTGTTTGCGATTGAGCTTGTTCATGGGGCCTTACTGTGGGACGGCCGCGCCGGTCTGGCGGATGGCGCCGATGTGGCCGCGCAGCTCCAGCACGATGTCGGTGAATTCCTTGGTGTAGGTGACTTCGAGTTCGCGCGGGCGCGGCAGGTCGATCTCGCGGCGCACGACGAAGCGGCCCGGGCTTTTGCTCATGACGTAGACGGTGTCGGCCAGGAACACGGACTCGCGCAGGTCGTGGGTGACCAGGATGACGTTGAATTTCTGTTCGGTCCAAAGGTCGCGCAGGATGCACCACAGCTCTTCGCGGGTGAAGGCATCGAGCGCGCCGAAGGGCTCGTCGAGCAGCAGCATCTTGGGCTCGTGGATCAGGGCGCGGCAGATGCTGGCGCGTTGCTGCATGCCGCCCGACAACTGCCAGGGGAATTTGTCTTCGTAGCCG